>JAAZLW010000132.1 GCA_012799135.1 Bacillota bacterium | reverse complement strand
TAGCGTGCTTCAACTCCACTTTCATTTCATCCACTTGCTGCTGAATAGACCCAGGCAGTGGCTGTTTAGCTGGTCCCATGGGGAATCCTCGAACTTCCAGAGCCAGCTTATTCACCTTTCCTTTCGCATCAAAGGGGGTACATGGCAAAATATATGCCTTCAGGCTGAAAAGTACGTGTCGACAACAGCAATCCCTTCCCTTCTTCTGGGTCGCAACTCTTGTTCGAAGCCTGTTAGATACTTACTCCTCTCGACACGACAATCCCTTTCGCCTCAAGGCGCAGTATGCTCCTACATCTTTGGGCTATTCGAGGACAGAGATCGCAGGAGATTCTTATCTAGCAGCACATGATCCTCGCTCGATCAGCTGCGGTTGAAACACTATTCTGTCCTGTTCCAGTACTTCCTTGTTGAGGCATTTGGCCAGCATACCCATGGCCGTCTTGCCGATATCTTGAGTGGGGACAGCCATGGTGGTCAACGGAGGTTCAACTACAGCCGCCACGTCAATATCATCAAACCCGATAATTGAAATATCCCTGGGAACCTCTTTACCAAGTAGACGGGCTCCATGCATAGCACCTATAGCCATCTGATCATTGGCAGCAAAGACCGCTGTCACAGGTGCGTCTACACCTAGATATCGATCTGAGCGGCTCAGCAGCTCTTCCATAGCCACCAGCCCGCCTCGGGGAGTAAAATCACCATGTACCACCAGCTCTTCTCTGTAACCTAAGCCGCTCTCTCGCAGGGCTAGACGGTAGCCCTGGAGACGTTCTTGGCTCACGTAGGAATCAACAGGACCACTCACAAAGGCAATAGTCTCATGTCCTAGCTGAATGAGATATCTGGTCGCCTTTTCCGCTCCCCGCTCATTATCTATGGTGATAGACGGATATGAAAAGGCGAACTCTGGTCTATCAATGACCACGATCCCAATACTGCTAGCCGCAGAACCCAACCACCCCCGGGCTCCTGCAGTGCTTCCCCCCGCAAACACAAGGCCATCTACCCTGCGCTCCATCAAGACCTTGATCTGTTCAGCCTCACGCTTCGCGTCTCGCAGCGTGTTGGCGAGAATCACCGTATATCTCAGCCGACCGGCAACCTCGTCCACACCGGCTGCAATAGCTGGAAAATATGGGTCGGCCATGTCCGGTACAACTAGTCCGACCAATCGGCTTTCATTGGTCACTAAGCTTCGGGCTATGGCATTAGGCCTGTAGTTGAGTTTTGCTGCCGCTTCTTGTACTCTTTGCTTAGTTGAGGACTTGACGATCGGTTTGTCGTTTAATGCAGCGGAAACAGTGGAGACAGACACCCCTGCCAAACGCGCAACGTCTTTGATTGTCGGAGCCTTCAAGTTATGTGCACCCCCTACTGTCGTTTTCTCGAGTCTCATTGCCAGATGTTACCATGCCATAGTGTTGGCTTCCATCGCGCCTTTTCTAGACACAGAGTCGATTTCGCTAAAAAGCACAGATCTGCCTGAGTCTGTCGAGCCCTTCAGGCATAAGGAAGTCCATGCAGTCCAGATCAGCATGAATGAAACGTTGCGATTGTGCAAGACTCTTTTCCTTTTCTTCCTTGTCTCCTGCGCTTTTCCCTTCTACCTTTGACTCGAAGTAACACATGAGCCTTTCTACCTTGCTGCTTGCCGACACTGCCATCCTTCATGTTGTCAATGTTCTCTGCATCCGGGCAAACCTATTTTCTCATCAGGAGGATGTAACCCCAGCTAGAGGAGCCATCATGCGAATTCCAGCTGACCTAAGAAGGAACAGAGAGTCCCTTCAAGAACCAATCACTAGTAGCACAATCGAAACGTTTCCGTTCTGAAGAGAATGCAGCAAAGCATTTGACCATGACACAGGACTCCGGGAGGTCAGGCTGTGGATACTTATTCGGCAAAGATTCTAGGAACAGACATCGCCATCTACTGTTTCAACACAGTGATAGTCGGCTCGGGGGCAGCAGGCCTAAATGCTGCCGATCAGCTATATATGCACGGGCAGAGAGACATTGCCCTTGTAACTGAAGGATTACACATGGGCACCTCCTTCAATACCGGTTCCGATAAGCAAACCTACTATAAACTGACCACGGCGGGAGCGATGGCTGACTCTCCTTGGGATATGGCCAAGGACCTCTATGCCGGTGGCAGTATGGACGGCGATCTGGCCTTAGTGGAGGCAGCCCTATCGGCCCGCTGCTTCTATCGGTTGGTAGAACTTGGAGTCCCCTTCCCCCATAATCGCTACGGAGAGTATGTCGGGTACAAGACTGACCATGATCCGCGGCAGCGAGCTACCTCAGCGGGTCCCTTGACATCTAGATACATGACTGAGCGGCTACTGGCCCAAGTCCAGAGCAAGTCGATTCACATCTTTGATGGATATCAGATCATCGGCATACTGACCGACTCGGCTCACACCCGAGCGATTGGGCTTTTAGCGCTTAACCTAAAAGGCATCGAAAACCCAAAGACAAGGTATGTAGCTTTCAACTGTACCAACACCATCTATGCTACGGGAGGTCCGGCTGGCATTTACGCCGCTTCCGTCTACCCAGAGTCACAGACTGGCGCTACCGGCCTGGCTTTGGAAGCCGGGGTCAAAGGCAAGAATCTTACGGAATGGCAATACGGCATTGCTTCACTGAAGTTTCGATGGAATTTATCTGGCACCTATCAGCAAGTGCTCCCCCGCTACATCTCCATTGATTCTGCAGGCAACGAACACGAATTCTTGAATGACTATTTCCAGAGTCCGGGACAGATGCTGGATGCCATCTTCCTTAAGGGCTACCAATGGCCTTTTGACCCCCGGAAAACAGCAAATCAAGGTTCCTCTCTCATCGATCTGCTAATCTACCAGGAAACCGCGCTTCGAGGTAGGAGGGTTTTTTTGGATTATGCCCGTAACCCCAGCCTGACTAGCAAGCATGGCCAGCTGGATTTTGCGCTCCTCAGCCCAGAGAGCGTTGAGTACCTAAAGCAATCCGGAGCTCTTTACGGAACACCCATCGAGCGACTAGTCTCAATGAACCAACCAGCTGTTGAGCTCTATCGCAACCATGGCATCGATCTTGCCAAGGAGTACATAGAGGTTGCAGTCTCTGCCCAGCACAACAATGGTGGCCTGGCCGGCAACCTCTGGTGGGAAAGCAATCTTGCTCACTTCTTCCCGGTAGGAGAAGCCAATGGTACACATGGCATCTACCGCCCGGGTGGTAGTGCCCTAAACTCCGGCCAGGTGGGTAGCTTACGGGCCGCCCAGTTCATCGCGATTCGCTACCGTGACGAGCCGTTAAGTGTTGACAGTTTTGTCAGTCAAGCTCAAACGCAAATACAAGAGAAGACTGACTTAGGTCAGCAGTTCATCGCCAACATAACCGGAAAGGCCAACGTGGATGAGATCCGTCAAAACCTGGGCCGGCGCATGACTACCGCAGGAGCTCATATTCGCTCACTCACGGCCGTAAAGGCAGCTGCTACAGCAGCGTGGCGTGAACTGGAATCCCTACCTCAAACAACCCGTCTCGGCACCGTACGAGATCTGCCAATCGCCTTTGCCAACCGCGACCTACTTATCTGTCAATATATGTATCTCTCGGCCATGGCCGACTACATTAAGAGAGGTGGCGGCAGTCGCGGCTCCTATGTGATCCATGATCCTGAGGGTTTACTCCCTCACCCTGATCTGCCCGATATCTTCCGCTTCCGCCCCGACCATGCCCATTTGTCTGAGTGTATTCAGGAAGTATCCTTTGCGCAAGGTCGCTGTCATTTTCACTGGAGGAAAACAAGACCATTGCCCGATGAAGAGCAATGGTTTGAGACTGTCTGGAAAGCCTACAGAGACAGTGAGATGATCCAATAGATAGCAAAAGCCATTTGATTGGAGTCGTGCTGCAAGTCATTTCGGTAGAAGTCTGACCATCATCGCCGACCCTAGCGTCTCCCATATACCTCTCGATCAAAAACGGCACACCCAGTCGCTCTGTCTTCACGCATAAACTGAGTACAGCGGCTGCAAGTGATACAAGCCTTTTTGCGATCCATCATCCCATTTACCAGTAGGTCTTTGGCAAAATCAGGGTAAGCGAAAGCACCGCGACCTACTCCGACCATGGTAACCCATCCATTGCGGATGTTGGCTGCTCCGACATTGCCCAAAAACTGCCTTAGCCAACTGTATCCGCTGCCGATTACTACCATCTCCGGTACTGTCTCTTGGACCACCCGGGCTATGTGAATCAGCCGGGCAACACCTTCCAGAGGATGCTCATTGGGCAACTCTGCTCCCTTGACCGGTAGATCATAAGGCCGATTGATATGTGGATCGTGATAAGGATTCCCCGCTGTAATGTTTATTAGGGGAACCCCTCTTTCGCAAAGAATCTCCGTAAGCCTCTTTATCTCATCCAAGCACGGTTTGCGGCTACCTTCTTCTTCTGTTACGCCCCACCCATAAGGATACGGATGCCCATCATAGGCGTTTATGCGGGTAGTCACCACTATCCCATCACCTAGACGTGCCTTGATCTTGTCTACTGTATTGACCAAAAAACGTATGCGATTCTCAAATGAACCACCATATTGGCCATCCCGCGTATGAGCGGCTAACAGCTCTGAGGGCAAATAGCGGTGGCAGTGCTTGATATCTACAGCATCAAATCCTGCTGCTTGAGCGAGCTCTGCTGCTTCCACAAATCGGTCTTCCAGATCCATGATCTCTGCATCAGAGATTGGTAATTGATCGGGCAGCACATGGGTCTCGGTATCCAAATATGGGTCATGAAAGGCGATGATAGGCGCCGGCTTGCCTTGTGGCCGGGAATACCTACCAGAGTGAGTCAGCTGCAGAACTGTAAAAGGTCTGTGTCTAGATCCAAACTGCTCTTGGGCGATGGCGAGTGTCTCCGCCAATAGGCTGCTAAAACTAGGTAGTGTGTCCTTGGTTAGCATAAGCTGCTGTGGATTAGCTCTTCCATCAGGAGTAATTGCGGTTGCTTCAAACCAGAGCATGCCTGCCCCACCGGCAGCAAACCGTCGATAGCGCCTAAAGGTGAGCTCACTTGGCCTCCCGTCAGGGGTGCCATCATGGCCTTCCATGGGTTGAATGGCAATGGAGTTGGGGACAATCTTACCACTGATGGTTACGGGGTTACGCAGACGTGATACATCCTCATCAAACTCAAGTCCCAGCTCTAGTTCATGAGCCGCATCCCGCAATTCATTTAGACTCTGGTAGTGGAAACGTCGGTGTCGAATCTGCATACTATCAATCTCACCCTATCTGCGATATTCTGTATCCTGGAAAATCGAAACGTTTTAATCAACACGGCCCTAAATGGTGATAACGTGCTATAATCCCTGCTTTGTGCATACCCGTAACGTTGAAGAAGCTGCATTCTACCAATAGTATTCTTTGCCGAGGAAAATACTCCTTCCCAGCTTTGCAGTTATCTTGTTCTGCTTTTTTCCCAATGATGTAATTAGCAAAAGTCACAGGTTGGCAGGGAAATCCTAAAGAGACCGCGAACAAATACATAGCACGGTGTAAAGTCTTTCCCCGAAAAATGAGCCAAACATACTCTTGAGCCAGAACTACAGGACTGAACAGAAAGGGCGAGATAGAAATGCTGAGAATTAGTATTGTCTATCATTCAGAAACAGGCAATACCGAGAAGATGGCAGAACTGATCAAGGAAGGCGCTTTACAGGTTGCAGGAGTAGAGGTCAGCCTGATGACCGTAGACCGGCTGGACCGTAAGGCCTTAGACGAATCCCAGGTAATTCTTTTTGGCACCCCTACTTACTACGGTACCGTGAGTTGGCAGATGAAAAAGTGCATGGACACTCTGCCAGTGAGAGTGGAGGGCAAGCTAGGGGCCCCCTTCGCCTCAGCCGCGTGGCCTGGAGGTGGTGGCTACGAACTAGCAGAGATGGCTCTGATCCAGGGGATGCTAATTCGCGGCATGATGGTCTACTCCGGCGGCGTAGTTGTGGGGCGACCACCGACCCATTTTGGGGCCGTCTCCCACAAAGCGCCGGCCGGCTTTGACGCCGATCGGTGCCGCAAGCTAGGGGAGAATCTGGCGCTTAAGGGAAAAGAACTGTTTGGCCAGCCATAGGCAAGATAAGGAGGCGCCATGGCGCCCCCTGTATTGTTTTGCCTCTGACAATCTCTATTTCACAAGGCCGAGTTTTGCAGCATTATTTTCTACCAGAGCGTCCAGATTATCCAGCCCCTCGCTGGGGAAATTGGCCAGCTCTACATGCGGGACTGATGCGATCTCGGCTATGCCGACTCCTACCGGGTTATGGTAGTTATCAATTACCATAGCAGGGCCGAGTTGAGCGAGTTCCGCCATTTTAGCAGGACTGATATCTTCTGGCCCAAAGACACCGATCACGTCAAACCCCAGCCAGCGTACGAAGGCTTGTTGATGGAAGTGGACTAGTACCGGTATGTCGGCAGCATCCTTCTCTATCGCCGCCCTCTGTAGCCGGTCAACCAGCTGGTCAAACCCTGCTTCCCACTGAGCTTGGCGATCTTCTGTACCAAAGAGTGCCGCTAGCTTACGGGCTTGCTCCCTTAAGTTGTCCGGAGTGTTGGTTGTAACAACCTGTGCTAAACGCTCTTCAGTCAGATCGGCGGCCTCCACAAGTTTCTTAACAAACGGCTCATACCCCGCCCAGACTAGATAATCGGCATTGGTCACTCGGGCGATATCACTAGGGCGATAGTCATATTCCGGAGGGTGCCGTAACTCAATCGGAGCCAGGATCGTGACATCTTCAATGCCAGCAGCCCTGACAATCAAGGCTACCCAACTAGTTGAAGCCACAACCAGTGGGTCTTCTGCCGCTGCTAGTGCTACTCCTGACCCCCCTAGAAGGAACACCAATAAGAGCGGTAATACTGTAACTTTAAGCCATTTCTTCACTGCCTACCACCTCATACTTTCTTATATTCGGCCGCCTAGCGGCCTTTAGCCATCGTGATTATCCCCAAGATAGCCACACCGACCAAGGTTATGGTGGGCCCGGTGGGGACATCAAAAAAGAGAGAAATACTAAAGCCACCCACTGCAGCCACCACACCAAATAGTGAAGCTAGAACCAGAGCGGATCGCAGATCTTTGGCCATACTCAGAGCGCTCAGGCCAGGTAGTAAGATTAAGGCATCGATCAGGAGAGCGCCGACAACCCTGATCGCTAACCCGATGGCTAGCCCTGTCAAGAAGAGCAAACCGTTGCGAACTATAGCTACTGGTACTCCTAGACTCTCCGCTAATTCCTGATTATATAGTACCAATTGGATCTCCCGGTAGAATGCGACAAACGACATCAAGATGATTATTCCTAGGGCCAAAATGAAGCGAAGCTCTGCAGGGGCTAGCGCCAGTAAATTCCCAGTAAATAAAGCAAATGCTTCCATAGCAGGCACACCGGCTTTGTAGAACAGTAGAAACGCCAGGGCCATAGAACCTGTCATGAAGAATGCCCCGGTCAGCCCTGTATCCATCTTCATCCGGTCTGACCAAGGACCCAGAAGTAAGGACCCTGCACCGATCGCTACCAATGCCCCCGCCAGTGGTGAAGCACCTAGCCCAAGTCCGATAGCTGCACCCAAAAGCCCCACATGCATCAAGGCGAAGCGAATTACGGTCAAATTCAAAGTCACGATTACTACTCCCAAAAGGGAGAGGGTGCCTCCGGCAATCAAGGCAGCGAGCATCGCCCTTTGGAACAGTGGAATCTGCATATAGTCAACGAAACTCAACCTCATACCCCCAACCAAGCGCTGCCGTTTTTGCTATATCGAATAAAGCGAGCCATCCCGTAGAAGGACTGCCCGATCAGTCACCTCTTGAAGGCTTTGGGCATCATGGCTGATCACCAAGATGCTTAAGCCCAATTCTCGCCGAATGGTAGAGAGCAGCTCCGGCAAATTGTCTCGGGCAGCCACATCCAGATATGTAGTAGGCTCATCCAATAAGAGCAACCTGGGCTTTCTCACCAACGCTCTAGCGATGGCGACCCGTTGCTTTTGACCCCCCGAAAGCTCCCGACAATCGCATAAGGCTAGTGGGCCTAGACCGAGAAGCTCCAGAGTCTCCACCGCCAACTGCCGATCCAGCTGTGAGGGACGCCGCAAACCGGCAAAACTCGTCCCCCAACGCCCCAATAACACCGCATCCTGCACTTGAATAGGCAAACGTCCATCTGACCGAGCCTGGGGAACATAACCAATCTGCCGCCGCGCCCATATGCGACTTCCCGCCGAATCCAGTCCTCTCCCAAGGATCTTGACACTCCCCTGCCAAGGGATCAGAAGACCCATAATCACCTTGAACAGAGTAGTCTTTCCTGCACCATTGTCCCCTAAAATGGCACAGCATTCACCCTCGGTTAAAGCAAAATCTATGTTGTTTAGAACTTCTTGCCGCTCATACCCGGCGGAAATACCGGAAAGCTCCACCACTTTTGGCGAAAAACCCATTTACTCCAACCTCTCAACAAGCTTTCGTAGCCAGGATGAAATACCGGTCTTCATTGTCTACAGCTTCATTGATATCAAAACGCAAGGCTCTCAACTCCATTACCACAACCTCAGCCGCTGGGAGAAGATCGCCTCTGAGAAGAGAATGAGCTGAACTCTGATGGATCTGATTTACCCTGTGACGTCCAATGAAATGGTTGATTGCCAGCTGACCATTTGGCCGCAAGATGCGCTCCAACTCTTTTAGGACCTGACGGCGGTTATGAAAATGGGGCAACACCGCATTGCAGATCACGATATCAAAGCTGGCGTCCTCTAGTGGAAGACAGTGAGCATCTGCCTGCAAAACTTCTACCACTGGGTTTTCTTCCCAGCTGGCCTGGATCTGCGCGAGCATGGCGGTGGACAAATCACAACAGATCCAGCGCTTAGGGTTCTGGCGAAGACCGGCTTCCACCAATGCACCTGTCCCGGCCCCCACGTCTAATATTACTTTCCCCGCTAAGGCCAGATCCTCCAACATCCTACACAGAGTATCTGAGGGTGAACTAAGAGCACGCTTGCCCCATTCCGGCGCCATAGCATCAAAGATGGCTTCACGGTCCTTGTCAAACATACGCTTTCCTCCCGAGAAGACGCTAGACTCATTGCCTCGTGTTACGTTTATCTCCATTGGTGTTACCTATTCGACATCGTCCATGCCTTTCCTCTTTTCCCAGAAGAACTCCGCGGCTCATGGTCGAAGTTAGATACGCAAAAGAAACGCCCGGGAAAAGGTCATAAATTAACCTTCTTCCGGGCAAAGATCCAGTGAAGTGGATGTACAGCCTATTCGTTATCTTCCAGTTCTGCCAATCGCTGCTTGATCTCTTTTAGGTCGGACTCGAGTGCCTCAGCAGTCTCCTTTAGTGCCGCAGCTTCCAGTTGTGGATCGGGATTATATGGCACCATCGCGCCATACGGATAGGCTGGGCCCATCCAGGCAGCTCCTCCCCACATAGGTCGACCATACGCCCAGCCTCGTCCCCAACCGCGTCCAAAGCCTCGACCAAACCCCCGTCCAAAGCCCCATCCGCGACCAGCCGGGTTGGCATACCCTGGCACCGGGTAGCCAGCACAAAAACCAGCACCTCGACCGGTCATTGGCCCCTGACCCCATGGTCCAGTGAAGTCACCTCTTGGCATTATCTCACCCCCTGATGATCATGGTCATATGCTCATTATCATTATACGCATGTTTCGAGCATATGTCAATAACCCTTGGGGTGAATTTGAAATGAACTTCGTAATTCCTCTCCTTCTCCATATTTACCTGGTTACCAAATCGTAGGAACTGCATCCTGGGATGGTTCCTGCTTCTACTCCTCGCTTTCGGGCCGTCGCCCCCAAGGCTGTCTACCAAACCCATGCCCACTCTGATCAATGCGCTGGACCGCCTGGGTATTACAATCTGGGCACTTAATCTCTATTCCTCTTTCCCCGGTGCCAAAGGATACTTCAAACTCATGCGCGCATGACCTACAGCGAAATCGCCGTTTGGCCAATCGATAATGGCCTCCCTCCACCCGTAAAGCCTTGCCTCCCACCAGGGCATCTGCTACTTTACATCGACTGGAGGTCAAGACTCGCTGGAAAGTGGGGCGGGATACATTCATCCTGGTCGCGCACTCTTCCTGCTCCAACCCCTCTAAGTCCTTTAGCCTCAAGGCCTCTAGCTCCTCTACTGTCAGCACAACTTCCTCTAGCTCTCGCAGAGGCACACCGGCTGGTTTGAAAAGCGTGACCTCTGGCATAGCTTCCACCCGCCGGGGTATCGGAGGTCTAGCCATAGTACCAACTCCCATTCCCTGTATCGTGATTACTCCTTCATATAGTAGCATCAGCCATTATTACATTCTTCAAGTCACCACTTGAAAATCCCTGTAGACTTCCTTCACCAACCTGGTGATCCCTTAATAAGGCTCCTCATTCTCACAGGACCTAGCGCGTAAGCGCCGATTCTGCTTGACATGAGTCCTACTCTCAAGGTAGGCTAGGAATAGTTTTGGTGTTAGCCATTCCTTAAGCTGTCTTTTAGGAGGCACCATGTTGGAAACCCCACATCTCAAGGGACAGACCCCTAAATCCTCATCTAACCTTCGCTCTCTGGCCACCCGACAGATACAGCGTTGTCGGGAGATGCTGCAGACACCGGGTGCCAATGCCAGAGCGTTGATTCTTGCCGAACCCTTCTGGGGAACTGTTACTTCCTGGTATGCCCTTTATGGCCCCTTATATATGGTAGCCTTAGGTGTAAGCAAGTCCCAAGTTGGGCTGATTACTGCCATTGGTCTCACTGTTCAGGTGATTTCCGCCTTACTTGGTGGACACCTGGCTGACCACTGGGGTCGAAAGCGGACTATGCAGCTGGCTGATGTCATTGGCTGGGCAATTCCCAGTATCATCTGGCTCACTGCCCGCAGTATGCCCCATTTCCTGATCGCCGCGGCTATTAATGGTCTGTATCATGCGGCAATACCGGCTTGGAGCTGTCTCCTGGTGGAGGATACACATCCTAGCAAACGGCAAGCAGTTTACGCCATAGTGCAAATGATGTTTGTCGGTTCCGGCCTCTTAGTCCCCATTGGAGGGCTGTTTATCCAACGCTGGGGAATCGTTGAAGGCGCTCGAACCATGTACCTTGCGGGATTATTTATCGTTATCATTGCCCTTTTCATCCGCCAGCGAGGTGTTAGGGAAAGTGCCATTGGGGCCAACATGGTAGAAGAGACAATAGCCGCATCCCCGGCAGAGACCTTGGGTGAGTTCTATGGCTCCTTCCAGGTAATGAGACAGTCACCGACCATTCTTGTCCTTTTTCTTGTACAAACCATCTCCATGTTCACTACCGTGATTCGTAATACCTATGGGGCACTATACATGACCGATACCGCCGGACTAGGCCTATCACCGGCAATAATCGCTCTGATACCGGCAGCTACCTCCGGCACCATGATTTTAGCATTACTGCTTTTGGTGCCACACCTAGGACCTCAACATACAGGTTGGGGACTTCAGGTTGGGGCACTCTGCTTCACCTTAGGCACACTAGCCCTGCTGGCCGCACCACCGGGACTTATGGTCTTCCCGCTCATTTCAGCCCTCTTTAATGGCTTAGGTTCGGCCATACTTGAGCCGATTCGCCAAGCTAGTCTTGCCAACGCCATCCCTGACCGCGCTCGGGCCAAGATCAATTCCCTGATCGCTGTCTTGACACTTGCTGCCACCATTCCTGCCGGCCCTCTGGCTGGCGCCCTGTATTCTTCCAGCCCTCACCTTCCCTTTGTACTAGCCATAGCCCTACAGATTATCAGTCAAATTCTCCTCCTATGGTTAGTTGCCAAGGGGAAGCTAGAGCAACAAGCATACGACGAAGACAAATGAACCCCGCTCACTCAGCTCACCTGAGGACCCTCCTGAATCCTTAGGGTCAGAGTTCCTTGTGAAACCATGTTGCTGTCCTATCGATGACAGACTTTTCCCAGTCTTGCCGGTTAAAGGTGTGGTCTGCTTCAGAGACGATCAATTTCTCCTTTTTCCCAGTGATCGCCTGGTAATAGAGGTCTGCATGGGCTACTGGTACAGTCGGATCAGCATCACCATGGATAATCAGGGCCGAACCCTGGAACTTGGAGACCCACTTGAGTGGATCCTGAGTACGGGCATCTTCATAGAAGCTGTAGTTGAGAACATTGCCATTCAAATCAGCGTAACCCACTTTCTTGGCTTGATCTAGCAGTTCGGGCTCGCTCTCGAAAAGATCGAACTTAGCAACCGCTGCCCACAATGCCAGGGATTTTACTCTCTTGTCCTGGCCTGCCACAGAGGCCGCCACAGCCCCACCCATACTCAGGCCCAAGACTCCTAAGCTTGCTGCGTCTACCTGTGGTTGTTCCTCGAGAAAATCGAGCACTCTGATGCCATCAGCAATCTCGCCACTTACAGTCATATCGGCAAAGTCACCTTCACTATCTCCGGATCCACGAAAGTCAAAACGTGCCGCTACGATCCCTTTGGCAACCAAAGCTCGGGCCATCTTTACGAAAATCCTATGTGACTCTGCCTTTGTACCTGTAAACCCGTGGTAGATAGCAACCGCAGGAAAAGGCCCTTCCCCTTCCGGCAAGTGCAACATGCCTACCATCTGTTGTCCCTGACTCTGTAGAATAACTGGCTTCTCCAAGCATATCCCTCCTCATCGGAAATTTGCGCTCTATCTGGCTTTCGTGTTTCCAAAGGCAAATCCTGCAGAAGGGCTCCCTTTGCGGGAGCCTCTTTACGCGAAAAACCGGCAACGACTGCCGGTTCTGTTTTCCGAAACGGGGCAGGCCATGTTGCTTGCGGCATGACCTGCCTAGCCTATCGCACTTACGATACTGCTGGTATGGTTGCTGTCAATACCCGACTGCCTACCGGTCTTAGCATATTGGCAGCCTGTTCGGCAGAGATGACAGCGGCTGTGAACACTGACAGAGTCTGAGCTGGAGCAAGGCGACCTACCCAAGTGTCCTGTGGTGACCTGAACATAGTAGTCACTACCCAGTTATTGGTGTTTCCTTCTCGCAGCCAGAGTTTATACACTTCCTGGTTGAAGTCCATCGGATCGGGCACATTCGAGGCAGCCCCTAGTGCTACGTTATTGCTGTAGTCTAGGAAAAGCACCCCATCTGCATTGGGAGCTAAGTCTGTTGGCATCATCACAATGCAGCGTCTTTCTGGTGGTGGTGCCGGTACCGGTATACAGATTTGCTGGCCCGGTATCAGCCTGGTTGGATCAATTCCAGGGTTGGCAGCGATGATGGCAGCAACCGTGGTGCCAAACCGTGCCGCTAGTTCAAACAACGTGTCTCCAGGCCGAATGGTGTAGAAGAAGCC
>JAAZLW010000131.1 GCA_012799135.1 Bacillota bacterium | reverse complement strand
CTTGCTTGAAGTCCGCGGCGAGGTGTTCATGCCCCGCAAGGATTTTCTCGAACTGAACCAGCGCCAGGAGGAGCTTGGGCAGAAGCTGTTTGCCAATCCCCGCAATGCTGCGGCCGGTTCTCTGAGGCAACTGGATCCAAAGGTCACCGCCAGTCGGCACCTAAACGTCTTCTTTTATGCCTTGGGTTATCATGAGGGTTTAGAGCTAGAGAATCACTGGCAGGTGCTGGAGTACTTTAAGTCCATCGGTTTGAGGGTAAACCCGCTGATCGAGTGCTGCCCCGATATGGCGGCTGTCTGGGAATACTGCCAGAAGATGCAAGCCCAAAGGGAAACATTGACCTATGATATCGATGGGGTAGTTGTCAAGATAGATAGCTTAGCCGCTCAGGCCGCTTTAGGGGCCACAGGCAAGAGTCCCCGCTGGGCCATTGCCTTTAAGTATCCCGCTGAAGAGGCTACTACCGTAGTGGAGGATATCATTGTCCAGGTGGGTCGTACAGGAGCTCTCACCCCCTTGGCGATCTTACGACCGGTGGAGGTGGCAGGTTCCACGGTAAGCCGAGCTACCTTGCATAATGCCGATATCCTCAAGGCTAAGGATGTCCGGATCGGCGATACTGTCATTATTCGGAAAGCGGGAGATGTAATTCCCGAGATTGTCAAACCGGTGGAATCGAAGCGTACCGGCCAAGAGAGGGTGTTCACCCTGCCGGATCATTGTCCGGTGTGCAATGCTGAAGTGCAAAGGCTGCCCGGAGAAGCGGTAACGCGGTGTGTCGGTACCGCTTGCCCTGCTCAATTGGTGGAGGGTTTGGTGCATTTTGCCTCTCGAGGAGCTATGGATATCGAGGGGATGGGCCCAGCCCTGATCGGTCAGCTAGTCGAGGCGGGACTGGTTCAGGATCCCTCGGATATCTACTTCTTGTCCCCGGAAAAGCTCAGTGAGCTTCCCAGGATGGGGACTAAATCCATAGAGAATCTGATGCGGGCGATTGAAGCCAGTAAAGTACGGCCCTTGGCCCGGGTGATCTTTGCCTTAGGTATCCGCCTGGTAGGAGAGGCGGCGGCGCGGGAACTTGCCGCCCATTTTGGTAGTATGAAGAGACTGAGCAAGGCTTCCCGGGAGGAGTTGCAGGGTGTGCCCCTGGTTGGTGATAAAATCGCGGAAAGCATAATCACTTTCATGGAGGAACCGCAGAACCGGCAGGTGATTCAGCGCTTAGCCGAGGCCGGTGTGACTATGGCCGAAGAGGAAGGAAGACTAGGCTCAGAGCCAGGCCCGTTCTCGGGGAAGACAATAGTCTTAACGGGGACTTTGGACAAGTACTCTCGGCAGGAAGCGGCAGAACTAGTGCGTTCATTAGGTGGTAAGGTGACATCATCTGTCAGTCGCAGTACTGACTATGTGATCGCGGGCTCTAATCCCGGCTCCAAACTATCTAGAGCGGAAGAGTTGGGAATCCCGGTCCTAAGGGAAGCAGATCTTGATCGCCTTTTGAAGGAGTGAAAATAATGACATTACAGGAGTTGGAAGAACTGGCCGCAACAGCCCGTCTGGGGTTAACTGACTTGGAGAAACAGATGCTGCCAGAACAGATTTCCCGCATTCTGGCCTGTGTTGAAATGCTACAATCGGTGGACACCACCACGGGAGTGGCCCCTACTGTTTATCCAATTATGCAACCCGGTTTGTTACGGGAGGATAAAATCACCCCATCCCTGTCTAGGGATGCAGCATTGGCTAATGGTCCTGAGGTGGAAGACAACTGTTTTCGGGTTCCTCGGGTCATAGAAGAAGATTAGCTGGTCTCTGGGTGCAGAGACCAGCTGTTGGTGGCGACAGGAGGCGAGTTATTTGCAGTTAAGTGAATTGACGATTCATGAACTCACATTACTTCTGCAGGCCGGGGAAGTTAGCTCAGAGGAAATCGTGGCAGCGGTTTTCTCTAGGATCGATCAAATAGAAGGGGATATTGGGGCATATATTACTCTTTGCCGGGATGAAGCCCTTGCTCAGGCCAAGAGGGCCGATACTATATTGGCTGCAGGGGAAGCTTCACCGCTATGTGGCATACCGCTGGCTGTTAAGGACAATATTTCCACCACCGGCGTCAGGACTACTTGTGCTTCGCAGATCCTAAAGGAGTACATACCTCCCTTTGATGCGACCGTAGTGGCCAAGCTAAAAAATGTCGGAGCCGTGATCGTGGGCAAGACCAATCTGGATGAGTTCGGTTTGGGTTCATCTACAGAGAGTTCGCAATTTCATACCACTCGCAATCCTTGGGATTTATCTAGGGTTCCCGGGGGTTCGAGTGGCGGATCGGCAGCGGCTGTGGCAGCCAGAGAAGCTACCTTCGCACTCGGCTCTGATACCGGCGGATCCATCCGCCAACCGGCGGCCTTGTGTGGTGTGGTGGGGCTCAAGCCTACCTATGGTCTGGTTTCTCGCTATGGGCTTGTACCGGCGGCGGCTTCCATGGATCATGTGGGGCCTATCACTCGAGATGTGCGGGATGCTGCCTTGGTACTCCAAGCGATTGCCGGTTGGGATCCGCAAGATCCCTCATCGACTAGAACCCAACTACCTGACTATGAAGGAAATTTGACTGGAGACATAACGGGGTTGGTGATCGGGCTTCCCCGAGAGTTCATCAATGATGTGCTCGATCCTGAAGTAAAAGAAGCTATGTTTGGGGCTGCTAATGTGCTGGAGTCATTGGGTGCTCGGGTCCAAGAGATCGCTCTTCCCCACATGGAGTATGCTATGGCTACATTCTATGTTATAGCCTCAGCGGAGATCAGCTCCAGCCTGGCCTGTTTCGATGGAGTGCGGCTAGGCTCCAGGGCTAAGGATGCCGATGATACAGTATCGATGTTTACCGAGACACGTATGCAGTTTGGCTCAGAGGCAAAGCGCCGGATCTTGGTGGGGACCTATGTTCTCCATGCCGATCACTACATGGCTTACTATGAAAAAGCACAACAGGTAAGGACGTTGATTAGAGAGGATCTCGACCGAGCTTTCCAGGAGTGTAGTCTGATTCTTGGTCCCACTACTCCGACGGCAGCTTTTCCCTTTGGACATAGGCTGGATACGCCACTAGTGATGTACCAATCGGATATCTACACCTGTATAGCCAATCTGGCCGGCATACCGGCCTTGAGTGTTCCCTGTGGGTATACTGACCGGGGTTTACCCGTGGGCGTGCAGCTGATGGGAAGGCCCTTCGATGAACCTACACTCTTGAGAGTTGGACATGCTTATGAGCAACACGCCTGCCTACCGGTGCGGCGGCCTTTGATGGAGGTGAAGACTAATGACTGATTGGGAAGTCGTCATTGGCTTGGAGATTCACGCAGAGCTTCTCACCGAGTCTAAAGTCTTCTGTGGATGTAGTACGGAGTTCGGAGCTCCACCCAATAGCCAGGTCTGCCCCGTTTGCCTGGGTTTACCCGGGGCACTGCCAGTGCTCAATCGAAAGGCGGTAGACTTGGCTATTAGAGCGGGTTTGGCTTTACAATGCAGGATTAATGAACACTCTCGCTTTGACCGTAAGCACTATTTTTATCCGGATCTGCCCAAGGCCTATCAGATATCCCAGAATGATTTGCCTCTTTGCAGTGATGGCAGAGTGGAACTACAGGTAGGTGAGACTGTACGAGAAATTGGGATTGAGCGGGTACATCTGGAAGAAGAAGCCGGCAAGTCGGTTCACGCCGGTGAGAGTATTATGAGTGCTGCCTATTCGCTTTTGGACTATAATCGATCGGGGATTGCCCTAATTGAGATTGTGACCGAGCCGGATATCCGCTCCCCGGAGGAGGCTCGCCTCTTTCTGGAGAGACTAAAGACTTTGCTTGAATATACCGAGGTATCAGATTGCAAGATGGAGGAGGGCTCCCTGCGCTGTGATGCCAATATCTCCTTGAGACCGAAGGGAACTAGTACCTTTGGAGTAAAAAGTGAGATCAAGAATCTAAACTCTTTTCGGGCAGTGCAAAGGGCTCTGGAGTTTGAAGTCGGCCGCCAGCAACAGCTACTGGAGGCCGGGGAAGCCGTGCTGCCAGAGACAAGACACTGGGATGAGGCTAAGGGTATGACCTTCTCTATGCGGAGTAAGGAGAAGGCAGCTGACTATCGCTATTTCCCAGATCCCAATCTCTACCCTCTCAAGGTCGATCCTAGTTGGGTAGAGGCGATCAGAAAGCAGCTGCCCGAGTTGCCCGATGCCCGTCGGGATCGATTTGTAGCCGAATATGATTTGCCTCTTTACGATGCCGATGTTTTGACCTCTAGCCGCGCCCTGGCCGAGTATTTTGAGGAGTGTGTAAAAGAGGTCGGTGATGCCAAGATAACCAGCAACTGGGTAATGGGAGAGGTTTTGCGCTGGCTAAAGGCCCACGGACTGGAAGTAGCCGAGTCACCGGTTAGGCCGGGGGATCTAGCAGGATTGATCAAGTTGATTCAAGAAAAAGTGGTGAGCAACATCGTTGCCAAGGATGTTCTGGCTGAGATGTTTGCCTCTGGGAAACCTGCAGCTGTAATTGTAGACGAAAAAGGTTGGAGACAGATCAGTGATAGCAGTTCCCTGGAGAAGATTATCGATCAAGTATTGGCAGATAACCCCGGTCCCGTGGCTGATGTCAGAGGTGGTAAGACCAAGGCGATTGGGTTCTTGGTGGGCCAGGTGATGAAGGCCTCAAAGGGTGCAGCGAATCCACAGAAAGTCAATGAAATGATTAGGAACAAGTTGCTGGAGTAAGCCACCTAAGTAAGCTTGTTAGCCAAGGGGCGCTTCTCGTCTCTTGGCTTTTCGCTTTTCATTTACTAAGCTGGAGTTCTGGGTATAGAAGCAGTCCTCAGGTCATGTATACTCGGCAAAGGCACTATGACCATTGACAGATGGCATGGCGTGGAGTATAGTGAAAAAAATAGACTGTGGTAGCCCACTGGTCTCTTGTTGTCTAATGTATTAATCGCAGTTGATTTACGAGATCCGGCCATGGGCACCTCAAGTGCTGGAAAAGGAGGCGAGTAGAAATGTCTAAGCTCGTGCAGCCATGCAACCAGGCACCAGTGCAGATTGTCGACACGACTCTGCGG
Source organism: Bacillota bacterium (assembly GCA_012799135.1). Classification (GTDB taxonomy): domain Bacteria; phylum Bacillota; class Limnochordia; order DTU087; family DTU087; genus JAAZLW01. Next base: position 13,773 of record JAAZLW010000131.1, on the reverse strand, counting down.
GATGGTGAGCAGACGGCAGGAGTGGTTTTTGCCAATAACGAGAAAGTGCGTATTGCCAAGCTTCTGGATGCCATAGGAGTACATCAGATTGAAGCCGGTATTCCTGTAATGGGTGGTGATGAGCAAGAAGCCATCCAGGCGATCGTCAAGGCAGACCTTACAGCCAGTATCATGGCTTGGAATCGGGCTGTGGTCAAAGACGTCGAAGCCTCCCTGGCCTGTGATGTCGATGCAGTGGCTATTTCCATATCTACTTCCGATATCCACATTAAGCATAAGTTACAGACCAGCCGAGATTGGGTTTTATCCCATATGACTGAAGCGGTAGCTTTTGCCAAGCGGCATGATTTATATGTTTCCGTAAACGCCGAAGATGCTTCTCGATCAGATATGGATTTTCTGATCAAGTTTGGCCGAGAGGCCCGGGATGTAGGAGCCGATCGCCTGCGCTACTGTGATACTGTTGGTATCATGGATCCTTTTACTATCTGTGAGCAGGTACAAATGCTACGGGAAGCAACAGGTTTGGAGATTGAGATGCATACTCATAACGACTTCGGGATGGCCACGGCCAATGCTCTAGCCGGTGTTCAGGGTGGGGCGAAGTTTGTGGGAGTGACTATTAATGGGCTGGGGGAGCGAGCGGGAAACGCAGCTCTGGAGGAAGTGGTTATGGCTCTAAAGTATTTGTCCCGCATAGATCTCAATTTCAAAACCGACATGTTCCGAGAAGCCAGTGAGTATGTGGCTCGAGCTTCAGGGCGAGAGCTACCTGTCTGGAAGGCCATCGTCGGCACTAATATGTTTGCCCATGAATCGGGTATCCATGCCGATGGTGTACTAAAGGATGCCTCGACCTATGAAGCCTTTACTCCGGAGGAAGTTGGGCTGCAAAGGCAAATCGTCATTGGCAAGCATTCTGGCACCAAAGCCTTGGTTGCCAAATTCCTGGAGTATGGTATTCATTTGTCGTTAGAGGATGCTCGGCTTCTCTTGCCTAAAGTAAGAGAGGTTTCAGTGACACTGAAGCGGGCACTATTTGACAAAGAACTGGTTTATATCTATGAGGACTTCAGGCAAGAAACGGGTCACGGGAAAGACGCCAGCTGATCTTTCACCTTCCCTTGACATTTAGAGAATCGGCATGGGATCACCTATAGGTGATCTTCACTGCCGATTTTCCGCGCTTAGGTGATGTATGCACAATTCGGTAGTTAATACATGGATACAGGCAAGGCTGGCTGGAAGGCATTCGCGTTTCACAGGTTGAATACTACCAGGGAGACTTGAGGGAGGATGGGACAATGGGATTGACTTTGGCTGAGAAAATTCTAAGCCAGCGGGTGGGGCGGGAGGTGCGGGCAGGTGAGATCGTGGTCTGTGACGTAGATGTTGCACTGACCCAGGATGGGACGGGACCGCTGGCTGTACGGCAGTTGCAGAGAATCGGGCTGGAGAAAGCGGCTCGTCCAAAGAGCACCATCCTGTTTATCGATCATGCAGCACCTAGCCCCCGTAAAGAACTGTCAAATGATCACATACTACTGCGGAGCTTTGCTCGCAAGACAGGGTGCAAATTATCGGATGTGGGCGAGGGAGTTTGCCATCAGCTAATCGCAGAAGACTATGCCGCCCCGGGCAAAGTGATTATCGGAGCTGATTCCCATACCTGTACCGCCGGAGCCTTGGCTGCTTTTGCCACCGGCATGGGTTCTACGGACGTAGCTATAGGAATGGCTTTGGGGAAAACTTGGTTTAGAGTACCGGAGACCTATCAGATTCGAGTTGCAGGTGAGCTGCCCTCCGGTGTTTTTGCTAAGGACCTTATCCTCCACCTGATCGGCTTGATCGGAGCCGATGGGGCCACCTATAAGGCACTGGAATTCACCGGAAGTGTCATTGCCAATATGCCCATGTGGGAACGACTTACCCTGAGCAACATGGCGGTGGAAGCCGGTGCCAAAGTCGGTCTCATTGCCAGTGATGAAGTCACTAAGGCTTACCTTATAGCACAAGGCCGAGGGGAAGAGTTCAAGCCGCTCCAGGCTGATGCTGATGCCTGCTATGAACGAGTGATTACCATTGATGCCGGTCGATTGGAGCCGACCTTAGCTGCTCCCCATACAGTGGATAACACTCACCCGGTGACCGAATTGGCGGGCACTGCCATTGATCAGGTATTCATCGGTTCTTGTACTAATGGTCGGCTCGAGGATCTAGCCATAGCTGCCTCGATTATGCGGGGTAAACGGGTGGCACCAAATGTACGGTGTATTGTTGTTCCAGCTTCCCGCAAGATCCTTTTGGAGGCTCTTAAGGCAGGGTATGTTGAGACATTGGTTGAAGCGGGTGCGATCATTTTGGCTCCGGGTTGCGGTCCTTGCGTGGGTGTGCATGAAGGAATCTTGGGTGATGGTGAAGTATCTTTGAATACATCTAACCGGAATTTCCAGGGGAGATTAGGCAACCCCCACGGGTTTATCTATCTCGGTTCTCCTGCGGTAGCGGCAGCTAGTGCATTGACCGGAGTTATTACTGATCCCAGGGAGGTAGTGAGCTATGCGACTGCAAGGTAATGCATGGAAGTTTGGAGACAATATTTCTACCGATCATATAGCTCCCGGGAGGCTATTCCATCTCCGTTCGAATCTGCCGGAATTGGCGAAGCATGTGCTAGAGGACGCAGATCCCGGATTTGCCGCTAAGGTCTCTGTCGGGGACTTCGTGGTTGGAGGCAGCAACTTTGGCTTAGGGTCCAGCCGAGAACATGCTCCCACCATTATTAAGATGGCTGGGGTCAGTGCCGTCTTGGCCAAATCCTTTGCCCGGATTTTCTTCCGCAATGCCATCAATGTTGGCTTGCCTGTTCTGATCTGTGATACTGACCAGATCGCTGCCGGGGACCAGTTGGAAGTAGATTTGGCTACTGGCACAATTCATAACCTGACTCAAGATAAGATTCTCAAAGCGCCACCTCTGCCCGATGTGATGATCCGGTTATTGGCAGATGGAGGTTTAGCTGCCCATGTGGCTAAACATGGTGACTTAAGGGTTGAGTGACTTACTTCTTAGTAGTGGTTGGTGATGTGGAGGGAAAAGCCTTTGCAGCTAAATGGGGGTGGAAAGCTCAGCCCACTACAGGCTGATCTGATCTTACTGTTAGTTACATTGATTTGGGGTGGAACCTTCCCTGTTTTGAAAATCTTGGTTGCAGTGCTGCAACCTTTGTATCTAGTCGGCACCAGGTTTCTTGTGGCTTTCATCTTGCTTACTCCTTTTGCTTGGCCTAGGCTAAGGCGGCTAGATGGAAAAACCATGAGCATTGGTATTGCTTTGGGACTGCTGATCTGGGGAGGGTTTATCAGTCAGACCATCGGCATTCAGTATACGACAGCCTCCAAGGCGGCCTTTATCACAGCCCTGTCAGTCGTGATTACCCCGGTACTTACTGCTTTGCTTTTGCGTGAGAAACCGGAGCGGGAGGCTTTGACTGGAGTTGTCTTGGCCACTCTGGGGTTGGTTTTTTTGACCTTGGATTTTAATGATCCCTGGGCCTTTCAGAAGGGCGATTTATGGGTCTTGGCCTGTGCTTTCTTGTATGCCTTGCAGATCATTACTGTGGACCGGTATGGGGCGTTTTCGGATGCACTCTTGCTCACCTGGGTGGAGATTGGCACCGTGGCAGTGGTGGGTCTGGGAGCAGCAGCTGTGGTCGAACCATTCCCCCAATTGACTGGGGCCAAGCTTTGGGGATGTCTTATCTATCTGGCGATTTTTGCTACAGCTGCAGCGCAGTATCTCCAGATCCGAGTACAGCCTTATACGACACCGACGCGGGTTAGTCTAATCTTCTCTTTGGAACCGGTGTTTGCCGCTATACTGGCATTCTTGCTCTTGGGTGAGCGGCTGACCCAAGCCGGTCGGTTGGGTGCCGGTCTCATGTTAATGGGAGTGTTTATTTCCGAGATGGGATATAGAAGTGAACCACAAAGGCAGCCGATAGCGGGGGATGAGACCGCCTAAGCAGGCAGCTGGAAGGGAGGTAGGCAGCACTTCCCGTGGCAGTAGTGTTGCCGTTCTACCATCGATACAGTTCTATTTACTATAGGTCCATTTCACATCTATGCATATGGGTTTATGCTGTCTTTAGGATATGGGGCCGGGGTTGTATTGGCTTTACGGGAGACCCGTCGCAGAGACTGGTCCGTTGACCTAATGTCGGATTATCTCATCTGTGTATTTATCGCGGGTTTGCTCGGTGCTCGGATACTATTTGTCCTTGGTGAATTGCCGTATTTTCTTGCTTTTCCCGAGGAGCTTCTCAGTATCAGTAATGGCCTCTCCGGTTTTGGGGCAGCGATTGGTTTCGGTCTGGTTACGGCTTGGGTTCTGCGCCACCATGACTGGGACTATCGCCAATTGGGGGATATCTTGGCAGCGCCCCTGGCGCTGGGAATGGCTATCGCCTCTGTGGGCACGAGTCGTGTGGGTAGGCCTACCCACCTGATCTGGGGGGTAGTGTCGGATGGACAGGGATTTCAACCTTTAGGTGCTTACCAAGCAATAGGTTTTTACTTAACCTTCGTTGTAGTCTGGGGTTTGCGGTGGAAAGCCCGTTTCCCTGGCCAGATGGCGCTTGTAGCCATTTTCTGCATCGGATTGACCCAGTTTATTGTGGGTTTTTTCGCCGAGGAATATCTGCTTTTCAATTCGGGTCAGCTCCTGGGGATACTGGCCATGAGTTTGGTGGTTCTAATCCTAAAGGAAACTGATATTGCACAAGCAAAAGGCTATATGGAGCATTACAGAGCACTTGGACCTTCCAAAGCCCCCTGGTACCGGCGGATTAGCTGGATATGGGGGCTTTTACTGTTGCTTTGCATCTACTATCTCAGGGCACTGACCAGCTAGGAATCTGCAGGCTTGGCAAGAGAGGGCTGGGGGCTTGGCAAGAGAGGGCTGGCGGCCTTAAACGGAGGCCACTGCTGTCGGCGCCTGCTGCTCTTCTGTAATGGCAGGCAAGGTAACGGTAAAGACGGTGCCTTCTCCATACTCACTTTGCACTTCAATCTTGCCTTGATGCTTTTCGACAATGTGCTTAACAATGGCTAGACCTAAACCAGTGCCGCCCATCTTGCGGCACCGGCCTTTATCGACGCGGTAGAACCGTTCAAAGATGCGATCTAGATGTTTGGCCGGAATACCGACTCCAGTATCCCTTACCGACATCCGCACCGTTTCATCTTCGCTATATACAGTCAGCCATATATGTCCATCAGGTTCAGTGTACTTTACAGCATTGTCCAGGAGATTGGTGACTACCTGGCGAAGCAAAGTAGAATCACCCAGTACTGGAGGTAACTGATCTGCTATCTCTACATGCAGATGCAGCCCAGCCTCCTGGGCCAGCTCCAGATAGCTATCGGATATTTCCTCAACCAGGTCAACCAAGTCCAGGGGTAATAGGTTCCAGGCTCTGTCGGTACCTTCCAATCGGGAGAGCTCCAGTAAGTCCTTGACCAGGTTGACCATACGGTCCGTCTCGGCAGCAACGATCGTGAGAAACCGCCGAGCTGATTCTGTATCTTCTAGGGCCCCATCCAGCAGAGTCTCCACAAATCCCTTGATAGAAGTCAGAGGGGTGCGCAGCTCATGAGACACATTGGCCACAAAATCGGTCCTGACTTTCTCCAAATGCCTTATTTCGGTGATATCGTGGAGGATGGCCACCACACCTATGATCTTACCGGTTCTCTGAGAACGGATTGGGCTGACAATCGCCCTGAAAATGTAGTGCTGTGGTGAGAATACCTGGATCTCTTGTTGAGCAGTGGTTTCCTCAAGCAATACCCGCTGAAAGAGCTGGATTAGGTCATAGTTCCGGATACTCTCCAGAAGATACCGACCCCGGCTGTCAGGGGTAATACCTAGCAGGTTGCAGGCGGCGGGATTGACCATAGTGATCTTGAGATCCCTATCAACTACGACGAGGGCATCGACCAAGCTAGATAATATGGCATTGAGGTGGTTGCGATGCCGGTTGGCCTCCTCCACCAACAGCGCATAGTGTTCCGCCATGCCATTAATGGCTTGACTTAACTCCACAAATTCCTGATCACCGGTGGAGCGCAGAATGACTCGCTCATCTAGTTCACCTTGGGTCACCCGGTTGATGGCCATCTGCATGCTGCGAATGGGTTCGAAAAAATGGCCTTGGGTATACAGGTATGTGAGATAGACCGAGAACCCGCTGATCAGCAAAACCCATACAGGCCACCAGGCCGTGGCCCGCAGCAACCAAACACCAAGTACACTAGCCAGTGCTGTGGAAAGCACCAACAGGGCTTGGAAGACTAAGGTTTTCCAGCTTAAGCGTTGAAAGCGGGAATCGTTCATATTTGCCGAGGCTCCTCCACTTTATAGCCTACACCATGTACGGTATGAATATAGCGGGGACGGGACGGATCTTCATCCATCTTCTGTCGCAATCGTCGGATATGCACATCGACAGTTCTCGTTTCACCACCATAATCATATCCCCATACAGTCTCCAAAAGTAGATCCCGGCTGAGGACCTTACCCTTATTACGGACCAGAAGCAGTAGAAGGTCGAACTCTTTGGGAGTTAAGACCAGTAATTCATCATCAAGGGTAACCTGGTGGCGATCGATGTCAATCCGCAGGCCCTCCAGTGTCACTACATGTTCACTGGCTGGTCCTGCCTGGGATGCTCGACGCAGAGCCGCCCTTACCCTGGCTATCAACTCCTTAGGGCTGAAGGGTTTAGTCACGTAATCATCGGCACCGATCTCCAGTCCCTTGATCTTGTCTGGTTCTTCGTCTTTGGCTGTTAGCATGATGATCGGGACCGCGGAAACCTCCCGCAATTCCTTGCATACTTCCCAACCATCCTTCAAAGGCAGCATGATATCCAAGAGAACTAAGTCTGGCTTTTCGCGTTCAAATACCTCTAGGGCTTCATCCCCATCATAGGCAGTGACAACCTGCCAGTCCTCTTTCTCCAGATTAAACCTGATCAACTCCACAATAGATTGCTCATCATCAACCACCAGGATCTTTTCCGGCATTCTACCTCTCCCCTCGCAAGATACTTGTTCGCCAGTACTATTATAACATAGAGACTGTTGCGAAAGTGTTTCATCGTATATCCCTCTTCGGGCCTCGCCCAGAGGTTTGTCTCTGTCCGGCGCCTAAGCGTCCGCTTTCTATTGACATCGTCCATTAGGTCAGGTAGAATTAAGGCAAATCACGACAAGCTACGACTATGAAAGGGAGGAGTAGGCAAGACACCGCCGTCAGAGAGGAAGTCTCGCCGGCTGAGAGGACTTTCCGGTAGGAATTGCTGAAGGTCGCCCTGGAGTTGCCACTTGAAAATCGTGTCCACAAGGCACAACCAGTAGAGATGGCCGGGTCAGCCCGTTACAGCATGGAGTGCCATCGGTAGATGTGGTGTTACCGATGGAAATAAGGTGGTAACGCGGAAGTCTGGAGCTTTCGTCCTTGTGGACGGGAGCTTTTTTGATTGCTAGGACTGACGGGTGTACAGAGGAGGCATGAACAATGTCCGAGGCAAAGGAAAAGACTGGATTAATATCGGCAGCGGAGAAAGAGATCCCTACAGTCTATGATCCCCATGTCGTAGAATCTAAATGGTATAAGATCTGGGAAGAGCGAGGATATTTCCACGGAGAGGTGGAACAAGACAAACCACCCTTTAGTATCGTAATTCCGCCACCCAATATCACGGGTCAATTGCATCTGGGGCACGCGATGGATACAACCATGCAAGATATCCTTATTCGGTGGAAACGGATGCAGGGCTATAATACCACATGGATCCCGGGAATGGACCATGCGGGGATTGCCACTCAGGCGAAAGTAGAGGAGCACTTGCGGGAAAATGAAGGAAAGAGCCGCTATGATCTGGGAAGAGAGAAGTTCATTCAACGGGTATGGGAATGGAAAGAAGAATACGGGGGTCGCATCCTGAAACAATTGCGGCGTCTAGGAGCATCCTGTGACTGGGACAGACAGCGATTTACAATGGATGAAGGCTGCTCTCAGGCGGTAAGGGAAGTATTTGTTGACCTATATAACAAAGGGCTGATCTATCAGGGGGATTATATCATTAACTGGTGTCCTCGCTGCAGTACAGCCCTATCTGATATAGAAGTGGAGCATGAGGATACTCCTGGGCAGCTTTGGCACATCAAGTATCCCCTGGCTGATGGTTCAGGACAGTATGTTGTAGTGGCCACTACTCGACCTGAGACCATGCTGGGAGATACGGCCGTGGCTGTTAATCCCAAAGATGCCCGTTATCGGCACTTAGTTGGCAAGACTTGCATCTTGCCCTTGATGGAACGGGAGATACCCATTGTGGCCGATGAGTATGTCGATATGGAGTTCGGCACAGGGATGGTCAAGATAACTCCAGCCCATGACCCCAACGACTTTGAAGTGGCCCAGCGCCATGGTCTATCGGCGATTCTGGTACTAGATGGTGAAGCAAAGGTCACCGAGGCGGGTGGCAAATACCAGGGCTTGGATCGCTATGAGGCTCGCGAAGCAGTGGTTAGAGACCTTGAATCCCAGGGGCTCTTGGAGAAAATCGAAGATCATCAACATGCCGTTGGTGAGTGTAGTCGGTGTGGCTATACTGTAGAACCAATTCTCAGTAAGCAGTGGTTTGTTAAGATGAAACCCTTAGCTGAACCAGCCATTGCTGCTATTGAGAATGGGGATAGCCGTTTCGTGCCAGAGCGGTTTAGCAAGAACTACCTAAACTGGATGGAGAATGTGCGAGATTGGTGCATCTCCCGTCAACTATGGTGGGGACATCGGGTGCCGGTCTGGTACTGTGGGTGTGGAGAAATAATCGTAACCAAAGAGGAACCGAAGAAATGCCCTATCTGTGGCAGTACAGAGTTACGCCAGGATCCGGATGTGTTGGATACGTGGTTTAGCTCAGCCCTCTGGCCTTTTTCCACCTTAGGATGGCCTGAGAAAACAGAGGAGCTAGAGCATTTTTACCCCACATCAGTTTTGGTCACCGGTTTTGATATCATCTATTTTTGGGTAGCCAGAATGATGTGTATGGGTCTGGAATTCATGGGTGAAGTGCCCTTCCGTGATATCCTTATTCATGGTTTGATCAGAGATCCTCTGGGGCGCAAGATGAGCAAGTCTCTCGGGAATGGTGTGGATCCCATTGAAGTCATTGAAGAGTTTGGTGCCGATGCCTTGCGGCTCAGTCTCGTGATTGGCACCTCCCCTGGCAATGATACTCGGTACAGGGAAGAGAAGGTGGAGGCTTACCGGAATTTCGCCAACAAGATCTGGAATGTCTCACGGTTTGCTTTGATGAACCTCAGTGGTTTTCAACCAGATGGTGCTAGCCTTAACGATCTGGAGCTTAGCCTGCCAGATAGGTGGATCCTCAGTAGGTATCAAGGTATCATTGAAGAAACCACCCGTTGGCTGGAGAGGTATGATCTAGGAGAGGCTGCCCGGGCGCTATATGACTTTATCTGGACAGAGCTTTGTGATTGGTATGTAGAAATGATCAAACCTCATCTCTACGGACGGGCGGGGGAAGCAACCAAACAGGCATCCCAGTATATCCTTTGGTATGTGCTGGAGGGTACTCTCCGCTTACTGCATCCCTTTATGCCCTTTATTACTGAAGAAGTTTGGCAACATTTACCCCATGAGGGTGAAACTATCATGTTGGCTAGTTGGCCTAAGCTCGAAGATGCATATGCTAGTCCTGAGACAGAGGCTAAGATGACGGCATTAATGGACATAGTAAGGGCAATCCGCAATATCAGGAGCGAAAAGAAGGTTGCTCCAGGCAAAGAGATTCCGGTGTTTATTCATGCCGGTGAGGAAGGGCTGGCTCTACTGGAGGAAGCCCAAGGCTATCTAAAGGTCCTAGCTCGGGTTGGTGATCTGGATATGCAGCCTCTAGAGACCCTCAAGCCGGAAAAAGCGGTGACGGCTGTGGCCGGAGGTGTGGAAGTATACCTACCTCTGGCTGGGCTGGTAGATATCGATGAGGAGATTGCCCGGCTGCAAAAAGAGCTGAAAGAAACGGCACAGGAGATTAGGAGAGCTCAGGGGAAATTGGCCAACACGGGTTTTGTGACCAAGGCTCCCGCTGAGATTGTAGAAAAAGAAAGACAGAAACTAATATCCTTACAAGAAAAAGAGGCAATGCTACAGGACCGATTAAGTGAACTGGTGGATTAGTCAAACTAGCTGATAGCAAGGTAAGACCCGGTCCAGCCAGGGCCGGGTCTTACTGTAGCCCATGGGGAGGGGTGGAGGCGTTGGAGATACAGACATATCTGGCTAGTCTCAGTTCGACACCAAGTCGACCGGGACTGGAACGTATTCATGTTATGCTTGATCATCTAGGTCACCCAGAAGGTGATTTTCAGATTATACATGTGGTGGGGACCAACGGTAAGGGCTCCACTGCTCAGTTTATTGCTTCAATCTTAGAGTCTGCCGGTAGGCAGGTGGGCTTGTTCACATCACCCCACCTAGTTAAGTTCAATGAGCGCATTCAGGTAAATGGAACACCTATCCCGGATGAGGCTCTCCATCAGATTTTCCAGGAGCTTTATCCGTGCTTGAGTGAGCTAAGCATCGGTACATATGGTCAGCCGGGAATGTTTGAGATTGCTACCGCCTTGGCTCTTAAGTATTTTTCTTTGATGGGTGTGGAATATGCTGTTTTGGAGGCAGGAATGGGAGGTCGCTATGATGCGACTCATGTAGGGGGTCCGGCCGTAACAGTATTCACCCATATTGATCTTGATCATACTGAGGTTTTGGGAGAGACAGTGGAGCTGATCGCTGCTGAGAAGGCAGACATCATCTCCCCTGGTGGTATAGTAGTCACAGCACCCCAGGCTACAAGCGTAAAGCGGGTGATCACTCAGGTGGCAGAGAGCCGGGGGGCTAAGGTCATAGATGTAGAGACCCAATACCAGATCGAGCGTGCATCACCTGGTCCTTTTGGGACAAGTTTCTCTGTCTCGGGTAAAGGTCATTGGCGGCATTTGCACATCAATTTGCTAGGCTTATTTCAGATTACAAATGCAGTCACGGCTCTGGCAACAATAGATTCACTAGTAGAAAAGGGACTAAACATCACTGATGCTCAGATGGCTCAGGGCCTGGCAGCTGCCAGTTGGCCGGGACGGCTGGAGGTAGTCAGAAAAGACCCGGTAGTAGTACTGGATGGAGCCCATAACCTTGATGGTTTTCGGCAATTGGCGGCCACTTTGCCTATATATTTCCACTGGCGGAGCTTGCATTTCATCATAAGCATAGTGGGGGAAAAACCAGCTCAGGCCATGTTACAGACCTTGTTGCCACAAGGAGATACCGTAGTCTTTACAACTCCCCGGACCAGTCGGGCCCGCCCACTGGACCCATCCATCCTCACATGCTTGGCAGAGGGAATGGTAGAGGAAGCAGATACCGCTCCTTGTTTTGGTGCTGCCTATGAAAAGGTATCAAGGAGAGCCCATAGGGATGATCTGATCTGTGTTTGTGGTTCACTATATCTAATCGGTGAGGCTCGTAAACAACTGTCTGTTAAAGGAGATATGGCAGGGATTATGTACTCCGGCGCAGAAACCAATAAGGCAGAGTAAAATGGCCTAGAGCAAGCTCAATGGGGTGAGAGGTATGGCTCGTAATAAGAAAAAGGCAAACAAGCGGAGCAAGGTACTAGAGAGAGTCTACCTAATCCTAACTTTAGTCGCAGTGGCCGGAGTAGCAGTTTTTCTAGGTTATGTAGTAGGACAATATGCTATCCAAGCCGCTACGGGAGCCTTAGACCGAGAGCTGACCCGGGCGGGTGAAGACGTCAGAGAACAAACAGCGCAGAGTGCTCGGGAGATAGCCCGAGAGCCCAGTTTCCAAGTGGGGGTAGAATCTACCACCGAAAGTGATACAGAAGGGCATAGCTCACCTGGGGTATCTGAAACTTTACCGTCCCTACGGGAGTCGCCGAGTTCGCCGGTTGTGCAGGATTCAGCTCCACCACCGGCCCCATCTCAGACTTCCGGTAAGCAGCTTTACCGTGTACAGGTAGGGGCGTTTTCCTCGGAAGCCAATGCCCGTGGTTTGGCCAATGAATTGACCGGCAAGGGTTATCAGGTGCTGGTCATTCCTGGTTCTCTTTATAGGGTGCAAGTAGGAGCTTTTTCCCAGCGGAGTAATGCAGAAACACTCAAGCGGGAATTGGAGGGCAAGGGCTATCCTGCGGTGATTATCAGCGGGGATTGAGTATGTTTGCTCCACCCTCGACTCACAATATCTTCGAGTCATTCATCTGAAGGAAAGGAAGATATTGTGGTGAAGAGACAAAGCCTGGGTTGGGGTGAGCTGGCTATCTTGGGGGCTGTACCCTTTGTGATGGTACTGGGTAACTCCATGTTGATTCCGGTGTTTCCCAAGTTTGAGCAAGTATTAGGTATAAACCAAGTAAAGGTAGGCCTGTTGGTTACAGCATTTTCGTTACCGGCAGGTCTTTTGATTCCCTTTTCCGGCATACTCTCTGATCGAATTGGCAGGAAGGTCATCATTGCTCCTGCTCTAGTACTCTATGGTGTAGGAGGGCTGGTGGCAGGTATTGCCAGCATAACCATGAAGGAACCCTTTACCATTATTCTAGTGGGCCGTGTTTTGCAGGGTTTAGGTGCTGGAGGTACATATCAGCTGGCTATGGCACTTACTGCTGACTTGATTACCGGAGAGAAGCTTACTCGTTACCTTGGTTTTCTGGAAGCTTCCAACGGACTGGGTAAGGTGGTAAGCCCTATTCTGGGCTCCCTGGTGGCTTTGGTTAGCTGGTATGCGCCATTTTTCGTTTATGGTGTTCTGGCCTTTCCCGTAGCGGCAGCTGTATGGTTTGGCCTACATGAACCTAATCCTGGCGGTGAAGGTAAATCATGGAGTCAATACTTTACTACACTGGGGCAGATTGTAAAGGATAAAGGTAAATCATTACTGATGGCGTTTGTCATCGGGTTTTTGGCTCTATCGGTCTTGTTTGGCTTTCTTAGTTACCTTTCAGATATTCTGGAGCAGAAATTCCATCTGCGTGGATTGATGAAAGGTCTGGCCTTAGCGGTTCCGGTATCAGCAATGGCGGCAACCTCTTATAGCACAGGGGTATTCTTAGAAAGTCGCCGCCATTTACTCAAAGGGGCATTGATCCTGGGAATGATGATGGCGGCGGTGGCACTAGCCGCAGTTCCTCTGTGTATAGACAGGCACTTCATTTTCCCCATCGCTGTAATTACAGCTGGCATCGGAATTGGGATGGTGCTACCACCATTGAACACCTTGATTACTGCAGCTGCTTCTCAAGATGAGCGGGGTGTTGTCACATCAGTGTACGGGACAGTTAGGTTTTTCGGAGTTGCTGTTGGTCCACCAATCTTTGGAGTCATTGGATTTGAGCGTGTCGGGTTGTTTTACGGAGTTGGTGTTCTGACGGCTATAGCCGCTATCTCAGGATATCTCTTGATCGATCCTCAACGACTGGTGGCATATCCGACCAATTCATAACATAACATGGGGAACGCGATCCTGTCACGGATCGCAAATGCAGGAAAATGGGGGAGTAAAGCATGATGCCACGTCCACGTTGGGGAGGCGGTGGTGGTCTGTCTGGAGCCATCTTGTATGTAGTCTTCTTCGTCTTGGTCTTGGTTGGACTCCCGACTT
>JAAZLW010000130.1 GCA_012799135.1 Bacillota bacterium | reverse complement strand
GCTTCCTTGATGGCATCCAGCAATACAGGGTATTCGTGGAGGATGCCCATAATAGTGTCTACACCGGCTCTAAAGAATACTTCTAGAATATCGGCAATGACTTTACGGTCTAGGATATTGTCTTTGATATAAGCATCTCTAGCTGGGGTCTGATGGCTAAATCCACAGAACCAGTTAGTTCCGATGATCATCCGAGACACGGAAAGTCCGCCAACAGTGGTGCGTGGAAACGTTGTCATGCTCTTGCTCCTTTCCTTGTAAAAAACCCTATATAAGTATTCCGCGACTGATCGCTATATCCTTTCAAGGGGGAGCAGGAGATGAATTTTGGAAGTGGACAATATCTGGAGAGTAATGGGGGATGTCTTAGCAGGACTCTGCTTTTTGAGAAGGGAACTAATAGATAGGTAATATGTAAGCTAGCGAACGGTCCATAGTGGCTGGTCATTGAGATAAGAGGAGAAGTGATAACATGATCCGCAGGGCAGAGGAGATGTTACAGGAAGTCCGGGAGAAGATGCGGGGCGGTAAAGGCAAGGTAGAAATATTGCACATTTTTCAGCGACATGAGCTTGGGGGCAATGCCCGGCTATGTGCTAAGATCACTCTGCAGCCGGGATGCTCAATAGGGTATCATAACCATGATGATGAGGAAGAGCTTTTTTATATTATGCGGGGGACCGGTACAGTAAATGATAACGGCAAGGAAGAGGTTGTCCGAGCCGGTGACGCTATCTTAACTGGAGGAGGGGCTGGACACGGAATCGAGAACACAGGAGATCAGCCTTTGGAGATTATGGCGACGATTCTTCTATACTAATGGAGGTTTGTATCTATGCGGGTTGAGTTAGCCTATGGTCGAACCTGGTTGCCGGTAGAGCTACCTGACGGCATTACTGATGTAGTAGTACCCCAATTCATAGAGGGAGTGCCCGATGAGACAAGGGCACTGAAAGAAGCACTGCAACAGCCTATAGACTCTCCACCGGTAAGGGAATTGGTTAAACCAGGGGAGAGGGTAGCCATCGTCTTTTGTGATGGTACACGCCCCATGCCTAGTAATCGGGTTTTGCCGGTTCTCCTAGCAGAGCTCGAGACAGTGCCGGATATAGATATCGTGTTGATTAATGCCTTGGGAACCCATCGGCGCAATACAGAGGAGGAGTTAAGCACCATCCTAGGACAGGATATAGCGAAAAGCTATAAGATCGTCCAATCCTATTGTGCTGAGGAAGGTGCATACCGTAAGGTAGGGGTCTCTCACAAAGGCTATGAGATTCGGCTTCGCCAGGAATACGTCGATGCAGATGTACGGATTGTCACGGGATTCATTGAGCCTCACTTCTTCGCGGGTTTTAGCGGAGGTCCCAAACTAGTAGCTCCGGGAGTGGCTAGCCGTGATACGATCATGAATATTCATAGCCCGGATCTGATCGGTGATCCCAATTCAACTTGGGGCCTGTCATATAAAGATGGCAATCCCCTATCAGAAGCGATCATGGAAGCAGCCGGCCTTTGCCCACCTGATTTTAGTTTAAATGTTACGCTTAACCGGCATCACGAGATCACCGGGGTCTTTGCCGGAGATTTGGAGAAGGCCCATCAAAAGGGCATTGCGTTTGTTCGGAATACGGCCATGCAAGCCGTGCCCAAGCCTTATGACATAGTGATTACAACTAACAGTGGCTATCCGCTGGATCAGAATCTTTACCAGACTGTAAAGGGTCTATCGGCGGCGGCCCAGATCGTAAAAGAGGGCGGAGTGATTATCGCTGCGGCAGAGTGTAGTGACGGTTATCCCGATCACGGTAATTACCGGGAAATGCTTTTGGAATCTCCTTCTATGGAGTGTTTCTTGCAGCATATGAAGGAGGAGCGGTATAGCGTCACTGATCGATGGCAGGTACAGGTGCAAGCGCTAGTGCATCAAAGAGGTGACATTTACCTCTATACAGATGGGTTAACCGATGAAGAGATCACAGCAGCTCATCTGCGGCCTTGTCACGATATTGCCGCATTGGTGAACGAGCTGGTTGAGAAGCGGAGTTCTGAGGATGTCCGGATCTGCGTCCTACCGGAGGGTCCGATGACTATACCGTATGTCAAGTAGTTTACAGGAGAAGACAAGGGTTATGTGGGGAGGTTTGGCAGAGTGCCAGATCTCCCCACTTGTTTTATACGGTATGGAAATCCATGTTACAGTGATGAGAGTAGCAAAGTATCAACATCCTCGAGATTTACGCTAGGCTTTTAGCTTGTTCTTGCTCAAGAAGACTTGGGGTTTGGCCGCAAATATTAGTGTCCCTACATGTGAGGGGAGACTGCACCAACCCACCCCTTAACCCATGATCTCCCATATAGGCTGCAGACGCTCTTTGCCCCGGGAGCCGAGAATGATTGGCGTAATTCCTGCTATCTCACAGAGATAATTCAGAGCGTTTACTCTGTCTCCCTGCACACCGAGAACGTGGTTGCTGGGGAAAGCATTGAGGAATTCCT
>JAAZLW010000129.1 GCA_012799135.1 Bacillota bacterium | reverse complement strand
TGATTTTGTTGCGGAAATGCCTGGCCAGTTGGCAGCTCCTGTAGCTCAGGGCGGCACGAATCTCTCTGGCGGACAAAGGCAGCGGATCTCGATTGCGAGGGCACTGATGAAAAAGCCGGATATCTGCATCTTTGATGATAGTTTCTCAGCGCTAGATTTCAGGACCGATGCTGCGCTCAGGGCCGCCCTCACAGAAGAAGTGCGTGATGCCATTGTTATCATTGTTGCGCAGCGTGTCAGTACTATTATGAATGCTGATCGGATTATCGTATTAGACAAAGGTAGAATCGTGGGGATGGGGACACATGAGGAATTGATGCAGCACTGTGAGGTGTATAGCGAGATTGTCTTCTCTCAGCTTCGGGAGGATGAAGTCGCATGAATGAGAAGAAAACTCGGAGACGACGTCCACACCCCCACGGCCCTCGGGGTGTTATGATGCCCGCGGAGAAGGCTAAGGATTTCAAGGGATCGTTGCGAAGGCTGGCAGGTCATCTAAAACCATATACAGGCCAACTGGCTGTAGTCGTGGTCCTGGCCATAGCCAGTGTGGTTCTCAGTATGGCGGGGCCCAAGATCCTTGGTCAAGCGACTAATATCCTTTTCGCAGGCGTCATAGGAAGGCAGTTTCCTTCCGGGTTGACCAAAGAACAAGCTGTGGAGATGCTCCGGGCAAGCGGTCGAGAGCAAATGGTCGAGATGCTGGAGGGGATGGAATTTGTACCCGGTGTCGGTATCGACTTTTCCGCCATCGGGAGGGTGCTGATTATTCTCACGGGCATATACGTTGTCAGCGCCTTTTCCAGCTGGTTGCAGCATTACATTATGGCCGGAGTTTCTCAGCGCACCGTATATGGCCTACGCAAAGAGGTGGATGCCAAGCTCTCCAGGCTACCTCTCAAGTACTATGATGACAACACCCGGGGCGAAATCCTCAGCCGGGTGACCAACGATATAGATAATATCGCCGGTACGCTCCAACAGAGTTTGAATCAACTGATCACGGCGCTATTTACGCTTATTGGTGTCTTGATCATGATGTTCTCCATTAGCTCGCTCTTGGCAGTAATCGCACTGGCGACTTTGCCCTTGAGTGCAATCGTCACAGTATCTATTGCTAAGCGCTCTCAAAAGCAGTTCGTTGCTCAGTGGGATAGTACCGGGGTACTCAACAGTCATATTGAAGAGATGTATACGGGCCACAGTATAGTTAAGGTGTTTAACCGACAACAAAAAGCAATTGCGGAGTTCGATCAGGAAAATGAGCGACTGTTCGAGTCGAGCTTTAAGGCCCAGTTCATATCGGGTACCATCAGGCCGGCTATGCAGCTGATCAACAACCTAAACTATGTGGCGATCAGCGTAATCGGAGGCATAAAAGTAGCCAGTGGTGCCCTGCTCTTGGGAGATGTACAGGCTTTTCTCCAGTATTCCAGGCATTTTACCCAGCCCATTGTTCAGACAGCCAGCATCATGAATGTTCTGCAATCCACTGTTGCTTCAGCTGAACGGGTATTTGAGCTCCTTGATGAGGAAGAAGAGATCGCCGATACTGATGCGCCGGTTGCTCTTACAAGCATCAAGGGGCATGTCGAGTTCAAGAACGTTTCTTTTAGGTACAAATCGGAAGTGCCCCTGATTGAGGGCATGGATCTGAAGGTACAGCCAGGCCAAACTGTGGCCATCGTCGGGCCTACGGGAGCAGGCAAGACAACGGTGGTTAACCTCTTGATGAGGTTTTACGAGATCGGTGAAGGCAGCATCACTATTGATGGTGTGGATGTTCGGAATCTGACTCGCAATAACCTACGGAGGCTGTTTGGAATGGTGCTCCAGGACACCTGGCTCTTTAGTGGCAGCATCCGGGACAATATCGCTTACGGAAGGGAAGCCGCTAGTGAAGCTGAGATTCTGGCTGCAGCCCGGGCGGCTCACGTTGATCATTTTGTGCGGACCCTACCCGATGGGTATGATACCCAGCTAGATGATGAGGCGTCCAACATATCTCAAGGGCAGAAACAGTTGCTCACCATTGCCCGGGCATTTCTTGCGGATCCCCAGATCCTTATACTGGATGAAGCCACTAGCTCAGTGGATACCCGTACAGAAGTGTTAATCCAGGAGGCAATGGCTAAGCTGATGCATGACCGCACCAGCTTCGTCATCGCTCATCGGCTTTCGACAATCCGCAATGCCGATACTATCCTGGTGATGGATAATGGCCGTATCATCGCACAGGGAAGCCATGATGAGCTGATGGCGGCCAGAGGCTTTTATTATGATCTTTATCGAAGCCAGTTTGCCGGGGCATATGATGCGGTAGTGTGATGGTAGCTCTTGGCCCTTGGGATTGAGTTTTTCCTGTCTTCAGGTTCATCTGACGACTATGGCTCCAAAGCCCATGGTATTATGTTTAGGGCCTGATCTCTAGAAGAATCAAGTCGCCTTCCTTTTGGTAGTCGGCGGCCGTCCTTGCCAGTTTTCCATGGCTTCTTGAATTGACCGATGCATTTCCTTCGAGAAGTCTGCTCCCGTTTTCCGGGCGAACATCAATTGAGCGGCATTTTCGGCTCCGTATTTATTCGGGCAGGGGAATGCAGCTTCTGTTTCGGCGAACATCTTGACCAACTCTTCTTCATCGAGAGTGCGATATTTCTCTTGGAAGACGACATACTCTTGAGCGAACCGGGAGCGGATTCTTGGTTCATATCCGTCTGGATAGTAGCCCAGGCACAGCATAGCCACGGGAAAGGCATAGGCTGGTAGCCCAAAAAGCTCCCGATGGGTCTCGTAGTTCTCCATGATATCCCCGATATAGCAGGAACCAATGCCTAAGCTTTCCGCTGCAATTACCACATTCTGTGCTGCAATCAAGGCATCACTTATAGAGATGAAGAGATCCCCAAGATTGGGACCTCGAAAGTCGAGCCCGGTACGCACACAGAATTCCTCCACTTGAGACATTCGATAGTAGTCAAACCAACGCTGCATATCAGCGAGGAAGACCAGCACCAATGGGGCTTTAGCGATAAACGGTTGGTGGTCACAGGTTTGACTCAGGATATCCTTGGTCTCTTGATCACGGATCACAAGAATCGAGTAAAGCATCATATTCCCTGCTGTGGGAGCCCGCATTGCTGACTCCAATAGGATATTTGAATGCTCTTCGGTGACGGGAGTATCCTTGTAACGACGCAGAGATGTACGCCGGTCAATTGTCCTGAGGGTATCGTTCACGATCTCAGCTCCTTCTTATGGCTCCAGAGAAGTTGATACACAGGGCTGCCTTGGGCATCGTCCTAGGGCCACACCATGTCTTTAGGGGAGAGACTGCTCTCCTTGATTCGGTAAGCTCGATAATCATGATACATGATGCCATTAGATAGAATTCTCTTTCCCTATTCAGTAGCGATATCCCTGCATATGGAAAAGAGCAGTGATTACGTTCGTGTGGGGAGTTGCATTGTCCCGGTAGACTGGGCTGAAGGGATTTTTCAACCAGTATTACCAAAATGAAGAAGGATTTCACCAGGAACTGTTGAATAGATCAGACAATGGGAAATCAGCGCAAAACGTTACAGGATGTTAATGACGTT
>JAAZLW010000128.1 GCA_012799135.1 Bacillota bacterium | reverse complement strand
GCCACCAATGTCGCGATTAGCTCCGGACCATTAATTGATTCTCTATCACTGTCCAGTACCTCTGCGATTAGCTTCTGGATGATACCTATGATTCGCTGCAATGGCCTGCCCCCTCTTCTCAAGACATTTGCCTTTATTATATTCGTTAGGACAGACCTTGTAAACATAATCTGCAAGAAAAGCCGTGAGCCTGCCCTTAACTGACCCGCTGAAATACGCCTATATCCAGCTTTTCCACCAGCCCGGCCAACTCTAGCTGAACTAGCAGACTGTTCACTGTTGCAATGGGCAACCCCGTCATCATCGCCAACTCATCTACGTGCAAAGGTTGAGACAAACACTGCAGCAATCGGCGGGCAGAGCCCGGCATTCGGTCTGGATGCTTCATCGCTATCGATTCTACCAAAGGTAACTGCAATTGACAACTGAGCTGCATTTCATCCAGCACATCCTGAGCGCCCCTAATCAGCTTGGCACCCTGTTGAATCAGCTTATTGGGGCCGGCAGCTCCTCGGTCTGATGGATCACCGGGTATGGCATATACATCCCTATTCTGGTCTACAGCCATGGCAGCAGTAATCAGAGCTCCACTCGTTTCGCCGGCTTCCACCACCACTATACCTATGCTTAATCCACTGATAATCCGGTTACGAGCAGGGAAATTCCCTCGCCGCGGCGGTGTACCCAATGGAAAAGGGGAGATGAGCACACCTGATTGCCGAATCTTCCAGGATAATTCCCTGTTCCGCCTAGGGTAAGTAATATCCAAACCCGTTCCTAACACTGCTGCTGTCTTGCCTGTCTGCAAGCTGCCCTCGTGGGCGGCAGCATCGATACCTAGAGCCAAGCCACTAATCACTGTAATCCCGGCTGCCGCTAGATCTCTTCCCAGCCGTCTTGACCAACCCAGTCCCCGGGGGCTTGCCCGTCTCCGCCCCACTATTGCTATGGCCGGACGTTCTAAACACGAAAGCTCTCCTTGGAAGTATAAGACAGGTGGTGGATCGTAGATCTGCTTTAACCGCATCGGGTAGTTACTATCAAGCCATGTAGCTAATCCCAAATCGTGCCGCTTGTGCAGTCTTGCCCAAGCAGATTTCAAATTCAGTCTCGACCGAGTTCGGACAATGGCCTCAGCCTTTTCTCCGCCGATCCCTGCATATGCCTGCAACTGCCTCGCACTGGCGTAGAAAGCAGCCATTTCACTTCCCATACTCTCTACTAGGCGCCTTATAGTCATACTACCCAAATGAGGCAAGAGGCTTAGGCCCCAAAGATACATCTGTTGTGACACCCGACTCCCCTCCGTATAGACTTTAGTCCGGATGCCGCTCATCGTCTAGGCTTTCTTCTAAACTCCCTAGGATCTGCCTCAATTCTTCCTCCCAGTGCAACTGATAGAGGCATAGCTCATCACTTTGCACCAAAGAGCCTGTGCCACAGTTGTTGCACAACAAGGCAAAGGTCTCACGTTTTTGGCCTTTGATCACATGAGGAGTATCAGCTTGACAGATGGGACAGCTGTATATTTTCGTCTTACCTATGTTCTGCTCATTTGCCAAGGGTTGTCCTCCCTTTCGCCGGTTTCTATCAGCTGTAGGCAACGCTTCCACCTAGCTCTATCTGTGGAAACATATGCGCTAAAACAACAGTCTTTACGGTTGTCATCTGCTTTAGCATGGCTTAAAGCCCGGCCTCATATCCGAACACCTGCTACCTGGTATCAAGCCTGAATGCTTCAAATTCGACCTTTCAAACTAGAGGGAAAGGCGGTAAGTTAAGGCCTCGGCCATATGGGCCGCCTGGATTGTGCTGGCTCCTTCCAAAACGGCAATGGTGCCAGCCACTCGCCTTGTTCTAGTTACAGCCCTAGCTGAGAGCTGGAATCTCTCAATGGCGTCCCCCAGTACCGAGAGTCCACCCTTTGATACATCCTGGTGGATATTACTCCTTGGTCCGCCCGAGGTTTGCTCCGACACCCTGAGTACCCGCTCTCGGACTGTTGCGGAGGACTCCCCAAGGGCTAAGTATTCAGGCCTGTCCAACGCACCCATCCACACTTGCAGGTCTACTCTATCTAACAAAGGCCCCGATAAACGCCGGCGATATGACGAAAGCTCCCGCCCACTGCAAACACAATCCTTGGTGGTCGACCCCAAGAAGCCACAGGGGCAGGGATTTGCTGCCAACACCAACTGACACCGGGATGGATAGGTAACGCTATATCCGTGACGCACCAAAGATACTGTACCATCCTCCAAAGGTTGTCGCAGGACATCTAGCACTGAACGACGGAACTCGCCGGCTTCGTCCAGGAACAAGACGCCATGGTGAGCCAAGGTGACCTCCCCAGGCAGCGGTTGGCTTCCACCCCCGATCATTCCCGCTACCGTGGATGAATGATGGGGACTACGAAAGGGCCGATTCCGGCTTAATCGCAGCGGTGTCTGCCCTCCTTGGGCCACAGAATAGATCCGAGCTACCTCAATAGCTTCATCCAGAGACAAAGGTGGTAAAATGCCTGGGAGACACCGGGCCAAAAGGGTTTTCCCACATCCGGGAGGTCCTAGTAGAAGTAAGTTGTGAGCACCGGCGGCAGCTATCTCCAGAGCTCTTCTTGCGGACAATTGACCCCGCACTTCCACAAGATCGACTTCCGCGTTTGGCTCTGTCTCAAAATGAACCTTGCGTGGAGACACCAATTCTCGGTTTCCCTCCAACACCGCAACCGCTTCCCTCAAGTGGCTGACGATACCGACTTCTACTCCGCTGGCCAAGCTAGCCTCCTGCTCGTTGTCTGTCGGAACCAAGGCCCGAAAAACACCGGCGGGTGCAGCGGCCAGGACCATC
>JAAZLW010000127.1 GCA_012799135.1 Bacillota bacterium | reverse complement strand
ATCAGGGGGCATTAGCCCGCCTAGATGAGTATTTGGCCGACACGCCTAACTTAGATCGCTTAGTCCCGGAAGATACGTGGGGCGCTGTCACCTGGGATGGCGGACGGTATGCTGTTCCCATTCCTCAAAACCAAAGGATCGCCGGTACCGATGGCATATTCGTAAGGACTGACTGGATAGAAGAGTTAGGTATGGACAGACCAGAGACACTGGACGAGTACGATCAGTTGATGCAACGCTTGAAGAAGGAGAAAGGGGTTATTCCCCTAACAGCAGCGGCACCAAATGGTTTGATTCAGGGTTTCACAGGTGCCTTTGGTCTTGGGACGGCATACAAAGCAAAAGACGACAAGATCGTCTGCTCGTATATAGAGCCGGAGGCAAAAGAGTATCTAGCTTATATGAACAAGTTATATAAAGAAGGGTTACTCGATGCTGAGTTTCCAGTCAATAAGAGTGGAAACGTGCAGGAGAAGATGGTGAGCGAGCGAGCCGCCATGGCACCAATAGGTTGGTGGGCCGCCCTTCCCATAGATAAAAACTTCCAGAAGCTCAATCCAGAAGGCAAGCTAGAGTATGTCAAGCCTCCAGTAGGGCCTCGGGGAGAATGGGGGGTTGCTAATCACGGCCCAGTAAGGACATTTCTGGTTATCCCGGCCGAAAGCCGACGCATAAAGGAAGCTGTGGAGTTCTTGGAGTTCATGGCTGACCCAGAAGTATACAACTATGTATCCTTTGGCGAAGAAGGTGTCCATTACTACGAGCAGGATGGCGAGAAGATTCTGACAGAGGAATATGAGAACAGACGATGGCAGATCTATTATACACTGGTGGACACACAAGAAGGGTTCGCCATCAGGCTTAGGGATAAGGGCTTCAAACTGTATTCTGACCAGGTAGTGCCTTACTGTGTCCTAGAGCATATAGATGCCTATGCTCCTCCTCTACCGGAGCTGATGGATCGAACTGCGGAATTGAATGAGGTAATCGAGGAGTACTATGCGCGTTTCATCACCGGCGACCTGAGTCTTGACCGGTTTGATGATTTTGTGCGGCAGTGGCGGCGTCGAGGCGGAGATAAGGTACTAGAAGAGCTCAATGAGTGGTATGAGGAATTTGCTGGCTAACTAGATATCTTAGTAAACTAAGTAGCTCAAGGTATCAAAGATCAAAACCAAGTGGTGGTCGGTACATAGTTATCGACCACCATCCATAGCACGCCAGGTCTGACACTGGGGTAGCTATAATCCTAGTTGGAGTTCCATGAACCAGACGGATACGCTCACCATCAATGACTAAGGAGGAGACATCTTGATGAGAGGACTCACAGAACGAGTGAAAAACCTGGCAATTGAGCTGGGTGCAGATCTAGTAGGAGTTAGTCCAATCGATCGTTTCAAAAATGCCCCTCTACGGATGAGCCCACAGGGACTGTTGCCAGGTGCTCGCTCTGTTGTGGTAGCAGCAATACATCACCCGGATGCTTGTATTGAGCTTGATGGAGAGCCCACGGCTCACGAAATGGGTCCCTACGGATTACAGAGTTCAGTTATGAACCCTCGGCTGGATGATATTTCTTTCTTGCTGGCCCGCTTTCTAGAAGATGAAGGTCATGTCGCCCTGCCGATAGCTGCCAGCAATATCTGGCGCTATACGGGTTATAAAGATCTAAAAGTAGATTTTGCTCCAGATATGGCTCATCGCTATGCAGCGGTGGCAGCTGGGTTGGCAGAGATCGGATGGAGCGGTCTGGCCATTAGCCCTGAATTTGGTCCCCGTCAGCGATGGGTTTCGGTAGTAACCGAAGCGGACTTGATTGCTACTCCTATGTATACCGGTGAACCACTTTGCGATAAGTGCATGGCTTGTGTCAATAACTGTCCGGTAGATGCATTTCGCAAAGAAGTGAGGAAGATCAATGAGATAGAAATCGGTGGTAGGACTTTCAAGTTCCCCGATACAAACAAGTGGCGCTGTGCTTGGGCAGAGCATTTTGGGTTGAATTTGGCTCATGATATACCAGAGCACATTGATGAGGCTGTGATTGAGCATTACTTGGAAAAATACGGCAGGCACAAGGGTACTTTTGGTTATTGTCTCAAGTTCTGCATGGTGCCAGAACGACGGTATTATGAGTCTTCCTATGCTCGGGGACCGCGACGGCACAAAGAGAAGAGTGATATGACCGCCTCTGAGCTGGTACGCAACATCGAAGAGATTTGTCGTACACGTCTAATCGATGTCCTAGCCATCGGAAGTGCAGCTGACCTGAAAGATGATCCCGCAATCCATCTTGAATATCATTTGCCGAATGCAACCACAGCAATTTGTCTTGGATTAAGGGAGTTACCCTTCACCGCAGATAACGCAGAAGTAAGAACCAGCGTGGTTCGGCGGCTCAATTACACCGCCTTCAAAGTGACTCATTTTCTAGATAAGGCAGGCTATGCAGCCACTACCGGGACAAAAATCGCAGACAATACCGTGGCAGAGCGTCTAGGTATATATCAGCCAGGGATGCGGTTCATCACAGTTTTGACTGATGCTGACCTGGTAGATAGCAAGCAAAGTAAGTCCTTGAAGCCGAAAGCAGTCTCGGCACCAGAGGAGCTCAGACAACTCGGTGGTGAACTGGGGGCTGATCTGGTAGGCTTCTTCAATAAGGATAGATACCAAGAGTTTCTCGATTCTTTGAATGCACTGGACGTGCTTCCACAAG
Organism: Bacillota bacterium; assembly: GCA_012799135.1. Taxonomy (GTDB): domain Bacteria; phylum Bacillota; class Limnochordia; order DTU087; family DTU087; genus JAAZLW01. Next base: position 4,125 of record JAAZLW010000127.1, on the reverse strand, counting down.
AGATAGAGGAAGTAATGGACATTGGCGGCATCAATACGCCTTGGGTTCCTGAAGTGGCGAAAAGAGCTCTTGAAGTCAACACTCTTGAGAAATGGTTGCCGGGGGCAAAGTCAGTGATAGTCTTAGGACTTCATTTTGCCCATAGTGCCCTAGATACCGCCAAGGTGACACCGGCAGAGACTGTGGGACCATATGCGTTTGTGCAGTACGAATCACTATTATTGCTGGCAGACATGGCCTACGAGATGATAAAGCACCTTCGGGCAGCTGGGCATGAAGCTACATTTACGTTTGATCTGACCGGTCTGGCTTCCAAGACTACGAACTCTCGTGGAATGCTGCCAGACATGAGAGCAAATCTATTTGCCGCCGTACTCGGTGGTTTAGCCTATCCAGGCCTCAATGGACATCCAATCACTGAACCTTATGGAGTAAGACAAAGATTCATAGCTATTGTAACTGACTTGGAGCTCCCCAACGATCCTCTCAAGGTACTATCCATATGTGACGATTGCGAGAAAGTTTGTCTAGGTGCTTGTCCCACAAAGGCCCTTTCTGGCAAGGCAAAGCATCTAACAGTTGAGAACACGTCAATCCCGTTCCCGGTCTTTGATACTTTTGCTTGTGACTGGGCCAAGAGATACTCCTTAAACGGCGAAGAGGGTCCAAAATACTGGGGAATCGAGGAGTCCTATCCAGTGCCGGATAATAAGAGTGCTGATGAGATTGTTAAGGTAGTCAGTCGAACGGAGTGGGGTACTCAGAAGTTGCATTTGAATGTTGCAGAGGAATGCTTGCGAGTCTGTCCAGCACGGGGAAATAAATAGATGTAGTCAGCGGAGTAGAGGCAGCAGAGGGGTTTTGTCGTCCTTTGCTGCCTAAATTCCTTGTCGTGTACAGGAAAGGAGCACTCCTTGATGACTGAGCGTAGACGACACCATAATAGAGCTAGTTCGAGCAAATTTAAGAGGCTTCAGCAAGATAAGGGTCTATATCTGATGCTTCTGCCGGGCCTGATAGTTGTCATCTTATTCAATTACTTACCCATGTATGGAGCAATAATAGCCTTCAAGGATTTCAATATCATTAAGGGCATCACGGGAAGCCCTTGGGTTGGTCTCAAGCATTTCAGCAATCTCCTTTATGCACCGGAATTTTACCGGGTGTTTAGAAACACCCTTTTAATCAGCTTCTATCGCTTGGTGTTTCAGTTTCCGCTTCCCATCATACTAGCATTGCTGATTAACGAGATCAGGAATTTGGTCTTCAAGCGCTCCATCCAGACGATTACTTATCTGCCGCACTTTCTATCCTGGGTTATTGTTGGTGCGCTTACGATTGACCTTTTATCTCCCAGCGGGGGGCTGATCAATAAAGCCCTTACCACCATGGACTTGGGTCCGGTGACCCTGATGGATAAGAAGTACTTTCGCACGGTGTTGGTGGCCTCTCAGACTTGGAAGGAAGTAGGATGGAGTGCGATCATTTATTTGGCCGCTATTTCCTCAATTGACACAGAGCTGTATGAAGCCGCAGTTGTGGATGGGGCAAATAGGTGGAAACAGACATGGCACATAACTCTTCCCGGCATTCGCTCCACTGTAGTGTTTATCATCTTGCTGCGGATCAGTGCTCTGATGATTACCGATGTAGAGCAGGTTCTCATGCTATACAATCCATTAGTGTATGAAGTCGGTGACGTGATTGGCACCTATGTCTACAGGCAAGGACTAGGGCGGATGAAATACAGCTATGCGACTGCAGTAGGGCTTTTCCAGTCTGTTGTAGGTTTTGCCTGTCTAGTCGTGGCTAATCGCCTAAGTCGTAAATACACAGAGACTAGTATGTGGTAACTCTTGGACTATCGCTGGAATGGAATAACTGGTAGCTGAAACTGCTGCTGCAAATTCTTGGGTTTCCGAGGGGAGTCAGATAAATGATAAGATCACGAGGCGAGAAGGTCTTTGATGTTTTCAACCATATATTCCTAGTGATACTGGCGGCCATCATGATCTTGCCATTTTTGCATGTCTTGGCTAAGTCACTGAGCGATGAAGCCGCGGTTATGGCAGGCTATGTAGGCATAGTGCCTATAGGACTCAATCTCAGGACATACAAGTATGTGGTCAATAACCATGAGTTCTTGCGTTCACTTTACATTTCGATAATGGTTACTGGGATAGGCACATTTCTCCACGTGCTAATCACTAGCTTGGTGGCTTATCCATTATCTCGCCACTATCTAGTAGGCAGGGGTCCCATAACCTTCCTGTTCGTATTCACCATGCTCTTTAGTGGTGGCTTGATACCGACGTATCTCGTTGTCAAAAACCTTAGGTTAGTGGATACTCTCGGAGCACTGATTTTCCCGGGTGTGTTCAGCGTTTTTAATATGATCATCCTCAGGAACTTCTTTGCTGCCATTCCCGATAGCTTGGAAGAGGCCGCCAAAATCGATGGCTGTTCACATATCGGTATCTTTTTCCGCATCATATTGCCGCTTTCCATGCCGGCCATTGCTACTGTCTGCGTGTATACCGCAGTGGGGTATTGGAACAACTACTTCAGTGCCTTGATTTACATTAACAGTCGCAATCTGTATCCCCTGGCGATGTACTTGCGGCAAGTGGTCGTGGATACATCCTCTCAGTTGGTAGATCTCAATCCTGAGATCAGTAACCTGAACCCACAGTCGGTGCGTAATGCCACAGTAATTGCCTCTACAGTGCCAATACTAATCGTTTACCCTTTCTTGCAGCGCTACTTTGTCACTGGGATCATGTTAGGCGCGGTGAAAGAGTAGTGCTATTGTTAGCTTGTTTCCGCTGATCACAATCTCGGGGAGTGATCGGGATAGTGCGACATCTGATGAGCTTTAGCACAATAAGGAGGCTATGCAAATTCAGATAAGCCCGAGTTGGGTTCCTACTTGGCCAAATCCAGCATAAACATACCGAGCTCATAGGTAAACCGTATAGCCTGATCATGCATGCCATCGGGAAGCCCATTGGTAAAGTTATGGATCTCATAGGTGAAATCGCCGGTGTATTCGATCTCCTTCAGTGTTTTCATGATGGGCTTCCAGACAATGGTGCCAAAGTAAGGAGCGATATGATCGTCTTCCTGGCCTCGGTTATCGGCTACGTGCAAAGCCTTGAGGTTTTTGCCTATGGCACGCAGTGCCTCACACTGGTCTATTCCGGACAAATGAGCGTGACCGAAATCCCAACAGATGCCAAAGATGGGGTCGTCCAGGGTATCCAGCAGCTCGAGCAGCTCTTCGATGGAGCTGCTATAGGTGCGAGTCCTCTTGCTTTCGATCATGTTTTCAATGGCGATACCGACATCATACTTGGCGGCTAGATCGGCATATCTCTGGAAGGCCTCAACGTTTTGCCTCAGAGATTCTCTGCGACAATACCAAATGCCATCATCAACGGAGCCCGGGTGGATGACGAGCCATTTGGCGCCGACAATACCCGCCCCGATAATCGATCTTCTCATCAACTCCTCGTTCCAAGCTTTCTCGTCTGGTGATAGCCCTCTCCAGTTATAGAAATGGGCATGGGCTTGGGAGAACTCAACATCATAAGAGTCAGCCAGTTCCTTTTGTTTTTTGACCCAATCTTTCCAGTCGGGCTGGGTCATCGGCAAGCTGCCTCTTGAATATGTTGCATAGTTCATGTCCAGGACCCTATAACCAGCTTTGACACAAGCAGTGATACTTTCCTCACAAGTATAGAACAGCTCTTCTCCCCACAAAATCTTCTCATGGATACAGGTAGATGTAGATAACCGCATTTGCAGCCCCTCCAGTTAGCTTCTCAGGTTCGATCATACCATAGAGTTGGGCAGATTTCTAAGCTGTTTTACTGATACCAACATAATCTATGGGTTCGGTTGGTGGGACGCGGATCCTACAGGGCCAGCGATGTTTTCATGTTGTCTGTACCTAAGCAGGACAAATCCCATCCATGGAGAATCAGGGACGAAAATGAAGGCGGTGGTGCTGGTATGGGATTATTGCTGCATACTCCACGACTCACTTTGCGGGAGTTTACCCTGGACGACTGGCGGGCTGTGCATGCTTATGCTTCAGATCCTGAGGTCACCCGCTATATGTCT
>JAAZLW010000126.1 GCA_012799135.1 Bacillota bacterium | reverse complement strand
TGAAAAGCTCTATCAGCAGGTTAAAGCTGTACCCAATGTGACTGGGGCCATATACTTGCATGCGATCTAGTTGAGTTACACCTTTGGGAATCCAGTGAAGCTGCCAGAAGTCAGCCGGGAGTGATAACCATGATCGCCTATCAATCGGTCGATGAGTTGGTCGAGACTGCTATGTCGGAAGGGAGGAATATCTCTGATGTAGTGATCAATCAACAGGCTATGGAGCAACACTGCTCCGTCGATGAGCTTTATCAGCAAATGGCTTGCAACCTAGAAGTCATGCGGGAGTCAGTCCAGTCGGGAGTCGCATCGAAACACCGCTCTCCCTCGGGCTTAAGTGGCGGCGATGCTCATAAACTCCTGGAAGCGATAAAAAAGGCCCAGACCGTTGGAGGGACTACCTTAGGCATGGCCTTAGTCAGAGCTTTAGCAGTGACTGAAGTCAATGCTACTATGGGGAGAATCGTCGCCGCCCCCACTGCCGGGTCTTGTGGCATACTACCGGCTGCTATTCTTACTGTGATGGATACCAAAGAGATTCCAGAGCCTCGGGCGATCATGGCCCTTTTTACCGCGGGTGGGATTGGGCTTGTTATCTCTAGACAAGCTACCATATCCGGCGCTCAGGGTGGCTGCCAAGCCGAGTGTGGTAGTGCCGCAGCCATGGCTGCGGCAGCTATAGTTGAGATGATCGGAGGCTCTCCCCGGCAAGCGGCTCATGCCTGTGCCATAGCCATAAAGAACGTGCTAGGGTTAGCCTGTGACCCGGTAGCCGGCATGGTGGAGGTGCCCTGTATCAAACGCAACGCCATCGGTGCAGCGAATGCCTTTGTCGCCGCAGACTTGGCATTGGCGGGTATCGAAAGCGCCATCCCTGCCGATGAGGTGATTCAGGCCATGCGGTCCATAGGGCTGCAAATACCCGCTGCCTTGAAGGAAACAGCTGAGGGCGGATTAGCTTCCACCCCCACCGGGCGTAAACTGGCCGGAAGGCTACTAGGGCTCTGAGCGAGGTAGAGAGAGCTTCTATGGTAGTGGTATTAGTGGTAATGATATTGGTCCCGATGATACTCGCCAGACGTGGAACGGCAGGAGCTGTATAGCGTGTACCAGAAGCTACGTTGTTATGCCAAGAAATTGAGATTAGGAATTCGCTATTACCGGGCTATCCTCGATGATCCTGGCACCCCACGACTACCCAAGGCTCTCTTGGCAATCGCCGTAGGCTATATGGTTGTTCCCATTGACATCATCCCAGATTTCATACCGGTGCTTGGCTATCTAGATGACCTGATACTTGTTCCCGGCCTTGTCTGGTTGGCTATGAGGCTAGTACCCGCTGCCATCAAGGAAGCACATCGACCCCTCCTTGATACTGCTGGATGTCTGAATGATTGTACAAACCAGGGACCGGGCGAGACCCAAACCCCCGACTCATAGCTCCTACCAGCCATCAGAGAGGAATCTTATTCTGCTCTCCAGAAGTAGGGAAGTAGCTCATAGAGAACCACCGAGAAGACCCGATATTGGCATAAGGCTGAAAGGCAGTAGGTGCCTTCCACGAATGGCAGCTAGGGATTTTGAAGATCCTAGATTAACTCATCATATATCAGGAAAGGCTTGATCTCCAAAATGGCACCGCCCAAAGTAGCGCAAAGTAGCGATAACCACCTGAAACCACCGCTAAAATGGGCTGGTGGTAAACGGTGGTTGGTGCCCGCCCTAGAGAAATACTGGTCTACGCAGAGGCAGAGAAGATTTATCGAACCTTTTTGCGGGGGACTCGCTGTTTCTCTAGGTCTGATGCCATCCCAGGCCTTATTGAACGACATCAACCCTCATCTGATTAATTTCTATCGATGGATACAAAAAGGGCTCAAGACCTCTATTAAGATGGAAAAAAGGGAAGACCTCTATTACGAGCATCGGGATCGGTTCAATGCATTAGTTGGGCCCTTGAAAGCAGCCGATAGCAAAGAAGCTGCTGAGCTATTCTACTATCTCAATCGCACTGGATACAATGGTCTGTGCCGTTTTAACCAAAGCGGTGAGTTCAATGTCCCCTTCGGGCGCTATAAGCGAATCAACTATACAAGGGACTTTACAGCATATAGGGAGGTCCTTGCTCATTGGGAGTTTACCAGTGGTGACTTTCAGCAAGTTGCGCTTACGCCCACAGATTTTGTCTATGCAGATCCTCCCTATGATGTTGAGTTCACTCAATATGCCAAGGAGGATTTTGGATGGGATGATCAAGTAAGGCTGGCCCATTGGCTAGCACAACACCAAGGTCCGGTGGTTTTATCTAATCAAGCCACTGACAGGATAGTTGAATTATATACCAATCTCGGTTTCAAACTGAAATTCCTCAAAGCCCCCAGGAGAATCTCCTGTACGGGGGACAGGACCCAGGCTGATGAGGTGCTGGCAACCAGGAACTGCTGAGTCTCACCGGTTCTTCTTCGAGGTGTTGCGGGAGCTGTACGCAAGTGGCATTCGATTCGCCCAAGAGGATCCCCGACTAATGGCCATAGGCATGCAGCTAGCTAGCAATCAGGCACTCTATTATGGCATTTCTATAGACTATATGGAACAAAGCTATGAGTTCTTCCAGGCCTTGCTGGAGAAGGGAGTGGCCACTGGTGAGCTCGATCCCGCCATCGATACTACCATAGCTTCCCGGCTGTTAACTATGGTCGGCTATTCGTCGCTGGAACTCATCTTCGCGGATGGAAAACTAGATCAGGATGATATGGCTATTGTGGACGATATCATCTACGTAGTAAAGAATGGACTCAGATCGGAAGCTGAAAGGTAGAGTGTATGCTCGGGGTGAGCTGCTTAGGCTAGATATTCTGCGATAGGGGGCTTGACATGACTTTATTGGAGCTTACTGGTGTCAAGAAGATTTACCGGCAAGGGCAGATCGAAGTGCCTGCCCTGCGGGGCATTGATCTAGTCGTGGAACCAGGGGAGTTCACTACCCTTTTTGGCCCTTCGGGTTCGGGGAAGACCACCCTTCTTAACCTAATTGGTTGTCTAGATCAGCCCACCGGTGGTTCGATCATCTTTGATGGTAGAGAGCTAGGAGACTTGGATAAGAAGGATCTTGCTGGGATTAGGCGGGAGGGAATTGGGTTTGTATTCCAAAGCTATAACTTGATCCCGGTGCTAACTGCTTATGAAAATGTGGAGTTTGCGATCCGGTTGGTTAGGGAGCATAGTAATCAGGAAGTCAAAGCTAGGGTGATGGAGTCGCTGGCCGCGGTTGGCTTGGAAGGGTTGGAAAACCGCAAGCCCAATGAATTATCCGGTGGTCAAAAACAGCGAGTCGCTATAGCAAGGGCCTTAGTTAAGGAGCCGAAACTGATTCTGGCCGATGAGCCCACCGCTAACCTAGATTCCAAGACTAGTGAAGAAGTTCTGGAAGTGATGGTGAGAATGAACCAGGAGCTGGGGACTACATTCATTTTCTCTACTCATGATCCCAAGGTGATGGATTATGCTCGGCGACTACTTGAGATAAGAGATGGCCTTATTTCCCAAGACAGAAGGAGGGAAAACGCCAATGTTTCTCACTAAGCTCGCCTTAAGAAACCTTGCACGGCATCGAAACCGCACCTTGATCACCAGTATGATCATCGCGATAGCAATCTTCGTTTACATCTTGATGGACTCTTTGATCGCCGGCATGACGGATATGTCCTATGCCACTTTGATTGATTATGAGGTTGGTCACTTACAGATGGCAAATAGTCAATACTGGGAGGAGCAAGAGAAGCTCCCACTTAAAGACCTACTCCCAATGAAAACGGTGGATCAATTGGCTTTGGTAAATCCCATTGGCTACCAAGGGGGCTCTCCGGAGTTAGACTTTGCCGCCCGGCTAAACAATGGGATCAATGAACTCCCTGTGATAGGCAAAGGGATTGTCCCCGATGAGTTTAGCAAGGTTATTTCCTTTGATGGGCATTTTGTCGAAGGCGAGATGTTCAGTTTGGGCGAACACCGGGCTATTATGGGTAAGAGGCTAGCCGATCTCCTCGAACTAGAAACAGGTGACTATATCACCCTTCTAATCAAGGACAAGAACGAAACCTTCAATACCATCGAGGCAGAGATAGCAGGCCTTGTGCATACCATTAATCCCAATGTCAACAACAACGTAGCTTACCTGCCACTCGATCTAGCTCAGCAAGCCTTAGATGTGGAGGATGGGGTAAGCCGGATAGTCATCAGACTGAAAGATAAAGACCTGGCCGGTACGGTTGGCCCGGAGCTAGAGCGTGGTCTACAAAAAATCGATGGCAACATAGCAGTTTACCCATGGTATGAGCTAGAGGCCGTGTCGGTGGCTGATGCCAAGAACGTGGCCATTAAGCTTATGCTAGCTATCATTTTACTCATCGCAGCTATCGCCATCATCAATAACGTGATTCTGGCGGCACTGGA
>JAAZLW010000125.1 GCA_012799135.1 Bacillota bacterium | reverse complement strand
TAACTGGTACTAATAGGTCGAGGGCTTGACCTTTAGCTTTCCATTGTGCAGTTTTGAGGGTGTAAAAACCAAATAAGTTTCTGGTGACAATAGCGGAGGGGCAACACCTGGCAACATCCCGAACCCACGCGTTAAGCCCTCCAGCGGTGATGGTACTGCCGGGGTAACCCGGTGGGAGAGTAGCTGATTGCCAGAATCCTTTTCGCTCCTCGGTAGCTCAATGGTAGAGCACCCGGCTGTTAACCGGGTGGTTGTTGGTTCGAGTCCAACCCGGGGAGCCATGTGTTATCTACTGCTAGCAGCTTCATAAGGAGAATGCGGATTGCTGGAAGAGTTCGTGGCGTCATTGCTGGTTGTCGCAGCATCGGAGATGGGGGACAAGACTCAACTACTTGTATTGGCCTTTGCAGCTCAGTGCCCATTGCCGACAGTTATTAGTGGTGTGATCCTGGGTTTACTCAGCACCAATCTTATGGCAGCATTGCTCGGCATAGGGATTGGTATGGCATTGCCCCTTGCGCAGATTAAGCTGGCCGCAGGGGTCCTTTTCTTAGTGTTCGCTGGTTGGACTCTATGGGGTAACAGTGAAGGCTTGGAAGAGGAGAAAGTAGGTAAGGGGTTACAGTCTCCGTTGGCCATAGCCGGGGCGTTTTTTATAGCAGAATTGGGAGATAAAACGCAATTGGCCGCCCTGACTCTAGCGGCGCGATACCAGTCTTTTTGGCCAGTTTGGTTAGGGGCCAGTGCCGGGATGATACTAGCCATAGCCTTAGCTGTTGGTCTGGGGTACTTTGTAGGAAGAAGGATACCCGAAAAAGCCCTTAAATGGCTTTCTGCCGGTATATTTGGCATTTTCGGGGTCATAACTATTGTGACTGCATGGGGTGGGCTTTGATCTGCATCTCGCGGAAGATGTTTACCGACCGTTGTAGGAACGCCGTAGCCTGCTCTGTATCTCCTTGTAGTTGATACAACTCTCCTAGTCGGGAGTAAACCTCTGCTAGCTGTGACTTAACTTCTGCTTTCTCCAGAACCGCAATCGCACCTCTTAGTGTACTAATGGCTTCATCGATTTTGCCTTGATGGACATATACTTCAGCCAGTAGTTGTTGCACTGCTGTCTGTCGGGTGCTATCAGTATATAGTCTGAGGGCTTTCTCCAATACAGCTTCAGCCTTAGACAATCGATCAGGTGCTTGTGGATGCCAATTTAGGTATAAGGCGGCCAGCTCTTCGTAGGCATGGGCTTCGTGGAACGATAGGCCCGCTGCACTGGCCTTCTCTGCAGCTTCCAGTAGCTGCTGTTCAGCAATGATGAACTGTTTTCTGGCTCGCTCGATGGACCCCAAATTGATCTGGCATTGTATCTGCATATCCTCGTTTTCGATAGCCGCATAAAAATACCATGCTCGGGTAGTGAATCGGCTAGCATCTTCTAAAGCTTGGCGATGAAAATCGATATAACCTAGGGCCATGCAGATTTCCCCGTACTTATAATAAGTCTGTGTCGATTCAGATTGTCCTAAAGCGAGTAACAAGTGATGTCTCGCTTTGTCATACTCCTCAGAACGGGCGTAGGCAATACCTAAATTAGTCAGGGTCATGGTTTGGAGACCAGGTAGACGCTCCAGATGTCGTTCGGTAGCATCTAGAGCTTTCTCAAAAAAGGAGACAGAGGCCTCAAGGTTTCCCTGATTCAGGTGTAGGTCACCCAATGCATTGTAGGTGTAACTAAGTAGCTCCCAGTCTGCAGCCAGTTCTAGCTCTACCCCTGCCAATTCCAACATTTGCATGGCATTGGGTGTTTGGCCCAGGTGGCGATAGGCTTTACCAAGGTCAAAACATAGACGACCCCTGCGAGGATAATCGGTCTTATCAGTTATTGACAAAGCTTCTTTGTAGTAGTTAATCGCATCGGCGAGCTTATCTTCCTGCTCTAAGTGGTGTGCCAGCAAAATGAGATGATCAATCTTGTCAGGATCGGATGATGGTGGACTGTAGTCTTCATCCAGGAAGTAACTGATGGGTTTCCCCAACCGATCAGCAATAATTTGAAGGCTCCTAAGCGAGGGTCGAGCATGGTTTTTTTCGATCTGACTAATAAAGCTCTTGGTAAACTCATCACCGGCTAGATCTTGCTGGGTCATCCCCATTTTCTTGCGCAGGGAACGGATTTTCTGACCAACTCGAGGAGTTTCTACCATCATGGAAGCCTCCTAATGAACACAGTGACGAGAATGCCGGTTCATCAATCTAGGGGTTAGGATGTTTACATGCTTTAGTGTATCACAGGCTTACTGGACAGTCAATCCGAAGGAATCCATAGAGAATTGACAAAAAGTAAATTTTCTTATACACTAAAACCATAAATACTTAACTCGGGGAGGGCAGGTGAGGGTGAAGGGTGGTGGGAGGTTCAGTTGGGCGGGGGTATAAATCTCAACACCGACGCAGAAGGAGTATCTCATCTAGCCGACGCAAAGGATGGTACTGGCAAGAATCGAGAAACTAATCACAGGCCTGCTAAGCGCGAGGGTAGGGGCGCATCCTATGCAGTTGGCGATGAAGGATTGGGCTTCCAGGCGGAGTCAAGTACCAAACCTTATGGTGGCCTACGGATAACACGATCTCGTGGCTTAAACTTACCGCCGACAGATCCCGGTGACTGATGGGCGACAGTTGGCTAGGTGCCCTATGGGGCATGTCATATTACAGTGAAGTGTTCATTCATTATGCTGAAAGTGCGTGGTCTGGCTGCTGGGTCGGACCACGCACTTTTGTAGGATAACGGGTATTGGATCTCGACCGGCCAGCTTCTGTTTAGGCAGAGGCAAGCGCATAAAGCAAGGATTTATGGGATGGGTGTTTAATAGTGAGATAAAGAAGACCACCATTGAGGTGGATAATGGTTGGGCGCACCGGTCAAACCTCCAGTGAATATGCTGGGGAGAGGACGGTGATGTAAGTGGAGAGACAGCGCTTATTTCGATGTATAGTATGTGACCGCCAATGCGGCACGGGCATCTCCATTTTGGGTGTGCACATTTGCTCTCAGTGTGAGGCTGCTCTGGTAGCGAGTAAGGCGGAAAGCCCAGGTTATGATATCTATGTAAAGAGTTTACGAACCCTCTGGCGAGGGGTGTTTCCCTGCAAATCAGATAAGTCAGCTGACCACTCTTCGCAACCATCCTTGGAGGCCACAGTATGTTCCGATCCGGGTACCGGCTAGATCAATCTAAGACACCGTTTTTGGACGGATTGAAGCAATACAGTCTGGATGGTATTATTCCCTTCCATACACCCGGACATAAGCAAGGTCGGTCTCTAGATAAAGAGCTGCGGCAGGCGTTAGGTGAGCTGCCTTTCCGGCTGGATGTCTCTGATGAGATCTCTAGTCCTGTGCACGATAACAATTCGGAGGCAGTCCTACGGGAAGCCGAAGCTTTGGCTGCTGATGCTTTTGGGGCAGATAGGACTTTTTTTCTCCACAATGGTACAACAGCAGGCATTCAAGCAATGCTCCTGGCTGTTCGCCAATTGGCCGGTCATAGGCTATTTCGATCACGCTTTTCCCAGGAAGATGTGGGCGAAGTCATTCTGCCTCGCAGCGTTCACCGTTCAGTTTTCGGGGGTCTAGTACTGGCTGGTCTGACACCACGGTTTGTACAGGAAACCTGGGATGAGGAGTGGAATATACCTTTGCCAGCATCCATAAGCGCTTGGCAGACAGCGGCAGAGGCGGCTAATCAGCCGGTAGCGTTTCTTGAGACATACCCCAGCTACTATGGCATAGCGGGCAATTTAGGCAAAGTAGCCCAGTTGGCGGCAGAGTGGAGTAGACCTTTGCTGGTAGATGAAGCCCATGGAGCTCATTTTGGATTTCATCCAGGGCTACCACCGACTGCTTTGAGTCTTGGGGCAGCCGCTTCTGCTCAAAGTGCCCATAAAGTTCTGGGTGTCCTAACACAGGCTTCACTCTTACACACCAGTAGGCAGGAACTATCAGAGTTGATGCCTGCTATTTTAGGTATACTGCAAAGTACAAGCCCTTCGTTTTTGCTGTATGCCTCTTTAGATGCCGGCCGTCGACAGATGGCCGTGGAAGGGCGCCGGCTCTGGCAACAGGCCCTGGAGTTGTCCCAAGCTGCAAGGGAAAGGATTAACCAGATACCGGGTCTACAATGCTTGGATCGGGAGATACTTACCAAACCGGAGATAGCTTGTTGGGATCCCACGAGACTCCTAATTCGAGTGGATTTGCTAGGGCTAAGTGGCTCTCAAGCAGAGAAATGGTTGCGCCAAGAGGGAATCCAGGTGGAGCTAGCCGGTCTCAATCACATTCTCGTACTGGTGACTATCGGTGATGGGCCTAGCGAGGTAGGTAGGCTGGTGGAAGCTCTTGGGAAGCTAGCCCAAGTCCATGCCGGCCCAGTGCAATACAGCCCGGTGAGATTGCCCAAACCGCGGGTGTCGGGAAAGATAAAGCTGTCTCCGAGGCGGGCTATGCTATCTCATTGGCATGCGAAGGAACTGACAAGGGCAATCGGCGAAATAGCGGCTAGTAGCTTGACGCCGTACCCTCCAGGGATTCCCGCATTAGTACCCGGGGAGCAAATCACAGCTGAGAGTATTGAATATCTGGAGGAATGCTGGCAAAGAGGGATCGAGATTAGGGGTTGGGCCGATGTCGAGAGTAAGACAATCTGGGTGGTGGATGCCGATTGAATAAGCAAGAAGAGATCGTAGATGATCTTGATCGTCTATTAGAAGTGTTGCCCCAGTTCGTTAGGGAAACTATTGAAGAGCAAGACGACTTACCGGATCTGATTGAGATCGTATTGGATTTGGGCAGGCGACCTGAAGCCCGCTACACCGACAGCTTTGTCTATCTTTCAGATAAGGAGATCAGTCGGGAGCATATTGATACGGTCTTAAAACGTGTGGGAGAATTCGGGCTGGACAACAGAGCGGGTATTGAGCGAACACTGCACCGGATCTCGGCCATACGTAACCGTCAAGGTGAGATCATTGGATTGACCTGTAGGGTAGGACGAGCTGTGTTTGGTACGATAGATATTATCCAGGATGTAATCGAGAGTGGAGCAAGTGTACTGCTTCTAGGTAAGCCAGGTGTGGGCAAGACCACAATGCTCAGGGAAGTAGCCCGGGTCTTGGCCGATGAGTTTCTAAAAAGGGTCGTAATAGTGGATACCTCTAACGAGATCGCGGGGGACGGAGACATTCCGCACCCGGCTATCGGGCGGGCCCGTCGAATGCAGGTGCCCCGGCCGGCGGATCAGGCAGCTGTAATGATCGAAGCTGTAGAGAACCATATGCCTGAAGCCATAATCATCGATGAGATAGGAACAGAAGCTGAGGCACAAGCGGCCCGCACCATTGCGGAGCGGGGAGTACAGCTGATCGGTACAGCTCATGGCATCACTTTGGACAACCTGGTATTGAATCCCACTTTGTCAGATCTGATCGGAGGGATTCAGGCTGTCACTTTGGGGGATGAGGAAGCTAGACGCCGGGGGACACACAAGACTGTTCTGGAACGGAAGGCCCCTCCCACCTTTGCGGTGGTGATTGAGATTCAGAGCAAACAGCGGCTGGCTATTCACCATGATGTTGCAAAGACTGTAGATCTGCTTCTTCGAGGCGTTCAGCCCCGGCCTGAAATACGGGAACGGTCTCTAGCCGGGGACATACAAGTGGTTCAGGAAAGTGATCTGAATGAGTTGATGGATAGTGCACAAAACAGCATATCCAGAGGACTGGAGGTAGGCCCCATAACAGTCTCTCAGTCTCGCATACCCAGGCCTATCCGGGTGTTTCCCTATGCAGTCAGCCGCAACCGTTTGGAGAAAGCTATCATGGACGCAGGCGTATCTATGCAGATTACCGAAGAACTCAGTCAAGCAGATGTAGTGCTGACTCTCAAGGGCCAATATAGAAAGATGCCGAAAAGGCTGCGGGAGGCTGAGGCGAGAGGTAAGCCCGTCTATGTACTGCGTAGTAATACCAAGACACAGATCCAGGAGTTTGTCACTGAATTAGCCAATGATCAAGAGAGTCATGCTATGATGGAAGCCGAGAGGGCAGTTCATCAAGTACAGTTGTTTTCCAAACCTGTGGAGCTGTCGCCTCAGAATGCATATGTGCGCCGATTGCAGCATCAGTTGGTGGAGAAATACAAGCTACAGTCTACTAGTGTGGGAGATGAGCCCAAACGCAGGGTTAAGATCCTTCCGGTTGATTTGTCCAGTGAAGAAGGGTGAAATGATTGCGCGCGTTTATTACGTTAGAAGGACCGGATGGTTCCGGAAAATCAACTCAGGCTGCCTTACTGGCTGAGCGATTGCGACAGCTGGACTTCCCGGTGGTCCTAACCCGTGAGCCTGGTGGTACGGCCGTAGGTGATCAGCTAAGGGAAATATTGCTGGATCCAGATAATCAGTTGGCGGTGATGACGGAGGTGCTCCTCATGGCGGCTGATCGGGCTCAACATGTAGAAGAGGTGATCAAGCCGGCTTTGGAGAATAATATGATCGTGATTTGTGACCGATATGTCGATTCCAGCCTTGCATACCAAGGTTTTGGTTTACTGGGAGATCCCAGGCAAGTAAAGGCGATCAACGAAGTGGCGATCGGAGGGGTATGGCCTACTTTGACCGTATTGCTAGATGTACAGCCAGAAGTTGGCCTTAGGAGGCATGTGCTGCGCTCATCAAGCCGGACCGAAGACAATGGCCTAGATCGAATCGAGCAGAGGGATCTTAGCTTCCACCAACGGGTTCGAGAAGGCTATCATGAATTACAGAAGATTTACCAGGAACGGTTTGCCTTGATTGATACTACCTTATTAGAAATAGAAACGGTAGCCGAGAAAGTCTGGGAAATCGTAGTGCAGCGGCTAGAGATCAAGACTCGTTGACTGGAACTTGCCCTGGAGGAGGGGAAAGCCATGAAATTGATCATCGCGATTGTGCAGGACCAAGATGTCAACAGGCTTTTGGAAAAGCTTTTGGATAATGGCATCGGGGCGACGAAACTGGCCAGCACAGGTGGCTTCTTAAAGGTGGGAAGCACAACCCTGTTGATTGGGGTGGAGGAACCACAGGTTGACGAAGTCATGGGCTATCTGAGGGAAACCTGTAAATCTCGGAAACAGCTGGTTACACCTCTAGCAGCTGTGGGGCGATCGATCAGTGCTTTCATACCCCAGCCTGTGGAAGTCAAAGTGGGTGGGGCCACTGTTTTCATACTGGATGTAGAGCGGTTTGAGAAGGTATAGCAAACCTGCAAAGCCGACTAAAGGGAGAGGAAGCGCAACTGCCCTGGGGGTGGTTTGTGCCAGTGCATGAAGATCCGTGCCAGGAAGGGAAGGTCACTGGGGCGAAAGGTATCGCCGGAGAAATCTGCCGATTCAGCCCACATCACACTTCGCCACTCGCCATTCTTGACGGCCTTACAGGATGCCGTGAATGAGCGAGAGGGGGACTCCTTGGCTCATACTTTTGCTGCCATCGATGCGGCGGCAGAAGCCTTGCGCCGCTCGGTAACCTTACGCAACCTAAAGACGTATAAGGAACTAGTCCGGGAATTTGTCCGCTTGCTAACGGCTAAAGCTTATGCTGTTCAGCAAGAGGCCGGCTTCGACCAATACGGCCACAGGCGTCTTTATACCATTGTCACTCAGATCGATGCCAAGCTGGAAGCACTGACCCGTGAAGTAATGAAGGCACAGGCAGACAACATCGATCTCGTGAGTAGACTGGATGAGATCCGAGGCTTGCTCCTGGATATTTATAGTTAGGGTGGGTAGGAAGGGGACAGACTAGGTTGAGAGGGTTTGATACTCTAATCGGCCAAGAGGCTGTAGTGAAACGGTTGCAGCAGGCGATCAATTCCGGTCGAGTTGCCCATGCCTACTTGATTACCGGTGCGCCAGGTAGTGGCAAGAAAACCCTTGCCCTAGCCTTTGCGCAGGCTCTGTTTTGTCAGAACCGGGAGAATAGCGCGTGTGGACACTGTCGCAATTGCAGTAGGATTGAGGCCGGCAATCATCCTGATGTCACCATCGTTGAGCCGAAGACCGGCAGGCTTCGGATTGACCAGATCAGGCGCTTAAAAGAGAAATTCGCCCTACAGGCCTATGAAGGCACCTGGAAAATCGGGATGATTATCGATGCTGAAACCATGACCGCAGCAGCCGCTAACAGTCTGCTAAAACTTCTGGAAGAGCCCAGTGGGCGGGCAGTGATCATGCTCCTCAGTGTCGGCCCTTCGATGCTATTGCCGACTATAGTATCCAGATGTCAGATAATCCCAATGAGACGTCTTTCCCGCCTCCGGATAGCATCTTTTTTGGAAGATGAGTATCAGCTTTCCCCCGAGACAGCCATGGTTGTCGCTGGTTTGGCTGACGGACGATTGGGACAAGCAATAGAAATGGCCAGTACCGACAAGTTGGTATGGAAAGATCGGGTGCTGGCAATGGTAACATCTGAATCAGGGCGAGGACTGGAAGCCTTGCGATTAGCGGCAATGCTGGATACTGAACCTGACGCCATTGAGTTTAGCCTACAGGTTTTGACCGCATGGCTGCGGGATTTGTTGCTAGTAGCGAGTGGTTGTGCGGAAGAAGTGGTTGTGCATCAAGATCACCATAATCAGCTGCTAGCTGAAAGCGGGAAGTATGATGAGTCGCCTATTAGGCAAGCCATTCTTCAAGTTGAGGATGCCCGAAGGGCGCTACAGGCCCATGCCAATCGGCGTTTGACACTAGATGCATTACTCTACCAGATGGCTGATTTAACGTCTTTTTCCCGAGTGAGTGAGGTCTATAAATATGGTAAAAGTAGTAGGGGTTAGATTTAAGCACGCGGGTAAGATTTACTATTTTGACCCCGGTGATATTCAGTTGACCAGCGGCGATGCTGTCATTGTGGAGACAGTAAGAGGAGTCGAATATGGAGATGTCGTGGTCCCGCCTAAAGAGATCGAGGAAAGCGACGTAGTTCAACCCTTGAAGCAGGTGTTGCGGCGGGCGACGGAAGCGGACACGCAGACAATGCAGGATAATGCTGCTAAAGAAACATCAGCCTTTCAGATAGGGCTGGAAAAGATAGAAAAGCATGGCCTACCCATGAAACTGGTAGATGTAGAGTATACCTTTGATAATAGTAAAGTGATCTTTTATTTCACCGCCGATGGGCGTGTTGATTTTCGAGAGCTAGTTAAGGACCTGGCCAGTGTTTTCAGGACTCGTATCGAGCTGCGGCAGATAGGTGTAAGAGATCAAGCGAAAATGCTGGGAGGTTTAGGTCCCTGTGGGCGGTCCATGTGTTGTGCTACGTTTCTTGGGGATTTTGAACCGGTTTCCATCAAGATGGCCAAAGAGCAGAACCTGTCACTCAACCCAAGCAAGATCTCAGGGATTTGCGGTAGGTTAATGTGTTGTCTCAAGTTTGAGACCGAAGTATATAAAGCCGAGAAGGAGTCCCGCATGGAGGAAGCCCATGGAAAGACAGATGGGGAGCCGGAAAGCAAGGAAAGCGCGGTGAAGCCCCAAGCTGAAAAACCTGCGGAGGATACCAACGAACGCAAGAGGGCTGACCAAAAGGAGGCTGCCAAATCCAACCGTAGTCGCAAGCGGCGCTATCGGCGACCACGTAACCGACCAAGAAAGACCGAGAGAAGTAGGGGAAAGCAGTAACATGAAATGAGGTATTGGGTGCCAATGTCCCATGCAGATCTGTCCCATCATGTGTATATCATTGAGTGCTGTGACGGAACACTTTACACCGGTTATGCACGGAATGTGGAAGAAAGGGTCAAAACACATAACGAGGGAAAGGGTGCCAAATACACCCGAGGACGGCGGCCTGTGCGACTGCTCTACTCTGAGAATTGTGCCAGCAGAAGTGCTGCTTTGCGACGTGAGCAGGAGATCAAGGCAAAGCCCAGAGCAGCAAAACTCAGTCTCATTCGAGAAAGTGGTAAACAGGGTCTTTGAGCCAGGGGAGAGGGCTATGACACAAAACATCGGAGAGCTTTTCATATGCGCCACACCCATCGGGAACCTCGAAGATATTACACTTCGAGCTCTGCGGGTCTTGCGAGAAGTAGATCTGATCGCGGCTGAAGATACCCGGAGAACCCGCAAGCTTCTGACCCACTTCGATATCCATACTGCCCTCATCAGCTATCATCAGCATAATGCGCTTTCCCGAATTCCAGAGCTAGTCAGCCGACTCAAATCCGGTCAGAACATCGCAGTAGTGTCAGATGCAGGGACGCCAGGCATTTCAGATCCGGGATTGAAGCTAATTCAAGCAGCCATCAAGGAAGAGATAACCATCATACCCATACCGGGACCCAGTGCTGTAGTTACGGCACTAGTTGCCGCGGGATTTGATACTGATGTGTTTGTATTCGGTGGGTTTATCCCCCGTAGTGGTCGAGAAAAGCGAGAGTTTATCGAGAAGGCAGGACGAGAGCATCGCACTACGGTGCTCTATGAGACGCCCCATCGGTTAATTGATACTCTGCGATTGTGTGTAGAGATGATGCCTGAGCGCCCTCTGGCAATCTGCCGGGAGTTGACGAAAATGCATGAAGAGATACTAAGGGGCTATCCTCAGGCACTACTGGAGCATTTTCGAGAAACTCCTCCCCGGGGGGAATTCGTCTTGGTACTATCGGCGGTTGCGGAGGAACAGAAGGGTACAGAGGCTGAAGCTGAGGAAGATTACCACGACTGCCCCATTGAAGAGGCGGTACGGGATCTTCTGGCCGAAGGATATGATAAGAAAACAGCAATTAAGACTGTGGCCCAGAGGCGGGGTATCCCCAAGCGGGAAGTCTACGGGGCCGTTATCGACATTCCCGCTGTACACAAGGGGGAACCCTGAATGTTCACTTAGGGTTAAGAAGCGTGAGATATCTGAGACAGGCAATGAGAACAGACGTTCTTTTCCTTGAAGGTGACTACATCCTCAGAGCTGCCACAGAATATGCAGGCCGCTTCGTATTTTCTGAGTATAATCTTGTCCCCTTCGACGAAAATCTCGAGAGGATCTCGCTTGTCAATCTGTAGTGTTCGTCGCAACTCAACGGGAATTACTATACGTCCTAGGTCGTCCATTTGCCGTACGATTCCGGTAGATTTCATCTCCGCACCCTCCTATCCGACACCAATCGACATATTACCCAAGGAAAGTATACAGGGTTTACCAGAGTAAGTCAACCTTTTTTTGTAAGAAATTGCTGAGGAAGGCAGGGGTGGTAGAAAATGGAGTTGCATGTTATAGGGCGGAGCTCTCCTTACGCAGGTCCAGGTGAAGCCACTGTAGGATACGTGGTTGCAGAGGAAAATACTCACCTCATTCTAGAATGCGGTAGTGGAGTCATAGCCAAGTATCTGGAGCGATACAACCTAGCAGATCTAGAGGGTGTGATGATCAGCCATTTGCATCCGGATCACTGTGCTGATTTGTTTCCTCTGGGTTTCGCCATAAAGCACGCTCAAATGCAAGGATTAAGAGAGGAGCGTGTGCCTCTTCTCCTTCCCCCCGGTGGAATTGATATACTTAACGGCGTATTGGCTTTGCTTGGCGGTTTGGGCGCGCATTACAGGGAAGTCTTTGACTATGAGGAATACGGGCCAAAGGATCCAGTAATACTTGGGTATTGGCAGGCCCATTTTCACAGAGTGGATCATGGGATGAACTGTCATGGTGTGGTAATCAAAGGGGCGAAGGGCCAAAAACTGGGCTATACCGGAGATACCAAGATGGGTCCAGAGCTCGTAGAATTTTTCCAGGGGACTGATCTATTGTTGTGTGAAGCCACTGTGGAATCAGAAGAACAAGGGGAGAGTACTGGTCACTTGACAGCCGAGCAAGCTGGTAAGCTGGGTGCTGCCGCAGAGGCAAAAGAGCTGGTCTTAACCCATTTCTTGCCGGGTGTGGATGAGGACAAGAAGAAGCTCTTGGCGAGCCGTCATTTTTCCGGCCAGGTAACGATCGCCGAGGCAGACAAGGTGTATTCAATTGGTTAGAAATAGGCTGCAAGGTTTTTGGCCACCTTGTCTTGACAGCGCGAAGGATTATGATATAGTAAAGATCACAAATTGATCACCTAAAGGCTGTGAATGGGAAGAGTAGTTGCCCAAATGGGTAGATAAAGAGAGTCGGATAAGGTGAAAGCCGATTCTACCCTGTGGTGGCGAACATGGCCCAGGAGCTGCGATTCGAAAGTCCCATATCGGACCAGTAGGGTGAGCCGGTAACCTTGAAGAAGGTGAGACGCCCGTTATCGCGTCAGGGTATGCAGGCTTCTGTTTGATAGGTAGCTGAGTACCTGGTGAGACCATTGCTGCGAAGCGGTGGTGAAATGTGGGTGGTACCGCGTGAGTGATCTCTCGCCCCTAGAGTAATCAGGGGCGGGGGATTTTTTGTTATTGGAAAACATCCCGC
>JAAZLW010000124.1 GCA_012799135.1 Bacillota bacterium | reverse complement strand
TCATCGAAGTTTTTTGCATCAGCCCCTTGACTTATTACCACAAGTCTTTAGCCAGCTGCACTGGCCTAACCTATTTACCCCAATGATCAGCTATGCTTCCAGTACCTCCTGCAAGAGATAACCGGTAATGATGAACAACAGCACCACACCTAGGAGGTTTCCCAGCACGATCCCACTATCGATCATTATCTTAGCTGTTTGGACCGGTGCCTCGGCCAAACCGTAAGCTGGATCGAGCCTGCTTAGGGTATCCATTGGCAGCTGGATGATCAGATCCGGTATCCAGGAGAATACATAGTACCCAATGGCACCGACAAGACCGATCAACCACTGAATCACAAAGAAACTGGCCAATCCGACTAGAAATCGCAGCCGCGTAGTCAATCTGCTGCAGTTATATACCAGCTGAAAGACTACCACGATACTGAGGCCTGCCAGCCAATAGGTAAACCAAGCCCCCAATGCTATCTGCAGGAGCCAGCCGGTCGCTGCTCTAGACTGGAAAAAGGCTTCCATAGCGATATTAAACAGCCGAACACCTCCAGTGTAAAGGGCGCCTGCCCGCAGTACCCAAACAAAGCCGAGAGTAGCCACAACCAGGTTCAAAGTAAAGCTGGTTAGGACCGCTGCCAATTTGGCTAGGGCAATTTTGCGACCGGGTTGGGGTAGTGCCAAAAGGAGCTGAATACCCCCCGTCTGCCACTCATGCCTATATACCTGAATCGCCTGCAGAACAAGCCAAAATATGATCACTCCAAAGGGCAGTATAGTGGGCATAACAGCGATTTCGGCCTTCCACTGACCAATGCGGGTATAGAAGTAGATATCCCAAAGGGCGATACCTAGACCCAAGATAATCGTCATCAGGCCTATGCTTTCCAGGTCTTTTTTATATAGCTGGCCAAATCCCCTCATTGGTATACCTCCTCGAAAAGCCCTTGAATAGACCGACCGTATTGGCTCCTCAGTTCCTCAGCATTGGCATCTACCTTGATTTGTCCTTTATCCAAAAAGATGACCCGCTCGAAGATCCCCTCTGTCTCCGCCACTTCATGAGTAGAGAGGATAATTGTGTGTTTACCCGCTTCGTAGCCACCAATCAGGCTCTTGATAATCCTCAGCCGGGAAGGAGGGTCAATTCCTGAAAGGGGCTCATCAAGCAAAAATAGATCTGCATCCCGGGATAGAGTCACCGCCAGTTTCAGCCGGGCTCGCATACCCTTGGAGAGGTGACGGACTTTAGTACCTCTTTCCAGATTGAGAAACTCAACCAACTCATCGGCTCGTTCCCATCGCCAATCTGGCACCAGGTCGGCAGTGAAGTCCAGAACCTGTTGGACTGTCATCCAATCGTATAGGTAATCTGTTTCCGGCTGATATGACACCCAGGCTTTTGTCTTCAGCCCTACTGGATGACCATTGACCACCACTGTACCGGCATCCGGCCGCAATACTCCGGCCAGGAGCTTGAGCAAGGTAGACTTGCCGCTACCATTCGGTCCCACCAGTCCCACTACTATCCCTCTCGGAATCTCCATCGAGATGCCACTAACAGCCTGAGTGCGCCCAAACCGCTTTACGACATCACGTGTCTCAACAAGAATCTCAGCGGACATCATCCTGCTCTCCCCTCTTGCCACTTTGAATCTCTCTGTACTGAGTCGTCACCAATTTTACTACTTCGGCTTCCGTAAGGCCCAAGGCTAACACTTGTCGGATGAAATTGTCTACCGCCACCTGAGCCATCTCACCCCTAAGGCTAGCGAGAAGGTTTTCATCATCTCGGATAAAGGTACCTTCTCCCCGCCTGGTTTCCACTAATCCCATCATCTCCATCTCCCTATATGCTCTTTGCACAGTGTTCGGATTCACCCTGGCGGCCTCGGCTAGTTCCCTTTGTGAAGGCAGTTTTTCCCCTGACACTAGTAAGTTCCGGGCCACCGCCCGCTTGATCTCATCGACAATTTGCATGTAGATTGGGCGAGTAGAATCGAAATCGAGCTTCACCTGGAAACCATCGGTCACGCAAGCCACCTCCCTTTACCGCTCTAGTGCACTACCTGCCTAGTGCACCCACAGTCTATCACGTTCTTACCGGCATGGCAAGTGCTTAACATCAATTTAACCTGAAGCCCTATTTAGCTGGCCTTAAGCCCTTGCAACCCTTGTCAAACTGGTGTAAGGTATGATTGGTGTTTCTGCGGGGCTGTCCAATTGCCTTCTGGAATAGCACGATCTGAGCAATAATATATAGTTTTTCCGTAACTGGAGAAGGAGAGGCGGATGATAAAATGATGGCTACCTTGGGGTTTTTGCTCTTAGCAGGTTTACTGGCGGGCAAAGCCGCAGGTCGCTTACATTTTCCAGCAGTTACCGGGTATATTTTGGCAGGGATCTTGCTGGGACCGTCAGTTCTAAATGCCATTCCCGAATTTCTTCTACATCAACCCATAGAGGAGTTTGCCCTATGCCTCATAGCTCTGGCCATTGGAGGCGAGCTCACCATCGAGAATCTCCGGGATCTGGGTCCCCAGATACTGGCAATCACTGTTAGCCAGCTAATGGGAGCCTTTGTCCTAGTACTAGCAGTCACTTTGCTTCTCGGTGCTTCATTGCCTTTGAGCTTGCTACTAGCGGCTTTAGCTACAGCCACAGCACCGGCAGCCACATTAGCTGTGATCAGGCAGTATCAAGCTAAGGGCTCATTTACTAATGCGTTGCTGGCAGTGGTGGCTTTAGATGATGCCGGATGCTTGCTGGTTTTTAGTGTGGCTTCTGCTTTTGCCAGTGCCCTGCTCTACGGCTCCGGGCTCACCATGGGCGTCATCTGGGGACCTCTTATGGAGATCACCGGTTCACTTCTCTTGGGAGTCACCGGGGGTTTACTGCTATCCTTTGGACTGCGTTATCTCAGAAATGATGGGGAAATCCTCACTCTTGGTCTCAGCATTGCGCTTCTGGTCAGTGGCCTAGCTGCTCGCTGGGATCTCTCGTCACTATTAGCAACCATGACCGTGGGTATGATTGCGGCTAATGCCCGCCGGGAAAACCGCCACCTCTTTCAGCTGATCGCTGAGGTGGAAGCACCGGTCTATGTAGCTTTCTTCACTCTTTCCGGAATGTACTTGCAGCTAGAAGTCCTGCCCAAGGTAGGTCTTATGGGGATCGGTTACATTCTAGCTAGAGCATTAGGCAAGATCGGAGGTGCCTACTACGGTGCCGTGCGTACCAAGGCCCCAGAAACCTTCCGGCGCTATCTAGGTCTGGCCCTGATACCCCAGGCAGGTGTAGCCATAGGTCTCGGTGTAGTGAGTTCTGCCAAGTTCCCCGAGCTGCAATCTGTGATCATGACCATCGTCTTAGCGTCAGTTGTAACGTCGGAGATTGTGGGACCCATCGGAGCCAAATACGCCCTGATGCGCGCAGGAGACATACCCAATCAGTTCCACTCAAAAGCTTCACATGGAGCAGATAAAACGCCGCCACAATCCAACTAGAGCCAATCATGAAGGCGCCCACCAGGGGCGCCTCGATTATGTATATTGCATGTTACCTACCCCGCCAGTTGCCGAGAGCAACCAGTAGTGCCCAACTGCATTAAAGCGGGTTCTTTTCGAAATACTCCCGAATGAATACCAGCCCTAAAGCCACCATACCCCCCAAAACTAAGGCGATAGCGGTATTGAGCATGGGCCGTACATTGACAGGATCAGTACCGACGATAGGCTGCTCTACAATCCTTATCTCTTCCAGACCAGCTAGGGTCATCTTAGTCTCATGAATCCGCCCACTAAGGGCCATCAACGTTGCCTCACCTTTAGCTAGGTAATCAATCATACGCACTCTGGCCAGGGCTGTTTCGATATCTGTGGATTCTGTGGTTTCCAGGGCCTCTAGGGTCGCTAATGAGTTCTGGTACGTTGTCTCAGTATCGTGGTAACCGGCCTCTAGCTGAGATGGCCTTTCCTCCAGCAGAGCTTTTCTCTTGGTGTATATGTCACCTGATAAATCCAAGAATCGAGAAGTGATACTCTCAATCACCGTCTGGGCACGCTGGACGTCACTGTCCTGATAGCGAATAGAAAGCATACGCGTATTGCGGATCTCCTCTACAGAGACCTTCTTAGCAAACCCCTCTACTGAGCGGTATTGGGTATCCAACT
>JAAZLW010000123.1 GCA_012799135.1 Bacillota bacterium | reverse complement strand
TCTCTGCCTCTTTCCCAGGGATGTAGTCCATTTCTAAGCCCAGCTTTAGTGACCATCCCTGGTCTTTCCCTGTTTGAATCAAAGCAACATAGTCATCTAAATCAAGGGAGAACTTCTTCTCTAGCCACTGGATGATCTCAGGGTAGGCATCTTGACCTGTCCGTAGGTGACCCATGATCTTTTCATACTGGCGAAAATTATGACCATGTTCGCTGATGCCGATCTCATCAAGCCCCATCTTTTGAGCTTGTTGCCAGAACTTCTCCAAGTAATCAAGGGTCAAAGAACCCATTTCAAGATGCATATGATAATCGACTTTCATCGAGCTCGCTCCTTCTTGTCACATAGCTAGTCTCTTGTAGTTTTGGCTATGGGAGCGAGATTCTCCTTCTGGCTAGAGGGCTAGGTTCCGATGTTTAACTCATATGGTTTTACTGGCGGCCTAGAAGTGTCCGCAAACGGACGAGGCGCCGATAAGCCACTCGAAACCTTTTTTCTTCTAGTTGGCCAGTCACATACTGCATAATCAAGGATTTAAGCTCACTATCCAGCGTCGAACTGCCCATATCTACTCCTCCTCTGTATTGCCCTTTAGATTATTCCAGGCCACCCACTTTAGTGAAGCCAGACTATACTGTCGTAAGTCCGTATAATCCAGTATGGTCTTGGATAGGTAGGATTATTCTAAGATGGGTTCATTAATGGAGATTAGGTTTGAGAGGATTGGTGGGTTATCAGTGGGTTATATCGATAGCTTCACGTTAGCGTCTGTAGCAGGTAAAGGGGGTGGAAAGAGCGAAGGGGAAATACGGCAAGCCTTCCATAATAATAGAACATATAGAAGAACCTAGTACTGCCTTCCGGAAAACTTTGAAGAGGAGGAGATCTTAAGTGACCCAACCCATTACCGAAAAAACCCTACAGAAAACAGTAGAGCAGGTAGTGTGGGATGTTAAAGCCACTGACGTACACACTCATCTTTACGCACCCATCTTCGGAGACATTTTGCTTTGGGGTTTTAATGAATTAGTTACTTATCACTATCTCATCGCAGAAGCTATGAGGTGGGTAGATATTCCCTATGATGAGTATTGGCAGAAGACAAAGGTTGAACAAGCTGATCTGATCTGGCAGACACTGTTTCTGGAAAACACTCCTTACAGTGAAGCATGTCGGGGAGTATTAACTACCCTGGATAAGTTGGGCCTGGATGTGGCAAGTCGAGATATCAAGGGCTATCGGGAGTATTTTAATGACAAACAGTTGGATGAGTATGTCGATGAGGTATTTGAGCTTGCAAACCTGAAGACTGTAGTTATGACCAATGATCCCTTTAACTCAAAGGAGCGACATGTTTGGCTTGAAAAATTGAAAGCAGGGGAACAAGAGTTAGATCCCCGCTTTAGAGCGGCACTGCGCTTGGATATGCTGCTGTGTAGCTGGGAGAAGAGCTGGCATCAACTAAAGGAGTGGGGTTTTGATGTAACTCCAGAACTCAATGGGCAGACAGTTGGGGAAGTGCAACGCTTCTTGCGGGAATGGATTCAAATAATGAACCCAGTTTATATGGCAGTATCACTTACCTACGATTTCATGTTACCAGAGAAATCCGCCCAATCGGAGCTAATCGAAAGATGTGTCATTCCCGTAAGCCGTGAGATGAATGTGCCTTTTGCTCTGATGGTAGGAGTAAAGCGGCAGCTAAATCCAGGGCTAAAAGATGCCGGTGATGGTGTGGGTAAGATGGATATGGCTTCCCTTGATTATCTCTGCTCCCAATATCCGCACAACAAGTTTCTCGTCACTCTACTAGCCCGGGAGAATCAACATGAGCTAGCTGTGTTAGCTCGCAAATTCCGTAATCTCATGCCTTTTGGTTGTTGGTGGTTTTTAAATAATCCTAGCCTTATAGAGGAAATAACCAGTATGCGGCTGGAGCTTTTGGGAAATAGTGTGATATTGCAGCACTCTGATGCTCGGGTATTGGACCAATTGATATACAAGTGGGCTCATTCTCGCCAGCTCATCGCTGAAATCTTGGTAAGAAAGTACCAGGATGTGATGGCAACCGGATGGGTATTGACAGAAGCAGAGATTCGTCAAGATGTAGAGAAACTCATGGGAGGCAATCTATGGAGTTTTCTTGAGCGTAAGCTGTAATGGGCCTTTAGTCTAGCCTCTCAATGTGATCCTGATCACAGCACTAAAAAGGCGAGTATGCCATAGTAAGGGGAGAAGAGATTATATTGAGGAGGCGGATTCTGTGGCATCAAGGAAGATACTTATTGCTGGGATGACACTGGCGGCGATATTCTTTCTAATGGTAGGTATCGGCGCAGCCGACATGGCTGTCCAAGGAGAACTAGAGAGCGTGTTGGTGGACACACTGGTAGAGGTGGGTTTTGATCCTACCTCCGAAGATGTCGTTAGAGCGGCTAACACTGTTCTTGTTGAGCTTAAGGAAGAGTATGGGGATACAGAGCAGCTATTATCGATGATTAAAGATGATCCTACTGTAGTTGCTCGGATTTCAGTTCT
>JAAZLW010000122.1 GCA_012799135.1 Bacillota bacterium | reverse complement strand
TGCCAATGCCCAGGATGTTGGCACTAATACTCAAGATGATGGCCCCCATCGCACTATGATCCGGTGGAACGTCCGGAAAAAGTCGACTGGTAACCGGGCGTAGTACTCTGGCCAACAGGTCGGTAAGGCCAGCCCTATCGGCGATTTCCATCAGACCAGACCAAAAGGAGATCAACCCCAGAAGGCCGATCACTAAGGTTATTGCATCAGCAGCTGCCTCCAAAATGGCATCGGTAATCAGTGCTCCACTGTTGTTGTAGGCGGCTAGGCCGATACCGGCAGCCAACAGAAGAAACCAGATCCAGTTTACCATGCTCATTCCCCCCGCTAATACTTATGCTGACTGACGCGTATGATGTTGATATACGGATCTTTTGGCCCCTTCTCAGGGGAGTCCCGCGAAATAGTTTGACCTTATTTGACCAAAAAGCAAGCATGCGGGACTTAACTTACGCAATGCTTCGGATTTGGAAGGAGAATTGACGCCCCTAGGCTGAATCGGGTCAGATTATCCACTGGATGGATTGAGTATCTCGATGGCTGCCTGATATAATAAACACAGATGGTCAATAAAGGTCAAAGACCAAATCGATGAGGTGGAGGTGGCATTCATTAGCAGCTTGGCAGACCATATTGAGCGATATATCAAAGCTTTGCTGGATCAAGCCGACCAAGGTGGATTGGAGATTCGCCGCATTGAGCTGGCAGAGCTATTTGAGTGTGTGCCATCCCAGATCAACTATGTGCTTAAGACCCGGTTTAGCAATGATCGGGGGTACATAGTGGAAAGCCGGCGGGGAGGCGGTGGTTATATCCGTATTTTCCGCTTGGAGCCCCAGCATCAGCAAGGTATCTGTCCTTGGATATACGAGACAGTCGGTGAGACCATAGAGATGAACGAAGCGGAGGCACTTATGGCCCGGCTCCTTGATTATGACTACTTGAGTAGAAAAGAGGTAGTCGTGATCCGCTCCTTGCTGGAAGAGGAGACACAGGGCATCAGTATGGCATATGCCGGTAGGGTTAGGGCTATTTTGCTTCGTTCCATGCTGATGTTACTCTTGCATGGAAGGTGAATTCACCAATCCGTATCCACAGGAGGTAATCGGAGTGATATGTGAGGAATGCCGGAAACGCCCGGCTACCGTTCATATAACGAAGATAGTTAATAACATGAAGACAGAAGTTCATTTGTGTCAGGAATGCGCCCAAACTAAAGGCGAGCTTACTTTTGTCTCTCAGCCAGCATTCACGTTCCAGGATTTCCTAGCAGGGATGCTTCAACATGCCCAGACAGCGTCATCGGGCCCAGCGACGGAGATAGCAGTAGAGCGCTGCCCCAATTGTGGTTTCAGTTACAGTAAATTCAAGGAAGCGGGTCGTTTAGGGTGCAGTGTTTGCTATGAGCAGTTCAAGGGCCAGATTCAGCCTCTGCTGCGGCGGCTGCAAGGCAGTACCGGTCATACCGGGAAAATACCCGGGTACAGTAGTGCTGCCATCGGGTATCGCAGACAGATCGAGGAGCTGAGAGAGCAGCAACGGACGGCCATTTCCCAGGAGAAATACGAGGAAGCGGCCAAGTTGCGGGATAAGATCCGGCGCCTGGAAAAAGACCTGCGGGAATCTGAAGGACGGGACGGCCGCTAGGCCAGAGTTGAGAGGGGGTTGACACAGGTGTCTTTGCAGGAAGCGGTTAGCAAAATTCTCAGCCAATGGATGAAGGGCACAGGCCCCGACAATGACATAGTCATGGGTAGTCGCATTCGCTTAGCGCGCAATATCGCTAAGATCCCTTTCCCAGCAGCGGCCAATGACCAGCAGTTGTCTCATGTTGCTGATCTGGTGCGCTCATCAGTAACTGGCAATAGCAAGACTGACATGGAGTATTTCGGGATTGCTGACATGCCCCGGCTGGAAAGGGAGCTACTAGTAGAGAAACACCTGATGAGTCCCCAG
>JAAZLW010000121.1 GCA_012799135.1 Bacillota bacterium | reverse complement strand
GACCAAACTAAAGTCACCGTCTCTTCAGCGGCTGCACTGACAACCCAACCGCAGCCCAATGCCAGGATCAGAACCAACAGACAACTAGCCAGCTTCCTGCTCAGATTGTGCATTTGTACGCCTCCTCCATATTCTCCTAATGGCCCCACAGGGCCAAATGCTTCAAACCTACTTTCAGCCCAACAATCCGATTACTCTACTGAGCTACTCAGATGATACTGTTCTCATGGTCTCTGCTGCAGTCCATTCTCCCCAGTCTGTGCCTCACCTCCTTGGTATCCCATGTGGGCATACTCAATATAATGGTTAGTCGTCTGACCTCCCGTCGTAGAACTATAGGTGGTACTATCACTCGTTTCTATGACTGGTAGGACGTCTTACCTTCCGATATGTACTAGATATGTGTTGTGCGTCTCTTTAATAGTTCTGGACTAAAGTCTGATCTCCTTCCTATAATACGGCACCGTTTACGAACCCTAGATACTGAG
This sequence comes from Bacillota bacterium, assembly GCA_012799135.1. GTDB lineage: Bacteria > Bacillota > Limnochordia > DTU087 > DTU087 > JAAZLW01. The sequence goes on along the minus strand of JAAZLW010000121.1, from coordinate 4,541 downwards.
CCACCTGCACCTCGGTAAGGTTTGCCTCCCGAGCAAGTCTCAAGTTCTTTCGCGCTATGGTGCACCTCCTTTGTTCACGCTTCGCTAACATGATTATGGTTCACGTTACCTCAACTCGTCAGTACCTGATCTAGCCTTTCCTGAACTTGTTGCCTTTTGCTCACAGACTGTGATAGGCTGTTCTTAGTCAGGAGGCCAGCGGGAATGGAACGAGGGAGAGCTCTACGAAATGAGTGAGGAATAACTCATGAGGAGCTAGGACGGGTTGTTGGTGTTGGAAAGACCACCATATCTCAATATGTGAATGGTGTTCGAACCCCCGATGCCGAGATGCTTGGCAAACTGGCTAGCTATTTCGGTGTGTCAATTGACTATCTCCTAGAGCGTACTGATAAGCCCCGTATGGATACAGACCTCTGGGACCGTGACACCCCTCCCACCGATATGGAGCTGGAAGAACTCCTAAGATCAAGCAACCCGAATTTTTTCGGTGCTCCGCTTAATGATGAGGATATAGAGGACATACTCACGTATATGAGAGTCAATTGGGAACGGAATAGGAAAAACGTGAGAAGGGGGTCAAGAACTAGAAACGTCAACAAGCCGGGGCGTACCAAACCATGGCCAATCACCAAACACCTTCGAACGTCAGAATTGCACTACTCATCATCCTACATATTGTAATCTGCCCATGGAATCGTCTATCTTGCTGTTGCTCTGCTATTGCGAAGTTCGACGAACACCACACACAGTGATTTACTCCATTACGGGTATCCATTTACCAGACATGTTGCACTCGGACGCCTAGCATATAGCTTTGTTGTCCGTAGAGCTATCACAATATTCGCGATTGGGAGGACTAAAGGCAACACCAGTACATTAGACAAGCTGTCGATGGGTTGGTTTGCTCTTGTGGGACGCGTGACCCCTATCGTGTAACCGAGTACCTCAATATTGAAGTGGATAAGCATCCATTCCGGAGTGGTATCAAGGGCATGGTGGTTCAGGCCTCTGATCGGGTTTGCATAGCCCTAAATTCAGGCTTAGCCCTGCCCTGGAAGCGTTTTGTGTTGGCACATGAGATCGGGCGTTTTCAGCTTTCAACCAAAGGTGTAGGCTACTTCTTTTTATCGGAGTATACCCCTATGCTTCCCTTAGTTGAGCGTGAGGCTAATTTGTTTGCTATCGAACTACTGGTTAGAAATGAGCACCCTTATTGGGGAGAGACTGTTGAACGATTCGCTGCGCGGATGGGAATACCGGTAGAGATGGTGGGATATCGAACGGCTGGATGAGCGTGGCTGGGTAGCTGTTGAATTGAGAGTCAGGAAATGCAGGAGGGATTGGAGTGAAATTGCACCGTAGGATCCTAACCCTATTCATTGTGCCAGTTATGCTTATTGCGGGGCTCGTCTATGCAACTGCGCCGATAGAGATTCTCATAAACAGCAGAAGCCCCGACCCAGAACTTCACACTCACGTCGTTGATGGTGAGGTTTTCGTTTCGCTCGAAGCCATCGCGAGGCTCCTTGGCGCAGATGTCAAGTGGAGCCCAGATAGATCGTCTGTATCTATTTCCACGGCAGGACTATCCAACATAGTAACCACTCAGCCGGAAAAACCAGCCGAGGCGCCAAAAACAATCACTATGTACATAACAAAGACCGGCTCCAAGTATCACCGTGCTGGTTGTAGGCACTTATCGAGAAGCATGATTCCGATCAGTCTGGACAATGCCAAGTCTAGGGGGTTTTCACCATGTAGCGTTTGTAAGCCGCCATTTTGGTGTAACTTACAGGGATGTCTGGGCAATCACTCTGGGTATGGCTAATGACCCCGAAGGGGAGGTAGTCACTATGGTTTTGAAGAGAACTGTTGCCGTTCTTTCACTGATGACCCTACTCATATTGCTGTTCTGCATATCTAGCTATGCAGAACAAGTATTTTCGATGAAGGATCTGGAGGACAAGCTGATATTTGAGCATGATGAATTCCGTGGAATTACTTTCATCAATCACCCCAGAGAGCAAGCAGGTCGTTCCGTTAGGGAAATTCGCTTTTTGCCGTACATCGGTCGCAATGACTCATCGAAATGGATGTTTTTGAGGGCGTATTACAAGGGCAAATCTTGGATCTTCATGGAGCAAGTGTATGTGTTAGTCGATGGTGAGAGATATGTCACGCCCGTATATCATTCTTACAGTGATCTTGTGCAGCACCACACCTTTAGTGGTGGCGTTATTGAGATCATAGATTTCAAATGGAGTGATTCAGAGATTGCCAAACTGGGGAAAGCGATTGTAAATTCACATCCAGACGCGACTGTTAAGGTGCGCTTTGCTGGTCGCGAAAACCGCGATTTTGAACTGACTGCGGAAGATGTTATGGCCTGGAAAGAAGTCATCTATTACTTTGATAATCTGGAGATAGAATGATCGTTGTTAACAAGTACCTCTTCAACCAACCCTACAGGCGTCCCCTTAAGGCCTGTGCGGCTGCCCCGGTGAGGGGCAGCGTGGGGACAAGCAGCTTGGATGTAACCTCAGCAATGTAGTTGGAATAACACCAGAGGTGATGTCATTCGATATTACTAGCAGTGTTACCGATACTCTCACGGCGATTGACCGAGCCACCACTAACCTTGCCGACGGATTAGCCAAGAGCTTGTCCCGGTATCCGTTGCCGGTTACGTTATCCACCGGCCTGACGAGTCCCAAAGGACGAAACGGGGCCCCTAGAGGTATTGTAGCATAGAAAGAGCAAACAGCAGGGGATCGACTAAATGGAGTGTAGACTTGCCGTAAAGTACATAGTGTGCACGGACCCTAAGAGCAGCTGTTTTTGCGGATGAACAATCAAAGAGAAAGGGGAAATCAAATTGCGAGATGCAAGGGTGTTCATCTTGTTGATAGTCACACTACTATGGTGTTTTGGATCAGAACTCTCAGCCAGCGCTCAAGTACTTCCGGTTACGATAGCTGACCTGCCGTATGATTGCACTTTCTCCAAAGAATACATTGTTGCGGGAGGGAGAACTCTCAACGTAACTATACGCAACAATTCTTCACATCACATCACGGCTCTTGAGATCGAAATCAGGCTACGCGACCCGTTTGGAGAAGTAATATCAGATTGGATTCCCTTTCTGAACCCTGATCTTGAGATTCGTCCCGCTGAATCCAGAACTATAGGGATGAAGCTAACCAAACAGAATATTCTAGGAGCTGTGGTCGAAAGTCCTTTGGAACGGGCGCGATATGCCGATCTTCGGTACAAGAAGATCCTTCTTAAGGATGGACAGTTGATCACACAACGCCAACTGTATCCCGAGCTGCAATCGGTCTTTGGTAGCTTCAGAGTACAAGTTCGAACGATTCAGGATGCCCTCGAATCCGATAACGGCAAATCCAATTTAGCTATTGTTAGGGAGGACGTTAGTAGCAATGCCCATGCAATCATGAAGAAAGAATGGGGCATGTTATATGACCTTTACAAGAAAACAACTGAGGAAATTGCCGGGGTTTTGGGTAATGAATGCATTCTCCTACGTGTGTATGCTGCCAATATATCAGAAGCCCCCATTATACGAGACTGGTCAAGTAGGAGTGAATCATCACCGATAACTCTCATTGATGATGCTGGCAATCAATACAGCACTTGGGCCGTTGTATTTGCACCGCAACCTGCAAAGACCCTGGTCAATGGTCAGGAAGCCCTAATGCCGGGAGCTTCTATGCTATTCTACTATGTGTTTGACAAACTAGATGGCTATAGCCCAAAGACAGTAGAAGTATACATTGATGGAATTGAGTACGAAGAGACGTTGATGCTGAAATGATGCATATCTTAGCCCTACTTGATTGGTGAAGGAGGCATAATAACTTGCGCGGTCACATCCAAAAGCGAGGGAGAAGCTCGTATAGGATTAGTGTCAGCCTGGGGAAACGACCAGATGGCAAGTACAAGTATTACCGGGAGACAATACGAGGCACTAGCTTTGCGGTGGGATAATGTAGATCTCAAAGCCAACTCATTGGTGGTGATGGAGGCAATCAAGGATTCGAAGGATGATGAAGGAGAGAAGACCGTCATCGGTAACCCCAAGACGCACAGAGGGCTAAGGGCAATACCGTTTAGCCCCGAACTAAGTAGGGATACCTATTCGTTTGTGCTGCCGAACATCCAGGGTGCCGCGGTGACTTCTCTTGACCAGCTCTTGTCAGGGTCTTCGGCTGCGCACGATTATTCCCAAGTTATTCCCAACAAAGCACCGGAGTGAAGAAATCACCTAGCCACAAATAGCACAAAACCCCGCTACAGCGGGGTTCTTCATGGTGAGCCATCGGGGATTCGAACCCCGGGCGCCCGGATTAAAAGTCCGGTGCTCTACCGACTGAGCTAATGGCTCAAAAAGTGGTGCCGAGAGCCGGAATCGAACCAGCGACACGGGGATTTTCAGTCCCCTGCTCTACCGACTGAGCTATCTCGGCACTGGCTGGGGCGCCTGGACTCGAACCAGGGAATGCAGGAGTCAAAGTCCT
>JAAZLW010000120.1 GCA_012799135.1 Bacillota bacterium | reverse complement strand
ATATGGATATAGGCAAAGAGCGAGATCGCCATTTTGGCTGTTTGGTCTCTATCGGCTTTCCGGTAGATGTCATCCATCACACCAATCACAAGTCACGCTTTCTCGGTGGCTCGCTGGCCATCCTCAGTTCTGTTTGGCAGACACTGCAAGACCTATGTTTCCATGAAGTGACCCTTACTTTAGGTGATCATCGGTTTTCTGTTCTCACCTGCGGGATTTTCGTCCTTAACACCCCTTCGGTGGGTGGTGGTCTTCGGTTTTCACCTACCGCTGATGTCACTGACGGCCTTTTTGACGTAGTTGTCATCGGTAAGCTAACTCGGGTGGAGTTGCTCTGCAATCTCCCCAAAGTATATGTTGGCCGACACTTGAATCACCGAGCTTTTAGTCTCTATCGATGCCGCAGTGTGCGCATAGAGACAGCAAAACCCCTGCCGAAAATGTTTGATGGTGAGATCATCGGTTATACGCCGGTAGAAGCCTTTCTCCAGCCCCAAGCACTGCGGATTGTGGTACCCACTAGCTTTCCCGCTGAAGGGCAGCCAGTGCTTCCTGAGCCCAAACCTGCCGATCGGGTGGTACTACCGGCTGCTAGTCTGCCGGGGCTATAACTAAGTCTCCCCCATGTTCCCGAATAGCCTCAGCCATGGCTGGGTCAATACCAGGATCGGTAATAATGGTAGTGAAGGCGCTCAAGTCGTCTATACGGGCAAAGGCTCGGTGGCCTAGTTTACTGCTGTCCACTAAAGCTATCTTTTCCTTGGCCGCGGCCAGCATCGCCTTCTTGAGCTCTACCTCCAGCTCATTGCTGTCGGTTAACCCGCCATCAGGAGTCAACCCCTTGCCGGACATGAAGACTTTGTCGACATAGTAACCGCTGATCGCTCGCTCTGCCAGAGGACCGGCAAAAGCCAAGGTGCGATCCCGCAGGTTCCCGCCGGTACAGATTACCCGCAGACCTGGTCTTCCTGCCAGTTCCATGACTATCTGAATGGAATTGGTCACCACCGTCAAGTCCCGACGATCAATCAAGTGTTTCGCCAGCCACAAGGCTGTAGTACTGGCATCGAGGATGATGGTCTCCCCTTCTTGTACCAAAGTGGCTGCATATATAGCAATGAGATTCTTCTCTTCCCGATGACTCTCCACTCGACGGGCAAAGGGAAGCTCCAGCCCGGTGCCATTGACATTTACCGCACCTCCGTAGGTGCGCTTGAGGTATCCACCCTTCTCCAATTCTTCTAAGTCCCGGCGGATAGTCTCCTCTGTCACATCAAATACCCGGCTCAACTCCGCTACCCTCACTGAGCCGTGTTGCTCAGCCATACGGGCAATATTGGCTCGGCGCTCCGCAGCTAGCATGCTCCTGGCCCTGGGCTTCTGCCCTGTCGCTACTTCATGGCTCTGATCGTGATTGACTTCCTTCTGCCCCATTTCCCTACTAACCTCCCGAGTCCCGATTCGACACAGCTGTTAATCGTTATTTCCCTATATGCGCGGATTTCCCTTGTTTTTGCCCCCAAACCAATTGAGCCCGGTAGTCCACCGGCGGCACTGCCTTTCTGCGGGAATTGCTTTCAGGTACTGCTTTTTTCCCTTATACCCAGCAGTTGACAAGGCGTCTGGAGCAGGACTTCCCTTCATAAAGGCCAATAAAAAAAGCAGTAGGATGGTATGGTGCCGAGTAGCGCCATTTGCTCTGCCCATCAAGGCCTATGAAAGGCCTGTGAAGGAGTTGCCTATGTGTGCCTTGCCTCTAACTAGACCAGAGCCTGCTTATGCAACACTTCCCCAACCGGTTCGGGCATTCTTCGATGATCAGTATTACCGTGCCTACCGATTAATAGCCGATATGCGGCACCCAGCCACGGGCCTCTATCGGGATGCCTATGTGGCTGTAGGTCAGAATCGCCTCCCCAGCTCCATTGCAGCTACCGGAGTGGGTCTAGTTGCCTTGGCTATTGCCCATGGAGAAGGTTGGGAAACCGAGGCCCCCGAAAAAGTAGTGCTGACCTTAAGGGCCATGACTGACGAGCTGCCGGGAGTCGAGATTGCCAAGGATAAGGCAACTGGGTTTATTGCCCATTTCATCGACGTAGAGACAGGTGCCCGCCGTTGGCAATCGGAAAACTCCACGATTGATACTGCCTTGTTGGTTAGTGGCGCACTGTTTGCCATGCAATACTTCGTTGATCATGCCGAGATCGCTCGACTGGCTATAAAATTATATCATTCAGTACGCTGGGAGGCGGCCATCGCCAGTCCTGCCAGTGGTGAGATTTTCCTTAAGATCGAAGAAGGCCGGGGAATCGATCCCCTAGCCCCGTACAACGAATATTCGGTCTTGGCCCATATGGCCCGGGGCACGGCTCAGGGAAGAAGGCTTTGGCAGCAAATCTACAGCCCTCAGCGCCTACACCTATTGCCGTCACAACCGGTAGGCCCAGGACGAGCGATCATCTGCGAAGAGGGCAACATCCCCTCCTCATTTGTTTATCAGTTTCCCTATTACCTAGTTCATGAATATACGCAGAGCCCCATCTACAATGAGCTCTACGCCAATATTGCCTTTGCCGATCATCGGGACTGGATGGAATGCCACCACGCCCCTTCCTTTGTCTGGGGACATGGTGCCGGTGTCACACCCAAAGGATATTACCATCCTGATGCTATCGGCAACAACCCTGAACGGATCGCCTCACCTTATATTATCGCCGGGTTCTTACCGGTATACCCCCAGGCCATATACGATCTTTACGACATCTATCGCACTGTGATCCCTTATGACAAGGCGCCAGTAGATGTAGATGGGCAAGCAGCTGGGCAAAGGGCCCGCTTTCAAGCTGCATATAAATACGGGCTCTCGCGCTTTCAGCTTAATCCCGAGACCAAGCATCGTTGGTATCCCGAACATACCGCAGTGATCGATTGGAGCTCGATGCTATATGGACTCACGGCTTTCAAGTACGGTACTGATTTCTTTGCCCAGCATAACCGGATAGACAGATTGGCCCTCGCCTCATGAAACCGATTCATCTACCAGCACTGACTGTCTGTTCAAATGACTAAACTGCACCATATATAGGCGGCTATATACACCGTTTTGTGTTAGGAGATCCTCATGAGTGCCGGTTTCCACGATCCTGCCATTATTGATCACCACGATTCGATCTGCCCGCTGAATCGTAGTCAAGCGATGGGCGATCACAAAGGAAGTCCGGCCTGCCAGCATATGCTCCAGGGCCTTTTGGATGACTTGCTCTGTTTGGGTATCAATATTGGCCGTGGCTTCATCCAGTATCAAAATGCGCGGATCATTGATGATGGCCCGTGCAAAGGAAACCAGCTGGCGCTGCCCCAAAGACAGCCGGCTGCCCCTCTCTTGCACCTGAGTGTCATATCTATCGGCAAACTGCTGAATTACCTCATCGAGACCCAAGGCCTTAGTCACCTTTAACATATCTGCCTCCGTCGCCCGCGGATTACCATACAGCAGATTCTCTCGGATAGTGCCCGAGAAAAGGAAGGGGTCCTGCAGAACCAGCCCCGTCTGTGACCTTAGGGACTTTTGCGTAACAGTCCGGATATCATGTCCGTCGATTAGGATCCGGCCACCAGTGACATCATAGAATCGACATAGGATATTGATCATCGAGGTCTTGCCCGCACCGGTATGGCCCACCAACGCTATAGTCTCCCCCGGATTGACCTCCAGGTCAATATCCTGTAGGACATAGTCATCACCTTCATAGGCGAAACTAACATTTTCAAACTGCACATGCCCCCTAATCGGTGGCAGCTCTTTGGCATCGGGTTGGTCCTGAATCTCGGGTACCGTATCTAAAATACCAAAGACTCGCTCCGCGCCGGCCATAGCGGTCTGTATGATCCGAAATAACTGTCCTAGGTTTCTTAAGGGTCCGAAAAACTGACCGGTATACGCCAAGAAAGCCACCATCTCACCGACAGTAAGCTGCCCTTGTACCAGCCATCGACCTCCAAACCAGAGCACGATCACAGTGCCAACCACTGAGATGAAATCAATAATCGGCCAGAAGAAAGAGAAGATACTGATGGAATGAAGAGCAGCATCATAGCTGGCTCTATTCACCTCACTAAACCGGTGTAGATTCTCTTTTTCCCGAGTAAAGGCTTGCGTTACCCGCACTCCGGAGATGTTCTCCTGCAAACTGGCATTGACCGCGGCTACCTTTTCTCGAACCTGACGTTGAGCCAAGAAAATCTTCATCCGGAATCCCGTCATCATATAGGCCAGAAACGGTATAGTAACAAAGGTCAGAGCCGCCAGGCGAGGATTCATAGCCAGCATAATCCCGGCGATCCCCACAAGTGTAACAGAATCAGAGACGAAGTTGATCACACCCCCACTCAGCAGCTCATTTAGGGCATCAACATCACTGGTGAGTCGAGTGATCAGTCGGCCTACCTGGATGCCATCATAATACCGTAAAGACAACCGCTGGAGATGCTCATAAAGCTGTTGTCGCATAGTATAGATGATGCTCTGACCTATGGAGGCCATCACATAACCCCGCCAATAGGAGAAAACCCAAGCACCGATGAAAAGTAAGAACATGACTAGGGCAATTCGGTTAACGCCTCCGATATCACCTACCACAACATAGTCATCGATCAGCAGCTTAGCTAAATAGGGGATGGTGATGGCAGACAACGACACGCCCAACATCAGCAAAATGGCCAAAGCCACCCGTCTTTTATGGGGGCTTAGGTATTGTAATAGACGAATAAGCAGGCCGCGGTTTACGGGGGCTGTATGCCGGTCCTGCTCACTTTCATATGCCATGATCTCGCCCCTTTTCTATCGTCAAGTAGCATAATCGCTACGGGCACTATTTCCTCTAACATACCAGTAACACACCTAACTTAAGACTGAGCATCCCGCTCACGGTGATAGATCCAGCCGACCAGCCCAACACCCACTTCGCCAATCAACACCTAGCTCACCAGGGAGCCGGCCGGGATGATCTGTGATTGCAGGATCTCCAGATAGGTGCCTCCTTCTCTGACCAGCTGAGTATGGGTGCCCTGTTGCACTATTGACCCTCCATCGAGTACCAAGATCTTATCTGCTTGCTGTACCGTGGATAGCCTCTGGGCAATGATAAACGTAGTCCTGCCCTTCATCAAGTGATTCAAAGCCCCTTGGATCTCCCGTTCTGTTTCCAGATCAACACTGGAAGTGGAATCATCCAAGATCAGGATCCGAGGATTGGCCAATAAGGCCCGGGCAATAGCCACTCGCTGCCTTTGCCCACCTGATAGGCCCACCCCCCGCTCACCCACCATAGTGTCATAGCCTTGGGGTAATTGCATGATAAACTCATGGGCAGCTGCGGCCCGGGCCGCAGCCTCGATCTCACCCAAAGAGGCACTGGGCCGTCCATAGGCGATATTCTCCCTTATGGAAGCGGAGAAAAGGAAATTCTCCTGCAAAACCATGCCAATCTGCCGACGCAGTGACTCGAGACTCACATCCCGAACATCGTAGCCATCAATGGTAACCCGTCCCTCCCGCGCATCGTAGAAACGAGGGATGAGGTGGACCAGGCTGCTCTTGCCGGACCCGGTGGAACCGACAATGGCTACTACCTCTCCCGGCCGTGCTTCAAAGTCAATTCCTTCCAGTATTTGTCGGTCATTTTCATAACCAAAACCCACACCTTCAAAACGCACCCAACCGGTGATCGGAGGTAGCAGTAAGGCTCCAGATTTTTCCACAACTGCAGGCTTCCAGTCCAAGAGCTCAAAGACCCGTTTGGCCGAAGCGGCCGCCCGCTGCATAACCCCTAGGATATACCCCAACATTCTCACGGGCCAGATCATCATCCACAGTGATCCATGGAAAGCGACCATGGAACCTAAAGTGAGCCTGCCCTGGATAACTTCGCGACTACCATACCAGATCACTAGTACTGTACCGAGGTTTGCGAAAAAATCCATAGCCGGATGATAAAAAGAGCTGGCCTTCGCTGTCTTTAGTGTCCGACTACAAAGCCCTTCATTCTCCTGGTGAAAACGCTTGAGCTCTTCATCTTCTTGACTAAAAGCCCGTACCACCCGCACACCAGAGAAGTTCTCCTGTGCCACCGCTGTAAGCTTGGCCCGCTGTTCTTGAACATCAGTATAGAGAGGTTCAACCTTTAGTGTATAGCGAACCGCCACCATAAACAGCAATGGTAGCATAGACAAGGAGATCAAGGTATAACGCCAGTCCAGGTAAAATAGGTAACCAGCGATTCCCACTAACCAAACGAGATTGCCCAAAAGAGAACTGAAACCAAAACCCGTCGCTTCCCGACACATCTCGACATCACTGGTCAGCCTCGACATCAACTCACCGGTAGCCGCTGTATCGTAAAAGGCAAAGGACTGCCGCTGGAGCTTATCATATAGATCATTGCGCAGCGAATATGCCACTTCCTGTGATGCCTTTTCGGTAATGAAGATCTGGATGAAAATAGAAATGGATCTAATCAGTCCAAAGGCCAATAGCGCTACAGCTACTATGTTCAGAAAGCCGTAGGCTACCCCTGAAGAGATCCCCGGGTCGGCCAGACGATCAATGACTCGCTTTGTGTACAAAGGCACCATTAGGGCCAAAACCATCTCCACGAGAGCCCCGACCAACCCAACCAAGAGTCTCCACCACTCGGATCGGGCATAAAACAAGAGCCGGATCAGGTGTGCCATGATCTCGCCTCCTCTAGCTGAATAACAGCCAATCTTCTACAAGGGTCAGACACTAAAACTGATTTTTCCCCAAGTCCCGCCAACATATGTTAACAGCCGCAACGTTTTGTATTCGCTCCTCCTTGGAGGACTCCTGCTCTATTATTGGGAGAATTCTATTCCCAACTATATACTGCCGACCACCTTTGCCGGTGGCATCTACCAACCACTTATGGTCAGCCAAGCATGGGCTATTATCAGTGGAAACTACTGCCCCATTCGAGGTTGCGGGCCTGCCTAAATAGCTCCCGGTCTTTACGGGTAACTACTGTACCGACTAGCCCTGTAGGAGTACACAGCTGCAGCCGGATATGCCCTTTACGAACCTGTGGGTGGCGGATAACTCTGCTTTGGATACCGCGACTCTGTGCTCGAGACATAGCCACAAAGCAGAATTTCTCATCTTCATACCCCAACTCTCCTGCTTTGGTCTGCCGGTGCAGACGCGAGCGTGTCACCCGGTGACGGAAATGGCACCAGTCAGCACCCTCCATGGGACAAGGACGGTCATGGGGACATGGTGCCACAACCTTGCCCCCCATAGTTCTCAGTTGGTCCCTGGCCTCTCTGATATGACCAAACCCGATGGGTGTACCCGGTTCGATAATCACCAACGTATGTTTGGTCATTTCCCAAAGCTGATCAATAAACGCTGCTCGGCTGTTTCTAGGTAGCTCACCTAGGACATAGGAGGTCACTACCAGATCATGGGGGGTGGTCCCCCACCTTTCGGTGATATCCACAGCATGCCACCGCGCCTCCCGGATCGAGGCCAATGAGGCATAGCCGGCTAGCCTTCGCCCCAGAGTGATCATATTGGCTTCCCGCTCCAAGAGGGTAATCTTGTGTAGAGTCTCTGGCCACAAGTCCGGATGGGTAGCCGACCACATGACGGTGCCAGGTCCGGCACCTACATCCAGTAAGGTCTGGGGCTGCCACTGGGGAAATTGGGCCCGTACTTGCCTGAGGGCAGCATACACCCCACCATATGTAGCCGGTAGGCGAAAAGCGGCATAGGCAGCAGCATCTTTGGGAGACTGGACAATCCTTTGGCCATCAATGGGCAGGTTAGTGCGATATCGATGCGATAAGTCGGCCACACACTGAGCCAGTTCCTTCGCAGAGAAGGCTTCTAGCTGCTGCTTAAGTCCGGTTCTTAGATCCGTTGGTAGCTCTATCTTGGCCACCTCCCTGCTCTACCCCATACTGATTACCTTGGCAAGCTATCGGCTATTGATCGAAGGCATTAAAACAGGCCAACCCCGAGGCCGGCCCATAAAGTCTTTAGGCTGATCACCTACGCCATTATTATAGCAGTCTATTCAGATAGTGGGCAACTAGAACTGGGAATCTGGAAATAATCGCTTAAGTCTCTCGGCCGGTCTCGCAATCAGGCATTGGCTTCCTAAAGAACCTCGCCGAACCGCCACCTTCACTGCACTCGCCAAGGCTGCTTCTACATCACCGGTATTTCCTGCGAAAACGAAAAAGCTGCGGCCCCCCAGGGCATAGCCTAAGCGCAGTTCCTTAAGTGTCACGGCAGCGGATTTTAGACCTATATCGGCACTGGCTAGCCCTGAAGCTATACTGAGGGTCTCCACAACCCCCAGAGCCTCATGGTTTCCCCTCGATAGCTCGCTTTGCTCCTGCAATCGATCGGTGAACTGATCATGAAGCCCTCGATAGAGGGCTGGATGAATACGGCCAAGGATGCAATAGTCATAAAGCCCGGATCCCACTTGGGCTCTTGCCGCAGCTACTGCAGTCTCGACTGCGGCCATTTCACCGGCCAGTAATACCATAAACTTCCCCGGACAGGCCACTTTGGCCTGCAAGATCTCGATGGGTGCCGCCTTGACCGTTACATCCACAGCGGTCACTCCATAAGCTGCTCCCTTTAGTTCCAGAAACCCTATGGCCGACCGATTGATAGTATTCACGTTCATCCTCAAGTTCACCACCTTAGTCGGTGATTGGCCATGTATCTCTCTTGCATACCCCTCGGGAACCTCACTCTCCAGCGATTACCACCATAGCTTCGGTTACCTCTTTGATCCTACCGGAAATGCTGGCATGTAACACCGCGCCTAGCTTATCCGGGGGTGGTGTGGCGATGATTTGGCCAATCTCTACTTTGTCGCCTGCCTTAACTAAAGCTCGGGCCGAGACTCCAATATGCTGCTGCAAAGCGATTGCCACCTGCCTGAGCGAAAACTCAACCTTAGACAGAGGGGCCGGGTGATCATATTTCTCCAGACCCAAACGGGAGATAAGGCTGCTGATCGGAATGTGCCGACCCACCCAGGCTACCTTGGGAGTGACTTTGCGCCTATGCGGGTTCTTCAGGCCCTGCCTAGTCAACTCCAGCTTAATAGCCTGATATACCCGCCGAGGGGACAGCTCTACCGGACAGGCATATAATTCACAAACCCCACAATCCGAACACAGAAAAGCTTGAGTATAGGCATCGGGGTTACTCGCCTGGCCATGATTAAGAGCATTAAGGATAAGATGCGGATTCAGATCATGTCCCAATAAGTGCCGCGGACACAAGTCGGTACAGATGCGACACTGGCAGCACGCCGATTGGGCTCTCTGCAGAATAATACCTAGGTTCAAACCCGGCTGGCTTACTAGCCAGTGGTCGGCCGGAAGGACGATAACACCGGTGGTGGTCTTCTTGGCCGCGGCTATGTGAGAATCGATCGCCGGCTGAGATATGAGCTCACCGGTCATCGGTCCACCTTCGATCACCCGATAATGAGGGACTGTAGGACCACCGGCCAAATCCAAGAGCACCGAAATGGGAGTCCCCACCGGCACCTCAAGGGTAAGCGGCCGGCTGACTGCCCCTGCAATAGTCACATAAGTGGCGGTCACAGGCTGACCTCGCTGAGCTTTGGCCACGTTGAGTAGGGTTTCTACATTGATGACCATACCACCTACATCAGGCGGTATCCCGCCTTCCGGTACGGTCCGGCCTAATACTTCGTAAACTAAAACCTGTTCATCACCAACGGGATAGAAATCCTCCAAGGGATGCAAACGGAGGTTAGCTTTTCCCACTAGAGCTTGCTTGAGCGCCTCAATGGCAAGTTGGTGCTTGGCCTTGATAGTGATGACTCCCGCTTTCGCCCCCAGGATCTCAACTACTTCACCAAGGGTTTCCACTAAAGTCTCAGCCTGTAACTCCAAAAGCTGGACATCAACGGCCAAGAGCGGCTCACACTCAGCCCCATTGAGGATTATTGTATCCACTGAACCAGCCAGCTTCACATGGGTGGGGAAGCCAGCTCCACCGGCTCCCACTACACCTGCTGCTCTTACATTGGCAATGAGTTCTTTTCTATCTGCGTTCACGGGCTCAAGGCCCCTTTCCCACTTTCGTCACCACGGCTAAGTCAGAATGCGAGCCTGGGCACCGGTGGTTATGCCAGAGGCATTGGCATCATCAGTATCTAGGTGCATTTCCAGCCGGAAATTGTCTTTGACTCTGATCTGGACATGATTGAATATGAGTCCTTTCTCTCCCTGGACTTCAACTTGTACTAGATCATTGTCAGACACACCAAATCTTTGAGCATCCATGGGATTCATATGGATATGGCGATTGGCCACGATCGCACCCTCTGACAGGGTCAAGGTGCCCTTAGGTCCCACCAAAGTGATGGGGCTGGATCCTGCCAAATTGCCTGAGGCCCGTACCGGTGGGTTAATGCCCAGATAGATGGTATCAGTTCTGGAAACCTCCACCTGGGTGCGATTCCGCATAGGACCAAGAATCCGCACATTCTCCAGGGCCCGCATCCTGGGCCCTACCAAAGCTACGACTTCCTTGGCGGCGAACTCACCCTCCTGATATAGATCCCGTAAAGGGGTAAGCTCGTGACCGGGCCCATACAGAATTTCCAGATCGGCGGCGGAAACATGTATATGGCGCACAGAGATCCCTACCGGGACTATCCGTGGGTCCTGCCTGGATCCGCCTTCCGTTTGGAGAGCGGCCAAGACTCGCCGAGTAATCTCTTCGATCAACATCTTCTCATCCAATCCAGTCTCCCCCCATCTTTCTCCCAGGGCGACCTATATCTGCCTTTCTCCACTTCTTGTAGGTGACAGATGGTCATGTCCCAAGAACCTTTGCTTAATCAACTATTCCCATGATCAGTGTTTTGATGGGAGCCTTATCCAACTGAAATACAGTCTGAGCCACCCCTGGTGCTCCCCCTGCGATTACCGTATCCCCAACACCGGCACCTACATAGTCAACTGCAATCTCGTAGTCATCCTCGGGGCCATGGATGGGACTAATCAGCAGCATGCTCTTGCCTGCATAGGCGGGGTGCTTTACTGTGCACACGACTGGACCGATGACCTTGGCCAGATACACGGGCTTCACTCCTCACATTCCATTGCGACATCAAGTACCTTCGGTCAATTGGGTCACAGTATGTTCATCCACCAGACCGACGATGCTGGCATCCACCGGAATTCGGGGTTGCGGAAAGGCCTGGGTAGCATCGGCACTGAAGACTATACTGACAATCTGTCCAATACCGGCCTGACCGACCGCGTCGGCGGCAATATAGGCAGAACCCCGCGGCTCCAGCTCCCGGGTAAGGGGCTGGATAACTAGAAGCTTGACACCTTCCAAACTGGCATCTTTCTGAGTACACACGACACTACCGATTACTTTACCGAATTTCATGTCCACCCCTCCCCACCCATAGCGCAACCGCTCATCTGGCCTCTGCTAGTTTCCTTGGCGACGATCATAGACTGTATTTCCTTCTACCTCCACCAGATCAATGATACTCACTATGGCCAGATCCACCGGAGAAGAGGACGTTTGGTCGGTCTGGCGGGCAGAGCTACCCCCCACGATCATCACCATATCACCGGTGCCGGCACCCACTGTATCCACTGCTACCAAGGGCCTGCCGCTATCTACTCCGGTGAGAATATCCAAGGGTTGAACCAACTGCAGTTTGAGCCCTACAAGTTTCGGGTCTTTCTGTGTAGCCACAACCGTTCCCACAACCCTCGCCATCTGCATTTTTGTCCCTCTTTCCTATACCTGTTCCCAAAAGGCCACCAGCTCCGGATGGGGCGAAGCGAGCAGCACTGAACTGGCCAAAGCAACCGGATCGACCAGGTTCCGAATATGGGCAAGTGCGACTTGCACTGCATCTACCTCACCGGCAAAGCAAACCAGGGCCTTACCTCCCATCCCTCCGGTTATACGCAGTTCCACCAACTCCACCTGGGCGGTCTTGAGCGCCCCGTCCGCAGCCAAAATCGCCGGAGCGATGGCTAAAGTCTCCACGATCCCAAGTGCCTGATGCGCAGCTACTTTTCCAGGGCTTTGCAAGGCTCGAAACACCTCGGCATCAATATTGGCCAAGATCCCTTCAGAGAGGATCTCGTCTTTTGCCAAGTTTACCGCCATCTCCATAGCCATCTGCACACTGGCGGTATCACCGAAGATAACCAAGAGAAAACGTCCGGGGCAAAGAGTGTCAGCCACCCAGAAATCAACCGAAGTCTGTTTGCCAACTTCATTGGCAACTACATAGCCTGGGGCTATCCCGGCCAGCTCCAGAAGTCCCACCGCCTTAGCCATGCCGGCACTTCCTTACGATGTCATAGGTATCCCGAGCAATGACAATCTCTTCATCTGTAGGAATTACCAAAACGTCTACCCTTGTGCCGGGACGCGAGATCACCTTCTCAATCTGGGCAGATCGGTTGGCCGCCTTGTCCAGGTGAATTCCCAGAAACTCCAACCCTGCACAGATCTGTTCCCGAATGACTGGGGATTTTTCTCCCACGCCTCCCGAAAACACGAGTACATCAATACCTCCCATAGCTGCGGCATAGGCCCCAACGTATTTCCTCGTGCGGTAGGTAAACGCATCAATGGCTAGCTGTGCCCTGGTATTGCCTGCTTCTGCCGCTTTGAACACTTCCCGAAGATCATTACTGATACCCGAAATCCCCAGCCATCCACTATCTCTATTCAAGATTCCATCCATCTCATCGGGTTCAATAGCTTCCTTGCGCATGAGATAAGTAACGACCAGTGGATCCATATCTCCACAACGAGTAGACTGTACTAGACCCTCTGTGGGAGTTAGGCCGGTACTGACATCAATGGATTTACCCTCTTTGAAGGCACAAGCGGTAGTACCACTGCCCAGCATCAGATTTACGATCTTGAGCT
>JAAZLW010000119.1 GCA_012799135.1 Bacillota bacterium | reverse complement strand
GGGAACCATACGAGTCTCCTCCCAGCCTCCTAAAGACTCCCCTGTTTCACCATTGGCCCAGGCTACAGACACATCGGTTTCTATTCCGGTTTTTTGCAGAGCCTGGATGAATTCCTCTGCCGACCGAAATCTCTCTTGTGGTTCTTTTGCTAAAGCCTTAAGAATAACATCCTCTAATGGCTTGGGAATACTAGGATCTAGCTTCCGAGGAGAGGGTACTGGATCCTGCAATTGCTGTAAAGCGACAGCAATCGGGGTTTCACCGGTAAACGGCACTGTACCTGTAAGCATCTCATAGAGAACTATTCCTAAGGAATAGATATCCGACTGCTCACTACTGACTCCACCCCGAGCTTGTTCGGGAGAAAAGTAATGCACCGATCCGATGACAAGACCCGTTTGGGTCAGTGTTGAAGTGCTTACTGCCCGCGCGATACCAAAATCCGTGACCTTCACTCTGCCCTCATCGGTAATAAGGATATTATGAGGTTTGATATCTCTATGGACTAGATGGTTGCGATGGGCATGGCCTAAGGCGGCCGCCACCTGTAGAGCGATATCTACACTCAACTCCGGGGTCAGCTTACCCTCCTTGCGGATAAGCTCCTTGAGATTGATCCCTCGTACATACTCCATCACGATATAATAGGTGTTTTGCACTTCTCCCACATCGTATATATTCACCACATTGGGATGGGATAAACTGGCTGCAGCTTGCGCTTCACGCCGAAATCGCTCGACAAAATCCTCATCACTGGCATACTGCTCTCGCAAGATCTTGACAGCCACCCATCGGTGTAATAGGCGATCCTTAGCTCTATAGACCAGAGCCATCCCACCTTCACCAATGCGGTCCTCTATCTCGTAGCGATTGGACAAAACTTCTCCTTCCATCTTCTCACCTCACTCTACCCACCGATGACCCAGACGCTTCGCGGGCTGTATACCAATCTACTCGGCTATTGGCTCCCCTTGGAAATAAGCACGGAAGATCTCCCGAGCTAACGGTGCCGCCACATTGCCTCCACTACCGCCATGCTCCACGATCACTGCCAGACAGATCGCCGGCTTCGCCGCCGGCGCCATCCCCACAAACCACGCATGGGCCAAACCCTGTGGATTCTCCGCGGAGCCAGTCTTACCGGCCACATCGATTGTGGACAACCCCGCTTTCTGCCCTGTGCCTCGGCGCACCGCCTCAGCCATGCCCTCCCTAATCTGCCTGGCAACCAGTGAACTCGTAACGTGGGCTACGGGCTGGGGTCGATTGACCCATCGTCTGCCATTACCTGGAGCTTGGACTGCTTCTACGAGGAGCGGCTGCATCATGAGGCCATCATTGGCAATAGTCTGTGCCACCATTGCCATCTGCATCGGTGTTGTGATCAGCCCATACTGTCCGATAGCCATCTGGGCCAGCTGCAACGGTGATAGCTTACCTGTAGGCAATCTCCCAGCTGCCACTGCATTTGCCCCCAAGAGAGGTGGCTTTCTGCCAAGCCCGAAACTACTGGCCACCTGTACCAGATCTTCACTGCCAATGAGCTCGGCAACCTGCACAAAAACAGTATTAGACGAGACAACCAAAGCATCAAGTAGCGAAATCCGCCCCCACGCTCTGGCTCCTGCATTGGAGATCTGATGCCCTTCGATGGTGATGGTCCCTGCATCCTCAAACCAACTCTCCAGATTCACAGCACCGGCCGTCAAACCAGCGGCCAGTACCACCAGTTTGAAAGTAGAGCCTGGCGGGTAGTAGCCTGATAAAGCCCGATCAAATAAAGGACTATCAGGATCGGCGGCGATGGTTGGCCAATTCCTCTCCAGGCCATTGGGGTCAAAACCAGGGATACTGGCGAGCGCCAAGATACGACCGGTCTTCACTTCCATGACAACCGCTGCGCCCTTCCGACCTGCCAAGACTCTTTCCACAGTTCTTTGCAGTGGTAGTTCGATAGTTGTGGTTACACTATAACCCCAACTGCGATCAGAAAGCGCATGTCGGATTTGACCGATTACCGACCCCTCCGGATACCGCCATCCCATGAGTATCCCATCTAGACTTTTCTCTAGCCCAGCGACACCATACCGCTGACTACAATAACCGATCGTCGGGGCCAAACCGGGGGTACCCCGGTAAACCCGCTGATAGCCGTTAGGCTGCTGCAAACTTTCCGCTATCACTTCTCCACGGCTATCCAATATCCCTCCCCTGTGGATAGAGCGGCGTTGGTGCAAGTATTGGGGATTGGCAGGATGGATAACCAAGATCTCCCTTTGCCCTACCTGCCAATACAGTGCTCCTCCAATCAGCAGCAGAAAACCTAAGATCAAAGTATGGGTCAAATACCACCCTGGATGCTTCATGACCAAAGCTCGTGTCGGGAGATGTTTAGCAGTAGACCGAGGCTGAACAGATTGGTCACCATTGCGGTCCCTCCATAACTGACAAAAGGGGTGACCAAGCCGGTCAGAGGCACAAGTCGCAGCAAACCACCTGTGACCAAGAACACACTCAAACCCCAGCCTAAGACCACCGCAAGCCCCAAGAGCCGTAAGAACTCCTGGTTACAGCGAAAGGAAAGCCACATGCCTCTTCCCACCAGGAGAAAGTGGCCGGTTAAGCCGGCAACCAAACCGGCCAGCCCCAGCTCCTCGCCCACAATAACGAAGGGCAGGTCTGTATAGGAAGCCGGAATAGAACGAGCATAGCCTTGGGCTAACCCTCTGCCTAACCAGCCGCCATTGGCCAGTGCAAACATGCTCTGCACTATCTGATACCCAGCTCCTTGGGGAGTTGCCCAGGGGTCGAGCCAAATCTGAAAACGCGTCTGGACATGGGGAAAGGCCCTGGCAGCTACAGCACCCCCTATGCCACCCATCAGAGCAGGAAGCACCAGATACACAACTTGCCCAGTCGCGGAAAAGCCGAGTAAAGCAAAGAGTGCAAAGTATAGTACTGCCGACCCCAGATCCCGTTGCACCACCAAGACAAAAAGAAACAGAACCCACATACTGAGAAGTGGCACTAGATGCCGTGGTTCAGGAATACTAATCGGGCCCAATTGTGCTGTGGGATGGGCAAACAACTGCAGATTCTCACTGAAAACGGCGGCCAGGAAAATCCCCAACCCCAACCGCACGAGTTCACCAGGCTGAAACCCAATTGGACCGACTAACAGCCACAATCGGGCACCTCCTTGCTCTATCCCGAAAAAAGCTGTAAGAAAAAGCAGCCCAAGGCCACCCATACCCAACAGATATCTATAGTCAGCCAAGGAGCACCAATGTCGGGGAAAAGCCGCTGGAGGAATCAAGATTAGTCCCAGTAAAATCCAACGTAACTGCCGCAGAGCCAGTTGAGGTGAAACACCACATGACACCATTAGGCCCAACGAGCATAAGAAGCCACACAAAGGCAACAGGTTTTCATCCCCGGTAAAGCCTGTAACGCAAAACAGGAAATGTAGACAGAAAAAGCCTGTTCCTAGACTCCCGCCCAGACACGCCACCCAATACCAGGGCTTGGGACCGGAACGGCAGCTTAAGAGAATGCCGAGACAAAGGATAGCTGCAACTAAGACCAACTGGCCTCTCTCGCGCTTGCGGGCTCGGTACCGCCCCCGTAGATTGAACCGCTGACTTCTACCAGACATCAGAGTGTACCCCTTCATTCATCCATTACCCTTCCACCTCTAGTTCTCGATGGTGGCCACCAATGCGGTAATATTATCGTGGCCTCCTCGCTCATTCGCTAAAGCCACCAACCTTTCCGCGGCTTGTTGTGGATCTGAGATAGTCCCCACCATATCCGTTATCTCCTCATCTGTGATTAGTGAATATAGACCATCAGTGCAGAGTATCAAGATATCCCCATCCTGCAAATTCTCTTCTGCCGTATCAAAAAGCACCATCGGTGCCGTACCTAGTGCTTTAGTGAGCACATTACGATGGGGATGAATGAGTGCTTCCGTTTTGGTTAGAGCTCCATTCCGCACTAACTCTGCTACCACCGAATGGTCCTTCGTCAGCTGGTGGAGTTTTCGGCCATCAAACTTGTAGATGCGACTATCTCCTATATGAGCGATATGAGCTCGCTTGTTGGCCAAGAGGGCCATAGATAGAGTGGTCCCCATGCCAGCTAGGTCTTCATTTCCCTCCGCCAACTTAAGTATCTCTCTATTGGCCCGGGCCATAGCTTGTTGCAGCGACTCTTGAGGATGTTGCCAATCAAAAGGCCATTCTGCCATCACCTCTAATGCAATGGAACTAGCCACTTCTCCGGCCTGGTGGCCCCCCATGCCATCGGCTACTGCCAATATCGAGTCTTGTGCCAGGTAGCCATCTTGATTCACCGTCCTGACCTGTCCGACATGAGTCATTGCTCCAACCCGCATACCGTCACCCTTTTCCCACGGGAGAATTCGGGGATGTATGGAAAACGACCACAGCATTGCCTAAAGTAATGATTGCCACCTGCTCCAACCTTTGTGGTCCATTCACAAGTTCCCCATTTACATATGTACGGTTCGTGCTGCCCAAATCCTCCAACCAGAATTGCTCTTTCTCAAGATAGATGCGGGCATGACTTAGTGAAACAAAGGGATCTTCTATGACCAAATCATTGCTGGGACCCCGCCCCAAGCGGATTTCGTCTTTGATCGGTACAACCTGCAAAGACTCGTGTTCTTTCGAAATGGGCACCTCCACAAGGTAGGCAAATGGCCGACATCCAGCAGCTTGATCCATTCTGATGGATCGGATGGCTTCTCGCAAAAACGCGAAGAGCAAGCCAAGCAAGAGCATATGTGCCGGCCACCACAGCCATTTACCCATGTCATTCAACCACTCGAAACTGAAGCTGTGTGGTTCCCAGCTGAATTATGTCACCATCTGTCAACATAGCTTTTTTTACAAATGCGTTGTTCAGCCTTATACCGTTGGTGCTATTGTTATCCTCAATCCAATAGCGTCCGCGGCTTAGTCGGATTACTGCGTGGCTGCGGGAAATACTCGGATCCCGTAACTGCACGTGCTGATCCGACCCCCTTCCTAAGCAAACTGACTCTTGACCTAATGGCCATGTCTGTCCTTCATGGAAACCACCGGTAGCTACTAGCTCTGCTCGAGCATCACTTCTGGCCGCCGCCGGTGGCATCTTATATACCTGAGTGCCGTTCATACTGTTGTGTTCACCACCACTGGGCACAACCTGCTTATTTCCATCCTTCCAACCACCGGTCTTCAAGTCATCTGCTTTTTCGTGAAACGTGGCTGCCACCCGTACAGATCCCGGCACAACGCTTTCCTCCGACTGAAACTCGATCTGTACCGGAGCCACGAAGTTGACACCACTGCGGCGAGCCCGATTGGCCAGATATTCGCCCATATCGCTGATGATGGTAAGGCTCAGTGGCTGCAGTTTCTCCCAATCTTGGGGATTTACATAGACAACAAACTGATTAGGGACATAGACGTGTACTGTTGAGACCCTGCGATCGGCTAGCATAGCCTTTCCCAGCTGTTTGCCAATCTCTACCGGTTGAACAGAACGCTGCGCTCCGGGGCCGGCCAAAGAACGCAAGAGTCCCTCCAGCAAGCCCTCTAGTTTGCGAAGAAACTCCATTTCAAGTCTCCTCCCACTGACCTCTTAGCTGCCCACAGGCAGCCTCAATATCGGCACCCCGTTCCTTACGAATGCTCACTTCCAGACCTCCTCGCCGCAGAAGAGATTGGAATCTCTCGATCTCGCCCGGTCTCGGTCTTTGATGTATTGCGCCTTGGATCGGATTTACCGGTATGAGGTTAACATGACACAGAAGCCCTCTTAGGATCCGGACCAGGCGTCTGGCATCTTCTTCAGCGTCATTGAAGCCGGACATTAGAGCATATTCTATGGTGATCCGACGGCTAGTCTTTCTCACATATCCATGCAGGGCCTGTAGCAGCTCATCCAGCCCATAGTACCAATTGATCGGCATGATGCGATTGCGTTTCTCATCATTAGCGGCATGGAGGGAAACCGCCAAGGTGAGCCCTAGGCCGGCTTCCCCCAATCGCTCGATGCCAGGTACCAATCCGCATGTAGATACAGTAATCTGCCTGATTCCTATGTTTAGACCCCAGGGAGCGTTGATGATCTCTATACTCCTTAGTAGGGCATCATAATTGGCCAACGGCTCACCCATCCCCATGTACACCACATTGCTGGGCAGATATCCCACATCCAGGGCCACCTGTAACACCTGATCTACGATCTCTCCCGGAGTGAGGTTACGGGCCAACCCCCTGGAACCTGTGGCACAAAAGGTACAGCCCATTTTACAGCCCACCTGTGTGGAAATACATACAGTAGTACGCTCTGTTTCGGGTATAAATACAGCTTCAATCAATTCTCCATCCTCCAGGGCCAGAAGGTATTTGCGTGTCCCATCATAGGACTTTCTCACCAGCTGTACCAGGCAAGGATGATGAATACTCTCCCGGGCCAATCTCTCCCTTAGCCCTTTGGGCAAGTTGGTCATCTCCTCTATGGTAGCTGCCGGCTTGTACAGCCATTCGGCTAGCTGCTCAGCACGGTAAGTAGGTTCGCCCCACTGTCCTACGAGCTCTTTCAGTTCATCCAATGTTTTTCCAACTAATACCTTTTCCAGCG
>JAAZLW010000118.1 GCA_012799135.1 Bacillota bacterium | reverse complement strand
TCTCATCCATCTTGTCATTGCCAACCAAACGGCCGACAATCATGCTAAATAGGCAGGATTGGATTACCCAATCATCCTGTGCTCCCATCAAAATGGTGTTTAGTCCTTTTTCCTGAAGCACAGGTACGATAGCCACTAATTCTTCGTATGTTCTAGGTATCTCAAGGCCCAACTCATCTAACAAACCCTTGTTGACATAAAGGGCATGGCTTGAAGTAAGAGTGTTGGCGAGCTCTGCCAGATATCCACCGGCTTGGGGTACCAGAACAGCTTCATTGAAGTAATTGAGATAGTCGCCGAGAAGAGGCCTGAGGTCCTTAACTAGTTTCTTAGTGTGCAGTGTCGTGGAACGGCCACCAGGCCACATATATATGACATCTGGCAATTGACCGGCCGCGGCATATGCTTCGGTTTTCTGATGGAATGGTTCCTGGAAAAGATCCTCCCGCACAACATTAATGTGTGGGTAGCGTCTAGCAAATTCGCCCCAGACCTCTTCAAGTTCACGAGAGGCACCGGGCGAAGTTAGGTCAAAATAGTGGAGCACAGTGATTGTAATAGGTTCTTCGGCGAAAGCAACAGGGATTAGAACACCGATAAGTAGAAGCAGACTCAATATAAAGATAATGGTCTTTTTCAATACTATTACCCCCTAGATTTTGCGCTTGATATCTCCAATAAACGATACGAATCGCCTCAACACCCCTCCTC
Source organism: Bacillota bacterium (assembly GCA_012799135.1). GTDB lineage: Bacteria > Bacillota > Limnochordia > DTU087 > DTU087 > JAAZLW01. The sequence continues at coordinate 22,976 of JAAZLW010000118.1, read as the reverse complement.
TCCAGCTGCTAGTCTTTTTGCATATATCAGTCATTCCTAGGATGATTTCTGACGTTGCTCTTCTCCAAAGCTGTAGCGAATTCCTCTAAAATTCGTCATATTGACCCGAGTTTTGACAGGAGCCCAAAGAAAGGTTATTAGAAATCATTCACTGAATTGGAGGCTCAAGTCAATACCGAGCAAATAACTGCTCTGGCGTCTGAGTTCTTTGGGTAGGAGTCTTGCTCTATAGCTGGCCACAACAGTGAACCTGCAATTGACATAAGCGCCCGAAACACTTCCCCACTGGCAAGACTGATGATATAATTAATCAAGTATATAGAGGTAGATGCTAGGCTTACTGACATATAGCATCTACTTTTGGTTATAGAAAACCCTCAAAAGGAGCGAAGGCAGGGGCCGAAAGATATGGACAAGCCAGTGAAGTTAGGTTTACTAGGACTGGGGACTGTAGGAGCTGGTGTTTGTAGGATCCTGCAGCAGAATCGGGAGGTCATCTACAAACGGGCTGGAACGCCCTTTGAGATAGCCAAGATCCTGGTCCGGGATCCAGAGAAACAGCGCGGTATAGAGGTAGATCCTCGCTTGCTTACCACAGACGCCGCCGATATCTTGGAGGATCCCGAGATCGCTGTTGTAATAGAGCTGATGGGGGGTCTGGAGCCTGCCTACCAGTATATACATACCGCGTTGGATAAAGGTAAACATGTAGTTACAGCCAATAAGGCAGTGATCGCCTCCCACGGAGCCCGGCTGATTCGCCTGGCGGCAAGTCGAGGAGTGGATCTTTACTACGAAGGCTCGGTAGCCGGAGGGATTCCAATCATCAAGCCTCTGAGGGAATCCTTGGTGGGTAATCGCATCGAAGAGATCATGGGCATTGTCAATGGGACAACAAACTATATATTGACCCGGATGACCCAGGAAAAAGCGGATTTTACCGATGTCCTGGCAGAAGCACAAGCCCTGGGCTATGCAGAAGCGGATCCGGCCGCAGATATCGAGGGACATGATGCCGCCCATAAGTTGGTTATTCTGGCCTCTTTAGCTTTTCAGACACCAATATCGACTCATGAGGTGTACTGCGAAGGTATTTCGAAGATAACAGCGGAAGACATCGCTTTTGCCGAGCACTTCGGGTATACGATCAAATTGCTGGCTATTGCTAAGCGGCAACCTAAGGGGATCGAGGCAAGAGTACATCCCACCTTTGTTCCCAATCGGCATCCATTGGCCGCGGTCCATGGAGTCTTTAATGCTATCTTCCTTCGGGGTGATGCTGTAGGTGAGCTCATGTTCTATGGGCGCGGCGCGGGCGATCTCCCCACCGGTAGTGCGGTGATCGCTGATATAGTGGATGTGTTGCGTAACCGCAAGCGGGGTTCACACCATCGGGTAGAGACGCTGTGGCAGTCTATTCCGGTGGAGGCTATGGAAGATGTACGAACCCGCTATTATATCCGCTTGCATGCGGTGGATAGACCGGGTGTATTGGCCCAGGTAGCGGCGAACTTTGGAGCAGAGGGAGTCAGTATCGAGTCGATGATCCAGCAAGGTCGGGGACAGGACCAGCCAGTCCCGATTGTATTTATTACCCATGAGGTAGAGGAGCGCCAGATGCGGGCGAGTTTGGCCCGGATTGCCACTCTGCCCTCAATCAAAGATATTGCTAATGTCATTCGGGTGGAAGGAGGCTTGCGCTGATGGCGTGGGATGGGATTATCAAAGCATATCGAGAGTTTCTACCAGTGACAAAATCGACGCCGATTATCACCTTGCAGGAGGGCGATACTCCCTTAATAGGTGTTCCGCGCTTTGCGGCAGCCATCGGAGGAGAGATCGATTTATATGTCAAATACGAGGGTCTCAATCCCACGGGTTCTTTCAAGGACCGAGGGATGACCATGGCTGTGTCAAAGGCAGTTGAAGCTGGCTCAAAAGCAGTAATGTGTGCTTCTACCGGCAATACCTCAGCCTCCGCGGCAGCCTATGCGGCCCGAGCCGGGTTGCGATGCATTGTGCTATTGCCTGAGGGAGCCATTGCTCTGGGCAAGTTGGCTCAAGCGGTCATGCAGGGGGCTGAGGTTATTGCCATCAGAGGCAACTTCGATGATGCCTTGAGTTTTGTTCGCAGACTCACTGATCTGTATCCCATTACACTAGTGAATTCGCTGAATCCCTACCGAATAGAGGGGCAAAAGACTGCAGCCTTCGAAATCGTCGACGTTCTAGGAGAGGCGCCCGACTACTTAGCCATACCGGTGGGCAATGCCGGTAACATCACGGCTTACTGGCAGGGCTTTCGGGAATACAAGGATAGGAATCGGAGCAGTAAGCTTCCTAGACTGGTGGGGTTTCAGGCCGCGGGTGCTGCTCCCATTGTCGAAGATCGGGTCTTTAAGGATCCTGAGACTATTGCCACAGCCATTCGCATCGGGAATCCGGCTAGCTGGCAGCGAGCTGTTCGAGCCCGGGACGAGTCGGGTGGCCTGATTGATAAGGTGACTGATCAGGAGATTCTCAAGGCTTACCGGTTGCTGGCCCAAACTGAAGGCATATTTTGTGAGCCAGCATCAGCAGCTTCTTTGGCCGGAGTAGCGAAACTGATTGGCTCAGGATATTTCCCCACGGGAACAAAGGTAGTGGCAGTGCTGACGGGGCACGGCCTTAAGGATCCGGATCAAGCTATGGCTGTCTCCGAGAGACCTTTGGTTTTGAATGCTGATTTAGAGGAGATTACCGAGGCAATAATGGTGGTCAGTCGATAGATAGTGACCCAACTGAAGTCTAGGATGCTGACTCGAAGATGACAGCCTTGACAGCCCCCGACTCTGGGATACGCCTTGGGTCTACGCATATAGGTGGAGGGTATAAATGGGCAACCGGGCACAAGTGTTAGTACCTGCTACAACGGCCAACCTCGGGGCGGGATTCGACTGCTTGGGGATGGCATTGGATCTGTACAATAGCTTCGATTTTGAGCTAGGTAGTAATGAATTCTCTGTGACAGGGGAAGGAGCAGGGGAACTAGAAGCAAGCCAGGGCCGACTGGTGTATAGGGCCTGGAATGCGGCTTATGCGAGTGTGTCTCGGGTGGCTCCCCCCGTGAAGCTGCATATAGAGAGTCAGATTCCCATAGGCAGGGGTCTAGGTAGCAGTGCTACTGCTGTCGTGGCGGGCCTGTATGCTGCCAATCGCCTGGGCAATTTGCAGCTAGGCGTTGATGAACTACTGTCCCTGGCGGCAAGAATTGAGGGACATCCGGACAATGTAGCTCCGGCCCTGTTGGGTGGTTTGGTCGTTAGCAGTATGGGGGAGCAGCCAGGTGAGATAGATCACATAGTCCTTGAACCCCCGGACGGGCTGCAATTGGTTTTGGCTGTGCCAGCTTTTGAGCTTAGCACAACCAAGGCCCGCAGCGTACTACCAAAGCTGGTACCTCACAGTCACGCAGTATTCAATGTTGGCAGGGCTGCTCTTTTCATAGCGGCGTGGGCTAAGCAGGATTGGGATCTACTAGGCAAGGCCATGGATGATCGATTACATCAGCCGTTTCGGGCGATACTGGTTCCTGGGCTTGTGCAAGTTTTGTCTGCTGCTGTAGAGGCTGGAGCTTTAGGATCGGCTTTGTCAGGGGCGGGCCCCTCAGTGGTAGCTTTAACCATAAGAAAACCGTATGATGTGGGTGAGGCGATGCAAAGCGCCTTTGCTGCCCATGGAGTTGAATGTAGAGTCATCTTGACTAAGCCAGCTGGCCGGGGAGCACATCTAGCCAGATCACACATAGATGGGTGGGAGGGTGAGCTTTGAATATCTTAGTACAGAAATACGGTGGGTCTTCAGTGGCTGATATGCCGAGATTGAAGAAAGTTGCCCGAAGGATTATTGGCGCCAAAGAGGCCGGTTACCAAGTGGTAGCAGTTGTCTCCGCACAGGGAGATACCACCGATGAACTTTTGGGGAAGGCGAGGGAGATCTCTCAATCACCGCCTAAACGGGAACTAGATATGCTTTTATCTACGGGAGAACAGATCTCTATAGCCCTCCTGGCCATGGCCATAGCCGAAGAGGGTCATGGAGTCATATCCTTAACCGGTGCTCAGGGTGGCATATGTACGGATGGGCTCTATACTAGAGCTAAGATTCTGCGAGTAGATCCAGCTCGGGTTAGTAAAGAGCTTTCCGAAGGAAGAATTGTGATCGTCGCTGGTTTTCAGGGAATTAATGATCTGGGTGATATCACCACCCTCGGCCGAGGGGGTTCAGATACTACTGCGGTGGCCCTAGCGGCTGCACTCAATGCTACAGCGTGTGAAATCTATACTGATGTGGAAGGTGTATATACCGCTGATCCGCGGTTGGTGCATACTGCCCGTAAACTTGAGGAGATCTCCCATGGAGAAATGCTGGAGCTAGCCAGCCTTGGTGCGGCGATTCTACAGCCCCGGGCAGTTGAACTCGCTGCCGCGTGGGGAGTGACTATCCATGTTCGTTCCAGTTTTAGTGACAACCTTGGCACATTGGTCAAAGGAGACGATCTGATGGAGAAAAAAAGAGTTGTAAGCGGGGTTACCCGTGATATGAATGTGGTGAAGGTAATGCTTGTCGACGTACCGGATCGCCCCGGTGTTGCTCATGAGATTTTCTCCGCCTTGGCCGCGGATGGTATCAACGTCGACATGATTGTGCAGACCACCAAGCAGGGACCTGTAACTGATCTGCTGTTTACCATCTGTCAGGATGATTACGCGCTCACCAAGCAGCTAATTGAGCAACTGAGGGAGAAACTAGGTATAACCAAGGTCTTGTATAATGATCGTTTAGCTAAGGTATCGATAGTCGGTGCCGGTATGATGAGTAATCCCGGTGTAGCCGCGGCCATGTTTGGCACCTTAGCTGAGCATGGAATCAATATCGAAGTTATTAGCACCTCGGAAATCAAAGTCTCATGCCTCATCGATAGCGAGAAGGTAGAGACAGCTGTACAGGTCATTCATGACCGATTCAGACTAGGAGAAGAACTCCCAGTCTAGAGCTGATCTGGCAGCTTCGAAGATGTATTCTCTCTAGGCACCACAGGGCCTTCCTAATCTTGGCATGTCGGTGTATAGTAATGCACAGAGGCTTGATGCCGAAATGGGTACCTGGCTATCGGTCTCAGGGATCCAGGAACTCTATGAGATAAGATAACAACGTGAGAGACAGCAGTGTGGGGTGGCTCGATGATCAAGACGATCATGTTTGACTTGGATGGCACTCTAGTTCACTACGACTATGATGCTTTCGTCAGGACGTACTTGGAGGCTGTGGGCAGAAAGGTTGCGCATTTATTAGACCCAAGGCGCTTTGTGCAGAAACTGCTGGCGGCTACTGAAGCCATGATAGCATCAGTGGATCACACTCGGACCAATATGGAAGTCTTCTGGGAACACTTTCCTGATGGACTCGGTATTGCAGTGGAAGTATTGACCCCTTCCTTGGATGAGTTTTACTTGCAGGACTTTCCGCAAATCCAGGATGTATTGGGGGTTACGCCTCTCCCCGCGGCTCGGCACACTGTAGAAAAACTGCTCAGTAACGATTACGAAGTGGTTATCGCCACCAACCCGGTGTTTCCTGCCATTGCTATTGAAGAGCGCATGCGTTGGGGAGGGATCGATGGCTTACCATACCATCTGGTTACAACTTACGAGACATCTTGTTACTGCAAGCCCAATGTGGAGTACTATGCGGAGATCCTCCAGAAGCTGGGCCGCTCTCCCGAGGAATGTATCATGATAGGCAATAACACCTGTGAGGACCTTGTAGCTGGCGATCTTGGCATCAAGACTTACTTGGTGGAGGATTGCTTACTGGACATAGGTCCTTTTCGCCGCGAACCCGACTACCGAGGGACCTTCGCTGATTTGGTGCAGTTTCTCGAGAGCTTTGGCAGTGTTGGCTAGCAGGTACCTCGGAAACCCCTTGCTTTTCGTTAATGACGGTGCTATAATAGGTCATGCTAGAGTGAACGACAGTGGCAAAAAGAGCATAATCGGGCTGTGGCGCAGTTTGGCTAGCGCGCATGACTGGGGGTCATGAGGTCGCAGGTTCGAATCCTGTCAGCCCGACCATAGAGAAGCCCCGCTATGACGGGGCTTCAGCTATTTCTGGGGTTGTGGGAAAACTCACATAGGTCAGCCGCAGTATCGGCCTCTTGTTCTTTTTCCTTTTCTCCCGTCATGGCTAGAGCCGTACCGATAATCACGATTACACCGCCGATGATAGAGGTGATAGCTGGGATTTGGCCCAGGAAAAAGTATACCCACACGGTCTCGGCTACAGGTGAAGCCAGCATCACTAGAGAGACTGTAGAGGCATTCACGTACTTCAGAGCCCAGTTGTAGATCCCATGCCCGATGGCAGTTGAGATCAGACCTAAAGCCAGCAAATGCAACAAGCTCTTCGAAGTGGAAATAATGAGGGGGACGTGAAACCCCAAACTAATAACAGCTACCACGATCATTGAGCTGCTATAGACCACCACAAGATAGGGGATAATGTCTAGGTGCTGGCGGAGAGCTCGCCCGGCTACGAAGTATAGGCTGATCATGAAAGCTGAGGTAAGTGCCAGAAAATCTCCTAGCAGGGCAGTCCTTGTAACGGTAACAAGATCACCGCTACCGACAATCATTCCTCCGATCACTGCACAGGCAATACCGATTTTGACGTGTAAGTCAATTCGTTCTCGGAGAAAAATGGAGGCTCCAATGGCTACAAAAACAGGTTGCAGAGAGACTAAAGCTCCAGCTGAAGCAACTGAAGTGTATGCTAGCGATGCAATATAAGTGACGAGATGTAATCCGAAAAACACGCCTACCAATAGGCACCAAACGAGGTGAGTGCGGTTTATCGTGCTCAGCTGATCCCAGCCGCGGACGGCTGCCACTGGGAGGAGAAAGGCTACCGCAAAGAGCAAGCGATAAAATGCTACGACGAAGGGAGGTTCCCCGCTGGCAATAATGAATGTAGCTGCAAATGAAGTACAAAGAGCTCCAAACCAAAGAGCTGTTGCCGGATTAATTGATCTTCTCATTTATCTGCTCACTCTCCATTTACCTAGAGATGATTATCATCGTATGTCGAGTAGTTTGATCCTAGTTGGACACCCCTAATGTCAAGGTAATACAGAGAATTTCATATCCGCTTCCTCATCCTGTGGCCTCGGCTTTTGACTCCCGATTATTTTCTATGCACATGCCTCGGAAACCTGCCATGTATTCTAGGATTGTGCTTGCCTCTGGCAGAAACGCGGAGATGTCCCAAATAGTATCTACAGCGCCATCACTTCACTAACGGAATCTTTCCGCAAGCATGATATGATCCTCAAAGGAAGGGGGAGAAATGAATAATGCGCAGAATCATTGCTTTGCTCATCGTTTTCGCTATTCTAGGTGTACCGATGATGGCGGAAGGAGCTACACGTAGTAATGGGTTGATCCTATCCACTTCAGATAAGGATTTTTGCAAATGGCAGTGGAGGGGCGATGCCAAGGCTACCGAGTTCCGCTTGCTCTCTAGGAAGGCGCAGGCTAATCAGTTTCTGCGAGAGTTGCCACTATTGGCCAGAAAGTCAATTGCAGATGCGTTGGCCGATGTGGACTTCAAAAACGAAGTAGCTGTTGTGGCCTACTTGGGGGGAACATCAGGTGGCTACGATGTAGAGATCGGTCAGGTCAATATCAATGATCGGAGTCTTTTAATCCGGGTAGGTATGCAGAGCCCCGGTAAGGACGATATGGTTACCATGATACTGACCCATGCCTTTGACATCGTCACCCTACCACGGAAAGATATGCCGAAGGGAGATTTCGAGTTTATCGTCTTCAACCAACACGGAGATACAGTGGCGGATCAGTGGATGAATCTCCGAACGCCCCAGAAGACTGTAGCTAAGAAGGTACAGTGGCATACGGTAAGGACCGGCGAAACCCTTTGGTCCATTGCTCAGAGGTATGGGGTAAGTATAAAGAGTATGCTCACCGTGAACCCCAAGATCGATCCAGATAACATCTGGATTGGGCAGAAGTTGAGAGTTCCCGGTGCCCAGGCCCCTATGGTTACCCCCAGCACTACGAAACCCTACACCGTCCGTACAGGGGACAGCCTTTGGCGCATCGCCAAAGAACACAAGGTAACAGTTGAACAGTTAATGGCCTGGAATAACCTCACCGGCTATGATCTTTGGATCGGCCAAGAACTGATCATCCAATCCTAGTCTCTGCCACTAGGGGAGCGTGGCTTCTGCAACCACCTCCCCTTCAGCTTTCCACCTCTCCTTTTCTTTCCACCATCAGGTGAGTATGGTAAGATATATACGATTGATTAGTGTGCCCGAGGGTTCCAGAGAGTCTTCTCGGGTCATTTGCTGATTGGAATAGGAACTGATTAATTAGCTAGGTTGTGGCGAATCTAGTGAAAAGGCGAGGATAAGGGGGCAAGGAGGCCCATCAGGTGGCTACCGAGAACTATGCGGGCAGAACTCATGATTGCTCATCGGCACATTATCCGGCGGTGGAAACAGAACATGCTGGTGTTAGTCAGTATCACCCTCGGTGTCTCCGCGGTCATTACCGTCTTGTCGGTAACCAATGGCTTCCAGGCTGATCTGACGGAGAGAATCCTCGGTCTTACCTCACATTTGGTGGTTGTGCCTTTAGATGGACCGACCTTCAGCGATCCTGACCAGGTGATCCATGATACATTGCTGATTCCTGGTGTAGTTGGGGCTGCACCAGGGATCTTTACTCAAGGTTTGATCAGTTTTGGGAGAGCGACGAAAAGCGCCCAGATTAGGGGAATTGTTCCACAGGCCGAACTGACTATATCACCTGCCTTGGGGAAGCTCTTGGCTGGTGATATAGGGGAGCTTCGTTCTGGCCGGGTCCTACTAGGCAAAGGTGTGGCGGATTGGCTGGGAACCACAGTTGGCGATTGGGTATGGATAACCTTTCCTTCTCGCCAGACCCAGGCCTTCGAGGTTGCAGCCTTATTTGACTCAGGTGTAGCCCAGTATGACAGTAGCTTTTCATACCTTTGCTTGGAGGATATACAGCAGCTGTATAAATCTCCGGAAGCAGTGGGAGAGATCAGAGTTCAGCTGGCGGATCCTTTTCAAGCAGAACCTATCGCTAACCAGTTGCGGAATACCAGTGGGGAGATCGATACCATCACCTGGAGAGAGCTCAATCGCAATCTCTTTGATGCCCTGGTGTTGGAGAAACGGGTTTTTGCTCTGGTGCTATCATTGATGCTTGTGGTCGCAGGGTTTGGGATAGCCAATGTACTCGGGATGCATGTTCTGCAGCGCCAAAGAGATATAGCAATCCTCTCGACCATGGGTCTGTCCTTGCGCAGAATCAGACATGCCTTCGTGCTGCAAGGAGTATGTCTCGGAGTACTCGGTGCCCTAGTCGGTTGTGCCTTGGGGTTAATCCTGTCTGGCGCGATAGACACCTTTGGTCTACCACTGCCGGGAGATCTCTATCCGGTGGATCAAGTACCGGTCGAAGTCAGGCTTACAGATGTCATTTTCGCTTTGCTAGGTGGTATCGGTGTGAGTGTTATCGCCAGCTATTTCCCCGCCCGGCGCATCAGTGCCACCATGCCGGCGGAGGTGTTGCGCCGTGGTTAGAACACAGTCAGAAGAATGGAGTAAAGGCCAATCACCGATCGTGGAGCTACGAGGCGTATCTAAGCAATATCCCGGGGAAAAACGTCTGGCTCTAGCCGAGATCGATCTGGCTATCTACCCAGGGGAATTCCTGGCTATCTTGGGGCCGTCGGGAGCGGGAAAGAGCACACTGCTCCATATCCTGGGGCTTTTGGATCGCCCTTCTCGGGGCCAGGTGCTCTGCAAGGGGATATCCGCTAATGAACTGCGGGAGGAGGCCCGAGCTGAGCTGCGTAGCGGGTTTTTGGGATTTGTCTTTCAATTCCATTTTCTCTTGCCGGATCTGACAGTATGGGAGAACGTTCTGCTACCCCTCCTGATTAGCGATGACAAGAGAGAGGCAGGGAGACTTCCCAGGGCCGGTGCCTATAATAGTACAGATCAAGGGGGGATTGGTGTTGCAAGCTTAAGACAACAAGGAAGTTACCGAACCAAGCGAGATTTACGGACAAGCAGAGTAGAGAAGATGTTAGCCGCTGTAGAGCTCCTAGATAAATCAGACAGCCTTCCCGAGGAACTATCCGGTGGTGAGAAACAGCGGGTGGCAGTAGCCAGGGCCTTGGTTACCGAACCTCCGTTAGTCCTAGCTGATGAGCCCACAGGGAACCTGGATACCGCCAATGCCAAACTGATCTGGAATCTCTTAGCCAAAGCCAATACTCAGCAGGGGACAGCGATAGTTGCGATTACCCATAGCGAGGAGTTAGCCATGGGAGCCCAGAAAACCCTGCGTATTGTTGATGGGCGCATCGTAGATGAGAAAAAGTAATCTATACCGTCATCCCGATACGATGGATGGCAAACTCGGTATTGCCGTGTTCTTCTGCCTTTACTAGCCTTCCATTGGCTACATCCTGAAGGAACTGATAGAGCAGCGCTCCTGCCTCTGCCGTATCCATCTCCCCGGTGAGAATGGCACTGACATCGACATCCACATTAGCTGCCATTGCCGCAGCAGTATAGCTGTTGCCGGTTACCTTGATAACCGGTGCCAAGGGGTTACCCGTGGGAGTACCTCTTCCAGTTGTAAAAAGCACAATCTGAGCACCCCCAGCCACCATCCCCGTCACTGACTCAACGTCATTTCCTGGTGTATCCATGACGACTAACCCTCGGTCCTTAACCAAGTCTGCATATTCGACTACTTTCATGACCGGTGTAGTTCCACCTTTAACAACACAGCCTAGGGATTTCTCCTCTATGGTCGTAAGCCCTCCAGCAATATTGCCGGGCGAAGGATTGCCGCCCCGCATGTCAAAACCGGTAGCTTGCACCCTAGCTTCGTAGCGCTGGACGATCTCGACCAGGCGCTGGCTCACCTCCGATGACACAGATCGCCGTGCTAGGATGTGTTCAGCGCCGATAAGCTCCGTCGTCTCAGAGAGGATAACCGTTCCACCGGCCAGGACTAGGTGGTCTGCTACCGCACCAAGAGTGGGGTTAGAAGCCAGGCCGGAAGTGAAATCCGAACCACCACATTCCAGACCAATGATCAACTCAGTCATAGGGTAAGGTTCCCTTTCCAAGGTAGAGAGTGTCAGTTGCAGTTGTTCCGCCAGACGGTAGCCCTTTTCTATAGCTGCACTGGTTCCACCAACGTTCATGATCTTTAGGATCTTCACGGGCTTACCGGTTCTGTCAATGGGATCAGCAATGGTGTAGGGGTCTATGGCCTCATTTCCCATAGCGATGATCAGACAAGCAGCGGCATTGGGATTGAGCCCCGTTCCAATCAATGCACGTATGGTTTGGGCTAGATCAGCACCATACTGGCCGATGCCACCTTGATGCAAAATGGGTACGGCTTGTGGTATCCTCTCCCCGATGGCCGCAACTACTCTGTTGGCATAGATGCTACAGGAAATAATGGCTAGATGGTTGCGTACTCCGACCTTTCCATCAGGACGTCGGTACCCGAGAAACTGGTTCATAAGAAAGCCCCCTTATACGGTAGGTCCGATCCGGTTGATGGCGAAATCTCGGTAGCCCAAGCGTTCGGTCTTCGTTTGCTGACCACCGGCAATTTGCTTAATCCTGTCTAGAAGCTCCATGACGGCATCTTTAAATGACCTGCTGTTAGGTTGCAGGAAAGTGAGATCTAGATCAACATGCTCCTCCAGTAAAGCTACGGCTTTGGTACTAGCCGAGATAGAAATAACCGGCGCCACAGGGGAGCCAAGGGGTATACCGCTGCCGGTTGCTAGCATAACTAACTGAGCACCACCGGCGACCATCCCGGTAATCGATTCCACCGGGGTGCTGGGCGTATCCATCAAGGCAAGTCCCGCCATCTGTGGTCGCTGTCCATAGGCCAGAACCTCTTTGATCGGCTCTTGGCCGGCTTTGGCCAGTGAACCTAATGATTCGCAGCGGGTAGGCAACACCGGGCCACCTCCCGGGGGCAGATGCGATATGCGCCGATCACCATAGGTAAGTCGCTCCTGCCATGCAAGCAACACCCTACGGATCGCATTAGCAAGAGGGAGTGTCTCCGCCTTTGCCTGCAACTCCTCGCTAACTTTCAGCAACTCAGGCATTTCCGATAGAACCACCCTTGCCTGGGTGGCGATGAGCATATCACAAGCTTTACCTATTACTGGATTAGCCAAGCTGATCACTGAATCATCGAGGTCAGCACAGTGGATACCCACAGTCAGTTGAGACAGAGAGCAGGGTTCCCTCTTGGTTTTGGCTAGTTTCTGGCTAAGTTGCCTAGCCAAGCGGGCGCCTGCCTGAAATGTCCGGTCAGAGCCACCGCACGCTTGGATTTGCACTAGTTCCACCGGCTTGCCAAACGATGCAATGCTCTCAGCTAGATCCTCACCGCTAATGGTTTCACAGCCGAGGCCGACAATGATCACTCCTCCGACATTGGCGTTAGCCCCCATTCCCACCAAGGTACGGTAAGTCTGGTCCACGTCATTGCCGATTTGGCTACATCCAAAGGGATGTTGGAGAGCAGCAGCCCTCGCCACAGTCTGGCTGATCAGCTGAGCTACCTGATTGGCGCAGATCACGGTAGGTAAGATCAATAGATGATTGCGAATACCCGCTGATCCCGCATTCCGGGGATAGCCCATGAATTCCACGGGTGTGCTCATAATATCTCCTGCTTTCTTGATACTCGGGTACTTGTTACATTGTGGGTATGTACATGAGCTCCCTCTTCAGTGGGGCTGGCAGCAACCCCGATCTGTTCGCCATACTTAACAATGGGCATACCGACAGCGATGGGTCTTATGGCGATTTTGTGACCCCGGGGTATCGGCTGCTTGACTATCACCATTCTCTTGGAGTGTCCCCAGGGAAAACTGAGCTGATTACCCGTCACCAGGTCAATCAAGGCAGTAGCAACGTTATCAGTAGGGTGGATCACTATAGCTTGCTTTACTTGGCGAGTTTCACTCATTTGATATCGCTTTCCTCACACTATATGTCATTTTCTTGACAGAAGTAGTCATAGTAGACTTTGCGGTTAACAGAGCAATTCCTGCTAACATATTGAGAGTGAGATTCGGCCTGCGGCTAGTCTGCATCCTCAGTAGTTGGGCTCAATTCCGGGCAGCAGGCAATCATCTTTCGCTTATCAATGCAAGAATCTGTGTTTCTGTGGAATATCCCGCGTGACCACTGACTCTTCTCAGTGATCAGAGTAGCCTTCGTTAGCTCAAAATCAAAGGATATTCTAGGGGCTTTGCTTATCAATAGACTAGCATTGCTAAAAAGACTATAGCTACATGTACCAAGATATTTTATTGGATAAAGAAGGACATGGATACATTCTGTCGAAAGCCTAAACTAATACGTTTTAGTTGACTGCAAAGAATAGCGATCGGAAGGAGGATTTGTATTGCTATATGGTCTTACACGAAAAGAGAGAATTCTCCGTACTATCCAGCGCAAACCGGTTGACAGGTTGCCGGTGAATCTTGAGCTTACGGTACCCTGTGCCCAGAAGGTCATAGACGACCTGGGAATACGGCATGACGAGTTGCTTGGTGTTCTCGACTCCCACATAGTCTATGCTTACCTGAATGATACCGTTAAGCGCGAAAATGGTATTATCTATGACAATTGGGGAGTAGGGTACGACGAGCATGAGGGCGCCGCAATTCGGGTTCATCCGATGGAGGATGAGCTAATGGCCGATCGCTACGAGTTCCCTGATCCCAAGTCACCTACATTACTATCGTCAGTTGAGAAAACCGTAAGTGATTATGGCCAGGAATTCCTGATTCCAGTATATCAAAAGTGGCTTCTTTTCGAACGGGCCTGCTGGCTTCGAGGTGTCGAAAACTTCTTGATCGACATGGTTGCCAATAGGCCCTTTGCTGAATGGCTCCTAGACCAGATCACTGATTACCAGATCAAATTGGCGAAAAGAGCTGTCGAGACAGGGATAGATTGTGGACGTACAGGTGATGATTGGGGGGGCCAGACGGGGTTATTGTTCTCGCCAACACTGTGGCGAGAATTGATCAAACCTCGACTCAAGCGTATTTGGGATGTGTATAAGAATGCGGGGCTACCAATTATCCATCATTCATGCGGCTTGATTAGCGAGATCATACCCGATCTGGTCGAATTGGGACTAGATGTTCTCCATCCTTTACAGACTGTCATATCTAGGAAGGAAGTGAAGGGGAGATATGGTTCTAGCCTAGTATTTTATGGTGGCATTGATACACAACATGTGATCCCCTTTGGTAGTACCGAAGATATCAGCGCCGAAGTAGACGATTGTTTCGAAACACTGGGACGCGACGGCGGCTACATAGTCGGATTTGCACATACTCTTACGTCTGAGACGCCTCTGGAAAACCTATATGCAGTGCTGGACGCTGTTAGGAGAAGGCAGGACATGTAGTAACACGACCGTACCAGGCTGTGGGGAGGTGAGGCCAGGACAAACGAGCTAGTGACAAGTAACCAGCAAAGTGACTTGAGCATTTGCAGGATAAGGAGGAGTGTAGGAGATGAAAACACTGGGTAAGCAGTTAACAGTACTACTCGTATGTCTCATGGTTTTAATGACTACATCGGTGGTGGACGCGGCTCCAAAGAAGCTGGTCCTATGGACGGGGTACCCGGAAATGCAGCCATACTTCGAAACCGCAGCGAGAATGTACAATGAGCTGCATCCTGATGTAATTATTGAAGTAGCTGCTTTTCCACTACGAGAGGTTGAAAGGAAATACGCGGTTAGTCTGCCGACCGGTACTGGGCCTGACATCTGTGAAACACATCTTTATATAGCCCAAATGCATGTGGAAAACGGTTCTTTGCTTCCCAATACTCCTGAGCTAGATGCACACCTAAAAAGTGGAGTCTACAACCCACTGATGATAGAGGAATCGACATGGCAAGGCAAGACCTATGGCATGCCGATCCTCTTTAGCATGGACTCCATGCTGTGGAACACTGATATGTTCAAGGAAGCGGGCTATGATAGAAGCCCTGCGGACTGGGATGAGATGGTTTCCATGGCTAAGAAACTTACGCGCTATGACTCATCGGGAAGGGTTACAAGAAGCGGGCTAGACTTAAGGCTTTTCGGAGCCGGTAGTGGTGTAGCCGCTAAGTGGTGGTACTTTCTCAAATCAGCCGGCGGATCCTTGTTTGAGCAGGTCGGTGAAAACAAATACAAGGCGGGGTATAATAACCAAGCCGGTTTCGATACATTGAAGCTCTATATTGACGGTGTGTACAAGCACCGCTATACGGCCATGGACATAAAGCATGATGCCGAGGCTTTTGCCACGGGAGCATCAGCTATGTTCGTAAGAGAGTCCTGGCTAGTAGGTTACATGAAGACTAATGCCCCACACGTGAACTACAACGTAGGGCCAATGCCCGCATACAAGAAGCCCAATGCACTTTACTTCTGGACTAACGTGTACGTGACAGCTAGTTCCAAGTACCCGGACGAAGCGGCTGACTTCCTGATGTTCATGGCGAATGGACCCCGACTTAAGGAACTGGAAGACATTCAATATGAAACAGTCGGTTGGCTACCACCGAGAAACGACGTTCTGAAGAGGCATCCGAATATTTACGCAGAGACACCACAGTATGAGTACTTCGCTGAGGTTCCGGCGCACTATGAGTTGTATCCGTATCCAAGGTTAAGTGTAACCGACGAAGCACTGACTAAGCTGGCTGAACGCTTGGTAGCCGCATTCCAGCATGAGAACCTCCTCGACAATCCTGATGGCATGTGGAAAACTCTATCTGATGCAGCGGATGAGACTAATAGGATTCTAAAGGAAAACGGCTTGTACGGTGAGTGATGCTTGCTATCGTGGTCGGAGACTTCGTGTCTCCGACCACGATTAAGGGGGACAACGAAGTGATGACGATGTCGCAGGTTTTCCACTCGCGTATGAAAACCATACGCAAGCGAGGGCCTCAGTACTTGTATTGCTTAGTAGTGGTGGTACCGATAACACTTGCCTATCTGGTGATCAGGCTTATCCCCATGGCCTATACTGTGTACATCAGTTTTTTCAATTGGCATTTAGCAAGACCTCGCAAACCGTTCATCGGTCTGCAAAACTATGTCAGCTTATTGTCAGATGACCTGTTCTTGAGGGCTTTTAAGAATACTACTCTCTATGCTGTGGTGAGTGTGTCTATTACGTTGATCCTTGCCCTTGCCCTTGCGATCATGCTAGAGCGTCCGATGCGAGGGAAGACTGATTCGCTTTATAAGCTTCTGTACTTTCTTCCTGCCATTCCCACAATGGTACCTGTATCAGTGGTATGGAAATGGATCTATGATCCGTCGTATGGGTTGCTCAATTATTTCGTCGGCTTCTTTGGAATTAGGCCCCAAGGTTGGCTAATTAACCCCAGGCTAGCACTATGGTCGATAATTGCCATGTCCGTATGGAAAAACGTTGGATACTATATGGTTCTCTTCTTGGTCGGATTGAAGGATATACCTGAGCAATACTATGAAGCAGCTGAGATGGATGGGTGCAATAAGTGGCAGAGATTCTGGGCGATAACGGTTCCACTCCTCAGGCATATGATTTTGTTCAACCTAGTCATGGCGACAATGATGGCCTACAACGTATTTGCTCCGGTTTACGTGATGACTACAGGAGAGCAGGGGGCAGCAGCTAACCCTGTTCGGGTGCTTGTCTTTGACATGTATGAGAATGGATTCCGGTATCTGAAGATGGGTTACGCTTCTGCTGAAGCAGTCGTACTCTTGGTACTGGTGATGGCACTGACCATTGTACAGCTGAGAATCTTCAGGATCAACGAAGATTAGTTTGAAAAGGGGCTCGAGGAGATGAGTAGACCACTTGTTAGGCTGAGGTTAGGTAGAGTTGTTTTACATGTTGTACTGGTTGGCGGAGCTTTTTTATCGATATTTCCGATTCTCTGGATGGTCGTCACATCAATTAAGCCCAATCCGGAAACCCTGATCTGGCCTCCCAAGTTTTTGCCTATGGAGCCAACCATCCAAAACTATATCCGTGTGTTTATGGATTGGCCTTTCTTGAGGTTCTTCAAGAATTCGTTTGTGTTTGCCGGGATTTCCACGTTCTTCATTGTCCTTACGTCTGCCATGGGAGGCTACGCGTTTGCCAAGATTAAGTTCTGGGGGCGAGAACTACTCTTTTTCGTTTTTGTTTCCACTATCATTCTGCCTCTTGAGTCTTACATGATACCACTTTACCTACTAACGAACAGGCTTAAGCTGCTTAACTCTCATGGTGGCTTGATCCTACCTTTCGTAATAATGAGTTTTGGGCTATTCCTGATGCGGCAGAACATTCGCGGGATTCCGGATGAGCTCATCGATGCTGCACGAATTGACGGGTACTCAGAATTCGGGATTTTCTGGCGGGTTGTCGTCCCACTCAGCAAAGGGGCACTGTCCGCATTGACCATCTATGCTTTTCTCAATGTTTGGGGGCAATTCACGTGGCCACTAATCGTTACAACTACCCAGGACATGTATACTACTGAGTTAGGTTTGGCCATGTTCCAGAAAGCGTTCTTTATTGAATATGCGTTGATCATGGCTGGCGCTGTAGTCACG
This sequence comes from Bacillota bacterium, assembly GCA_012799135.1. Taxonomy (GTDB): domain Bacteria; phylum Bacillota; class Limnochordia; order DTU087; family DTU087; genus JAAZLW01. Next base: position 5,208 of record JAAZLW010000118.1, on the reverse strand, counting down.
TCTGCTCCTCTAATCATTGTTTTCCTCATTTTCCAGAAGAATATCATTAGTGGTATCACACTTACAGGTCTGAAAGGTTGATCGAATATGAAACCTCGAATCGGGCTCATCTCCTTTGGAGAGAAACGGACTGAGGTATATGAGAAACGGAAGCAAATCCTTGAAGAGGAGATCTGCAGAACACTTGAGATACTGAGGAGCATATTTGATCTACAGGAATTTCCAGACTTAGTTAGATTTGAAGAGCAGACTCCAACCGTTATCAGTTGGGCTGCTAGCTATCGCCTGAGTGGTGTCGTGTTACATTTACCAGTGTATTCGGCGTCTGCTCTTATCCAAACTGTAGGGAACGAGTTGGCCGCTAGAGGAATTCCCCTCCTTCTCTTGACCAATGGGCGCCCCGACACCTCAGGTTTGGTGGTTTTGTTGGCAGCCGGGGGTGCCCTAGATCAGGTCGGGGTCTCTCATACCAGAATTCTGGCTGAACCAGGTTCTGTAGAAACAACGCAGCAGCTGACCGCTTGGGCGACAGCAGTTCAAACCAGAGCTAGGTTACGAACCCAAGTGCTAGGTTCATTTGGTGGCAGGAGTATTGGCATAGCAACTACTACGACTGATCCAGCTCAAGTTAAGAAGCTCTTTGGAGTAGATATCGAACATGTCGATCAAATGGAAATTGTCAAGGCAGCCAAGACGGTAGATGCTGCTACCGTCCAAAACCATGTTAATTGGCTGATCTCTCAAGTAGGGAAGGTCGAGTATGATGGTACTTATGTTACGGATGCTAAACTAGATCTACAGATGCGCTCGTACCTGGCGACAAAGCACCTTCTGAGCTGCTTGGGTTTTGACTTTATCGGTGTAAAATGTCAACCAGAGCTGAGCGATGGATTCTGTATCCAATGCCTTAGTCATGCCTTGCTCAATGATACGTACGATGCGGATGGCTCAAAGCCCACTACAGTGTGCGCCTGTGAGAATGATCTAGACGGAGCAATTACTATGCAGATTCTCAAGCTGATATCCGGCGGCCTTCCCGTCAATATGATGGATACACGGCAAATCGATCCCGAGAGTAAGACATTCATATTTGCGAACTGTGGCGGCATGCCAACCTTCTTTGCTGGATCAGGTGATGCTCTTCAGAATCTTAAGAACGTGCATCTAGTAAGCAATATGGTGGGTAAAGCTGGGGGAGCTGCTACCCAGTTTGTGTGTGCTGCGTATCCGGAGGTCACTTTTGCACGGCTTTGTAGACATGATGGGCGTTATTGGATGGCGGTACTGTTGGGGCAGTTCGAACGAAGACCTCGGGAAATTCTGCAGAATACCACCTATAGTTTTCCCCATGCCTTCGCCAGGTTGGAGATGGATTATCAAGGATTTGTAAGATCGTTCGGTGCTAACCATATTCACGCTGTCTATGGCAATTACGTCCGGGAACTGGAGATCCTGTGCCAATTGTGGGGAATTGAGATGCAGACATATGGGACAGTGAAAGCTGGAGTATAATAATATGTGGTAGGTAGTATGTTCCTTGGTAGTCTGGATGTGCGACCTATCAATTGGACGCCAGATGAAAGGATATGCATCACATGGGTAGATATAAGAGAGTAACTAGCCATGACGTTGCGAGAGAGGCAGGAGTATCGATAACTACGGTTTCTTTTGTTCTCAATAACGTCGAGAGCGGCAAGATAAGCGAGGATACTAAGAGAAGAGTTCTGGACGCCGTTAGAAAGCTCAACTACGTTCCCGATTTCTTTGCAAAGGGTCTGAAGACAGGGAGATCCAACACGCTGGGAATCATCGTGCCATCCATTACTAATCCGTTTTTCGCCAGCATTGTGCAAGGTGCAGGAGACTCCGCCAGGCAAGAAGGGTATAACTTGATAGTCACCAGTACCTATCGCGAACGACTCACTGAGGCTGCATGTGTTGATTTCTTATTGGAGCGACAAGTGGATGCTATCTTGGTACCAGCCACCATGAACCCCAGTCTGATAGAGAAGCTCAAGAAGGTGGAGACGGGGATTGTGGTCTACAACGGTGAACTCGATCAACTAGATGTGAGCTGTGTAACAACAGATAATTTCCGGGGTGGTTGGCTTGTAAGTAAGCATCTAATAGAACTGGGTCACCATCAGATCGCTTTTCTGTCACCACCGTTATCCAACCCGGTGCGTGAGTCCAGATTCGCCGGGTTTCAGCGCGGGCTGCTAGATGGAGGGTTTCGTCTTTCTCCCGACTATGTGATGATATCGGATTTTGAGGGCGAGTTGCCAGATGTGAACTACGATTACTCAACAGGCTACAATCTGGCAAGTGATTTGTTCAAACGCACCTCAGGGAAATACCCTATAGCCATTTTCGCATTCAATGATATGTTAGCTCTCGGAGTGATCAGGGCGGCAGCCGACGCAGGCCTACGCATTCCCGAGGACATCTCATTAGTTGGATACGATGACATCTTTGTAGCGGCATTGGTCCATCCGGGGCTTACTACTATTCACCAACCAAAATATCATTTGGGTGCTAGCGCAGCACGACTGGCCATTGAGCACTTGGACGAAGAGCACCGTGATCGTTCCGGCCAAAGAGTTGTCTTCCAACCACAGCTGCGTGTGCGCAATTCCACTGCTAGGGTAGATTGCGGTTAGGCTTCAGATACATCTCACTGACCTTCACGAAAACCCGAAGCAGTTGCACTGACCGTTGTCTCCTCGTCTTTATCATGCCCTCCATTCAGAGTATTGAGTATGTTGCTATACAAGTGGTACCTACAGCTGGGTTAATCTTCGTTGCAGAAGAATCCTTGCATGACCGGTAGGGTAGTTGAATCCAAGAAAGGGCAGAGTGTTCTGCGTGGTGCGGAGTCTTAGCGAAGCAATTAGTCACGGCCGACCGACTATTCGTCCCAGACTTCGGTAATCGTAGGCTCGGCCTCCAGTTCATGCAGGAATTGCGAGGTGCGTTTACGAAGAACGTGTTAATTCATCTTTCAACTATTTCGTGGTGATACTCGATGGATGGTTACCTAAGCAAGTTGCGCAAGGCAGCAGATTTGGATACCCTAGCCAAAATAGTTCAAGCCTGCCATTGCTGCTCGTTGCGGAATGGATGTCAGCATGTAGTCTTTGGTGAGGGTAATCCAAAGGCGCAAGTGGTCATCTGTGGGGAAGGACCGGGGGCTGACGAAGATCGAATCGGCAGGCCTTTTGTGGGTCGGGCAGGTCAGCTTCTAGACCAGATCTTGGCAGCTTGTGGGTTCCAGCGTTCGCAACATGTATTCATTCTGAATGTAGTAAAATGCCGACCGCCGGGCAATCGTACACCTGCCCCGGAGGAGATTCAGGCCTGTTTGCCTAATCTGCGAATGCAGGTACACTTACTTGGGCCCAAGATCATGATTCTAATGGGAAATTGTGCTGCTCAGACTATTCTCCGGACTGACCAAGGAATCAGTCAGCTGAGGGGTCAATGGGTACAAAAGGGAGAGATCTGGTTTATGCCTACCTACCATCCCGCGGCACTATTTCATCGCCCACAACTCAAGAAGGCCGTTTGGGATGACTTCCAAGCAGTAGTGGCAAAATACCGTGCCCTAGTTGATCCAGAACACAGGTCTCCTCATTGCTAGAGTTCGCCTAGGGTCCATGGTCATGTAATTCTTCGTTAAAGCGGTAATCCAGCCTGAGACTGGGAAAGACTAAGGGAAAAAGTCGGAGGACCAAGGCAGGAAAATGTCTTTTCATCGCCGAACCCTATCAAAGTCTACTTTCATGCTCGGCAGTAGTCGTATGCAGCCAATTCTTGGATTCGGATGGTTTGGCAGAACGTTTGTCTGAGGAGGAGATGACTGTTGAAGCAGTATGCCACTGATAAGCTGCGTAATGTCGCACTTGTTGCCCATGGTGGCGCAGGTAAGACTAGCCTGGCTGAAGCACTGCTCTTTCGTGCGGGAGCAACAAAGCGGCTGGGAAGCGTCGATGAGGGCACCAGTATCCTTGACTATGATCCAGAGGAGGTAAAACGCAAGATCTCGATTGCCGCCTCTGTTGCACCGGTTGAATGGAAGAACCACAAGCTCAACATTCTGGATACGCCTGGCTACTTTGACTTTGCCGGTGAAGTCATTGGTTCACTGCGGGTAGCCGATGGGGCAGTGATTGTCGTCTGTGCCACCAATGGAGTAGAGGTAGGGACAGAGCAGGTCTGGGATTATGCCAATGATTATGAGCTGCCTCGAATAGTATTTGTCAACAAACTGGAGCGCGAAAACGCTGACTTCTTCAAGGTCTTGGGCGAACTGCAGGAAATGTATGGACCCCAGGTTATACCCATCCAGTTGCCTATTGGCCAATCAGAGAACTTCAAAGGAATTATCGACCTAGTAAAAATGAAAGCTCTTGTCTACACCGAAGGCAAAGCCGAAGAAACAGATATCCCTAGTGAACTGCAGTCAGAGGCAGAGACATATCGAGAAGCTTTGGTGGAGGCAGTTGCAGTTACCGATGATGAGCTGGCTATGAAGTATCTTGAGGGCGAAACCCTTTCTCAGGATGAACTGGAAAAAGCTATGGGCGAAGGCACTAAGACTCGCGAAATCATTCCAGTGCTATGTGGATCCGCACAGGCGGGGGCGGGTATTGATACTTTGATGGATTACTGTATCCAGTGTCTGCCGGCACCCAATCAGCGTGGTGCAGTCAAGGGCATCGATCCAGCAACTGATTCCGAGGTCTTACGCAATCAGTCGGCTGACGAGAGCCTATCGGCTTTAGTGTACAAGACCATGGCTGACCCGTATGTGGGTCGTCTTACGTTGTTTCGTGTCTATTCTGGTGTACTCGAATCCGATTCCCAGGTATACAATTCCACCAGAGAGATCGATGAACGCATTGGTCAGGTCTTTCTGATTAAAGGCAAAGAGCAGATTCCCGTTGATTCTGTAGTAGCCGGTGATTTAGCGGCAGTGGCCAAACTTCAGGGAACGACCACGGGAGATACGCTTTGTGCCAAGAACAGCATAATCAAACTTCCAACAGTGGAGTTTCCCAAGCCTAGCCTGATGATGGCAATAGAACCGAAGACTAAGGGTGATGAAGAGAAAATTGCCATCGGTCTCGCTCGTTTGCAGGAGGAAGATCCGACTTTCACTGTAACCAGAGTGGCTGAAACCGGTCAGACTGTTGTAGCTGGTATGGG
>JAAZLW010000117.1 GCA_012799135.1 Bacillota bacterium | reverse complement strand
GGTTTTCGAAGGGACTATGGCAGATAGCACAGATGCGCTGGCCACTGCGCAAGGCTTTACTTTGTTGATATTGCTTCAGCTCAGCTGCGAAATCCCAGTCTTGATAGGTACCGCCTAAGGAAAGTATCTGCGGAATATACTCCTCCAAGAAAGCAAAGGGTGGCAAGCGAGATGGTGGATCTAGCTCCTTGAGGACCTCTTCGTAAGCTGCCATCATTGCTTCTGCCAATTCCTCAGCGGCTAGTCCGGGATGCTTCTTAGCGTAATGACCTCCTACATAGTACCAGTGATAGCCTATGCCCCCGGTGCGAGCAATACTCTGCCAGGCCTCTATGTGGGCTTCCATCCCCAATGCTCGCACTAGCGCCTCGCCGTGATCGTCTTTCGAGCCGCCGAAGTAATCCTCAATTAGGTTCGTCAGAGCGATCATTCCCTCAGCTAAGCGATCGGCGTTTAAACTGGCGGGATAATCGAGATCCAGTTCTACCTGGCTGTCGGGTTTGAGTTCTGTCTTTTCTTTTCGGTTTTCAGTTACCGGATCTTTGTTATCTGATATGAGAGTCATAGTACGCGAGACGATGATGCGAGCGGCTGAAAACTCATCCAATATTTCAACCAGTTCCTGAGGGTATCGCGTTCCGAACTGGTTTCGGCTAACGAGTGTGCCCATGCTGTCTTTGATGGTCTCCATAAGCGTTTCTCGAACAGCTATTGGTAGGGTGTCAAGATCGGGTTCGGGTGCATCTTTTGGAGCCAAATAGGTAATTCCGTCTGGGAAGAAGAGAAACGGAATCCATTCTTGAGCTGTTGTTTGATCTAACACCGCGTTGTGAATAACCTGCGTGAGTAATCCGCGGTTCTCTGCTGTTCGATGGTAGCGGAGGACATACTGGTCGTCTAGCACGCGCCGGATGATGTCGGTTGGCCTATTCGGTCCACTCATATGCATTAGATCGTCTGGTCTCTGGGCGACGGAGGCCAGAAGATCGGCTAAGCGAACAAACTCTGCTAAGTCTTCAAGAGAGGCCGGATCCTTTTGCAGATTCGGGTAGTTGGCGAGCGTACGGTTCTCCCCACGCTTGGCTTCAGCATTCTGTGCTAGAAAGGCTACGTCGGGCCAGTAGCGTTGGTCAATGAAGTCCCACAGCCCCAGCTTTCTTCCCCATTCCCTTAACGCATGTTCATAGTCTTCTGCTTGCTTGCCTTGCAGGCGTATCTCTCTTTCTATCATCTTGTTTAAGTCGTGCATGGTAACGCCAGCGAGATAAAGCCGTCGAGACTCATCGTCTAGCCCGGCAAGATCCACTATGGTCCAGGCTCCCAGCGCGGCATTGATGGTGTGCACTGCAAGGCTCTGATCGGGCATAGAAGTGAGTGTGGCAACTGCTTTTTCGCGTGCTTCCGGATTTAGGTCGGTGCTCACAAAAAGGCGCGCTTCGCGCTCACTCATGCCTTTGGCGTTTTTTAGTCCCAGGTTGCCTAGAAGGTGGGGGACAACGGTATCAATCCATTGGCGAAGGACGGGATGATCCTCAGTAGCGCTATCAAAAATGAGCTTAGCTATCGGTGGTATGCGTCTGTCTTCGCTAAGTTCTACTTGCTGTTGATCCTCGAAATCTAAAGATCCAAAATCCAAGATCCCGTTATCTGAATGCATTAACATCACCTCACACGATGTACGTTTCGGTCGTCTTTCTCCAATGAAGTATGCTGTCAAGCAGCAAGGCATCTTGACCGAAGGCAACAGGATAGATCCTGCCAGTGCTGTCTGTAACCGGATAGAGCTCAAACATTGGAGGTAGGGCATAGCGCCTGCGCAGTGTCGGGACGTCCTCTTCGGGAGAACCAGCGCATGTGCAGAGCGGCAGACGCTCCAGATTTCTGTTGATAGTGCCGATCTGGCTATGGAGCGCTTCTATGTAAAAATGAGTGCGTTCCACTGCGTTATACAAGGGTGTTAGATTATCCACTAAAGGTTCATAGCAGCATAGTTGGTAGCGAAGGTATTCCTCTTGGTAGCCAACTATACTGGCGTAGAGTTTGAGTACGGGAGGATAGAAAGGTTGGTTCAGGCGACTAGCGATTTTTTCAGCTTCTTGCTTTGAGATGAGTTCGAATTCCGTACCGGAGATCAAGCGAAGTATACTAACTGTAGTGACTGCCTCTGACTCGGTATCGTAGGCCCAAACATCTAGAAGTCCAGCCCCTCTAAAGGCGCGCAACTCGTGGCAAACGGCTGGCGAAGCCTGGCGCGTTCGTGCAAAGGTCGCCCTATTGATACGGAATGTACGAACTGCTGGGGACTCATACTGCGTCGTGAGTTCTTCGTAGGTCGTCTTAACTTGTGGCTTGCAGAGCAATGATAGGCGTTGTGTTGCTTTGACGCCTCCCCACCGTGTAATGTACTCTTCGAATCGACGGTGTTCGGGGAAGAAATTTTCCCGCACATTCTGGTAAAGATCCATCCGATCCACTTCTTGTCCGTCCTCATAGGCATCTGTAAAGCGCTCGGCTATGAACTTCGGCAGTAAAGCCACCGCTCGGTAGGTGCCGAAACCTTCATGACGCCCCAAACGGCCAAGGCGCTGAATGAATGTGCCAGCGTCACGTGATTCAAAGATGAGAAGGTTGATTCGGAAGTCAACTCCGACGTCGACAGTTGCCGTTGCTACCATGAGATCGGCCTCAAATGATCTTTTTCGCGCATCACGTCCGGTCAGACCCGTATTTTCGCCGACCGATATTCCAGGCTCCAGCTCGTCTTTTAGCATGCTGTAAAGCTGCTTGGCAGCAAATACACTGTTGCAGATGATGGCACCCTTGCTTTGGGGGTGTTCACTGAAGAAGGCCCGAAGGGAATCGATGTTTTCTTGGCACCAGCTGAGTACGCCACCACCGGCTCCAGGGGACGAGGAGATTACCTCTAGCGTTGCATCTTGCAGAATGCGGCGATACGTCTTGTCTATGACTGGCCCGTGTTGGTACTGCCCTTGGATGCATTTAACACGGAAGTTCGCTCTCTCTAGCATTTCCTCCAAAATTGAGTGCGGAGTGGCTGATAAGAAAAGGTATTTCATCGGGTAAGCGTCGCTTTGATTGGCCCTCATAAAAAGCATGGCATCCATCACCGTGGCTACCTGAGGCGCACCGAAAATGTGGAATTCATCAAACACCATATACCTGAAGCGATTGGCTAGTTGCTGAGCTAATGTAGCCGGATTCTGCAGAGGGTTTACATATTCAAAACCCTCAATAAGGTTGAACATGTCCGGGTTAGTAAGTAGAACATTTCGTCGGGAAATGAGGTCGAGAATGGCCGCATACCGACTGCTAGTCTCTTTCTGCTCAGCGTATGAAGAAAGTGTAGGGCCGTCGAGTGTCTGCACCCTGAGCTGCGTGGAAAAAGTCTCTTGGTAACCTCTTATCTGACGCTCTTGGTCTCTAATGAGTTCATTTGTGGGATAGGCGTACAAACCATTACCCAGAGGTCTGGCGCTTGGTCGCAGGAGGGGCAGAAAAGCGGCTAGAGTTTTTCCGTCTCCAGTCATCGCGTTGTCAAAGACAACGTCTACGTCTGGATCGTGCAGTGCTTGATATACCTCCCACTGGTGTGTAACAAGAGACCAAGGCGAGGCAAAGGGCAGCTTCCCTTCATGCTTCTTCGACGACGTTGACCTTATGTGCACTCTCATTGGTTCACTTCCAGTACTTTTTGGGCGTGTTCAATCACCATATTCCGCAGCGCTTCCGGTTCTCTCACACATACACCTGGCCAGCTGACTGCCCACCATACAAGATCTCTTGTCAGGGGTACACGCATTCGGAGAATAGCTCTGCCGTCTGCTAATAGCTCGTGAGTTTGAGAGAAGTGCCGGATGGTGCCTACCGCAGCCTTAGCTTTGTCAGCGGGAAACTCTAGAACTACATCCACTAACGGCCCGTTGCCTCGGAAAGGTCCGAAAGTGGCTTCTACATACTCTTGGGGATCGAAGTCGTTGGGGCGGGCGAATCTCTCACGACTTAGCGTGCATTTCTCGATGCGATCTAGTCGTAGATGCACTAAGCCGGCGTCGCCATCGAGGTCTGCCTTATGGTTAAAACCAACAAGGTAGAAATGGCTATTCCAATAGATAATATGTAGTGGGTCAAATCGGTACTGCGTGAAGCCCAGATCTGGTTGCCTCGGATATGCAGGCGAGTAAGTTAGTAGTACTGCTCGTTGCGTACGGATAGCCGCATTCAACCTCTCAAACAGATCATCAGCAATCTGGTCATAAGAGTGGAAGTATGTAACGCGTGGTCCATCCAAATCCTGGCGAATGGTTGTTTCCGAGCGTTTCCTGATCTTTCTTAGTGCCTGCTGCGCCAGTGGAGTGAGTCGCTCAACTCCTTCAACAGCCGTCACCAGTGCAGCGGCTTCGGCGCTGGTAAGGGAGAACTGGCGCAGGAGGTCATCTTGATAGCGTCCGGGTAGCCAGTAGCGCCCATCTTCGCAATCTAGAGCCACCCCTAGGATAGTTCGAGAGCGGTTAATGTGGTTGTAGATTGTCTGTCTAGATACTCCTAAGGATAAAGCTGCTTGCCTCACGGTAAATCCAGAGGGGTGCTCATGGACGTATTCCATGAAGTCATCAAAAGTGCTCTTATATCCTACGGACATCGTAATCCCCTATCATTGCAGGCCGATAGGCATCAACCTGTAGTGAGATATCCTGGTGCACTGCTCCTGAGAAATCAAGTAGTTCCGGGATATTGTTCGCGATGACCTCTCATGCCGCGATGGCGGGTGTCCTCGCCACGCGTTGACTGTTCCTCTGCTTACGACGGGCTACAGCCGCCTGGTGGTTTCGCTTACGTTCCTCAAGAATCGCCCGGTCCTCGCCAGTATAACGCTGTTTGGGAGTCACAAAATCGATTCCCTGGTGAAGTCGTTTCGTGTTGTAGTACTCAACGAACTGATCGATGTCTCGCTGGGCCTCATGGATGTTGTCATAACGGTCGTGCACGTAGATCCGCTCGTACTTGATCGTCTTGTGAAACACCTCAATCTTCCCGTTGCTTTCGGGATGTCCGACAGCAATGCGCCGATGCTCAATGCCATAGCGGTGAAGTAGTGCCTGAAATCTCTTCGCCGTCAATTGTACACCATTGTCGCTGACCAGTATCGGTCCGATCGTTGCCTCCTCTAGCCCTGCGTTCTGAAGGGCTTGGGCCACGACGCGTTCTACATCCCACGCCGTCATAGAAGGACAAAGCTCATGGTGTACGATGTATCGTGAATACCCGTCCAAGACCGAGATAAGGTATGTATGGGAAGCACCTGTCGGAATATATGTGATATCCGTATGCCAGATCTCGTTAGGACGATCAGCTGGAACTTTCCCGTCGTTTTTGTCGGCGTTGGGCAGCTCCCATTGGTGGATCAGGTCTTCGGCCTTAAGTACACGGTAGACTGTAGAAGGCGACACGAAAACAACCCCATCATCCTGCAAAGCGTACGCCAGTTTGCGATGTCGTAGGTCGGCGTATTTCCCTGACCGCGCGGCTTCTAGGATGGCCTCACGCTCTTCGGGCAGTAGTTTATGTACGACCGTCCCCGGCGTCGATGTGCGATCCTCAAGGCCTTGTAGGCCCTCGTTGGCATAGCGCTTACGCCACCTGTAGTAGCGATCGGGGTTCAGCTGAATCATGCGACAAGCTTTCTGGACAGATATTCTTGGGTGGCGGCTGGCGTCCGCGACTATCTTGATCAGTTGGCGCTTTTCCTCAGCAGTAAAACGCCGATATGAAAGATCGCCTACAAACCCAGCCGCTTCACTTTTTTTAATGCCTGCAACTCCACCGAAAGCTCGACCACGGTCTTTTCAAGCGACCGATTTTCCTCTCGTAGTCGCTCCTTTTCCTTGTCCTTACGGGGCCGGGAATAGATCTTGGGAGCTGCCTCGAACAGCTTGTCCTTCCAATCGTAATACTGGGTAGGATGGATGCCGTGTTTTCGACAGACCTCCGAGATGGTCACGTCCTCACGCATACCTTCCAGGACGATCTCTAGTTTCTGTTGAGGGGTGCGATGTTTCCTTCGGGTGCTCACGGGATTCGCTCCTTCTGTTCCTGATTCCCGGATCCACACCGAGCAATTCCTAAGCGTCCTTGCGGTGTGGATACTATGGACAGGCAAGCTGCCCACATTATCCACACTACGACGGCGAAGGGATCGATCCCTATTCGCATCCAAAATCGACCCCTACCTCAAGGGCTTAGCAACATTGTACCTGGAAATATATTGGTTATGGACGCATAATAAACCTTTTTTAGTCGGTATTCAGGGTTAGCATACCATTCGCTTGTCAAGGCGTCCTTTGACAAGCAGATAATCCTCTGCTTTGTCTAGTCAAGGATTCTAGTCGTCCCCAGCCTTGCACACGGGCTGGTGGGTGGGGAAACAGCAGCTGGCGCGGGTGGTCATAGAGGGCCAACCTGGGGTGTAGAATGACTGATCGCCTAATCGCAATGAGATGGGGAGCAAGAGTAGTGCCGTAGGAAACGTCGAAGCAAAGCGAGTCCCATCGCAGTGTAGCCATCGTTCCATTTTCTCTTGCCACGGCCCGCCACTTGCTCAGCTAGCATAGGGCGACGGCTGGCTACATGCCCTACGAGGGCCAGAAAGACGAGGGCAATCATGCAATACGAGAGCTTGCGAATGCGAGAATCACTGCACTCCAGGTGTGATTTCGCCTCGCGAGAGTATCTCTCAATCACCATGTGACGGGCACAGAGCCTCGTCAGGTCATGGCCCGCAGGGGTAGGTTGGTCGCTAGAAACCAAGGATCTGCTTCTTGCGCAGCCTGTTGTTCACGAGCCACGACGAGCCGGCGAAGGCCTATGGCCGCCTTTTCGGTGCACTTGGGTAGCATTAGCCACGAGAGATCTAGCAACGGAACCACCTATCGGGGGACGTTGGAGGAACCAGGGACGGGGCAAGGGGATCCGCTTCCAGGCGTTGAACCGAGGTCGACAATCCCCTGCGTGACTAGCGCGTCCTGGATACTTGCTGGAAATCGCCGCGATCGCCTCGAGGTGTAGTGTACACGACCGCCGTGTCAATGATGCCGCTGCGAGGCGCGCATCCTGGGCAACCAACAGCGCATCAATGCAAGAGGAGAAGAGACTCCTTTCGGCGGAGCTGCTGTTTGTACTTCAAGACTGAGGACGACTCAGTCCAAGACTGCTTTGACATCCATTCGGTAAGATGGTCGTATGGAATACCTGCCGATCTCCAAGATAAACACGTTTGCATTCTGTCAGCGGCGCTTCTTCTATGAATACGTCCTCCATATTCAGGATGTCAACTACCACGTACTTGAGGGTCGCTATCTTCACGAGGATGTATATGCGGAACACGACGAGGACGCAGCTGTGTGGGTATGGTCTGACAGACTAGGGCTTGTGGGTGTAGTAGATCTGATTGAGCACCAGGCTGGCAGTCCAATACCGGTTGAGTATAAGAAGGGGAGACGTAATCATTTCGACGGCGATGCTTTGCAGTTATGTGCCCAAGGTATCTGCATTGAGGAGCAAAGAAATGTTAACGTAACGCACGGCTACGTATACTACCACGCTACTCGTCGC
>JAAZLW010000116.1 GCA_012799135.1 Bacillota bacterium | reverse complement strand
TCGCAATCATAGTTGCTACGATTATGGTTCTGCTCGGAGTATCTACATGGGTAACTTATACGCAGTTTCGCAAGGTCACGGAAGCCTCCGCTTTGGATGTCGCTGCCAAGGAGGCTACCAACAATGCTCTGATAGTCAACAACTGGCTGCAGGCCCAAGGGGATAAGCTTTTGGCACTGGCTCATACCTCAGACATGAAACGAATGAACTTAGCGGTGCAGATTCCCATACTTGAGAAGCTATCGGTGGATAGTCCGGATTTGGAGCTGATGTTTATAGCCGACCGCTCGGGGATTACTGTGGACTCTACCGGTGGCAGCCAAGATATTAGCGACCGGGAGTATTTTCAGCAGGCCATGTCCACAGGCGAGATCTATTATTCAGAACCTATCGTGAGTCGAGCTAGCGGTGCACTAGTGGTGGCCATTGCTCAGCCGGTTCTCAGGGACGGCATCGATATGCCCGTTGGCATAATTGGGGCAACTGTCAAGCTGGATTATCTGCAGGCACTGGCAGATAGTATGAGCATTAATGGCAGTGGATATGGCTGGATTTTGGACAATAATATGGTTACCTTAGCCCACCCCAATTCTGCCTACATGGGTAATACTGATATATTTACTGACAACGAGGAGCTTAGGGATTTGGCTGTCCACGTTCTCCAGGGAGAAGCAGGTATAGATAGAGTCAAGCTTCAAGGAGTAACGCAGATAGTGGCCCATGCCCCCGTCGAAGTGTCGGGCTGGACGGTTACTATGGTGGCTGCGGAAAAGGAAGTACTAGGTCAAGTTGTGCGTCTTAGGGATATCAGTCTGTTAGTAGCTGTCATCGGTGTTATCTTAGGCGGTATTGTGGCCTACATGATTGCCAAGTATGTGGCTAGGCCCATTGTTCGGTTGAGAGATCTAGCTGAGCAGGTGGCAACCGGTGATTTGACTGTGAAGGCCGATGCCCGCAGCGAAGACGAATTAGGTCAGCTCTCCCGGGCTTTTGACTCCATGGTTGGTGATCTGAGAAATATGGTCCAGAGGGTAGGCCAATCTGCTGGGATGATCTCCGCCTCCAGCCATGAGCTTTCGGCTTCTACCCAAGAGACAGGGGCATCCATAGAGGAGGTAGCTGCCACAACCAATGAGTTCGCCTCTGCTGTGGAGACGATGAGAACCGAAGCACAGGAAATGTCTAGTTCAGCAAATGAGATTTCTACCATGGCCCTAGCGGGAGGCAAATCGGTAGAGGAAGCTATGATGAAGATGCAGGGCCTACAACGCAGTATTGAGGGTTTGGTGCAAGTCATTGGCAGTCTCGACGATAGATCTCAGGAGATTGGTCGTATTGTGGATGTTATAACAGATATCGCCGACCAGACTAACCTACTAGCTCTAAATGCTGCTATTGAGGCCGCCCGCGCCGGTGAACACGGTCGGGGATTTGCAGTCGTCGCCGATGAGGTTCGTAAACTGGCAGAGCAATCCGCTGAAGCTACCAGTGAGATCACGGCTTTGATTGGCGAAATCCGTAAAGAGACCGATGGTGCAGTTGTCGGTATGAATAAAGGCGCCCAGGAGGTTGGGGACACCTTCGCAGTTGTCGATGAGAGCAACAAGCTGTTGGGCCGCATATTGGAGGCTGTTCAAGGCATAGTGAGGCAGATCCAAGACGTTGCAGAAGGAATTGAGCACATTGGCACCGGCAGCCAGCAGATGGCGGCAGCTACCGAAGAGCAGTCAGCATCCATTGAACAGGTTGCCTCAGCAGCCCACGAGCTTAACAATATGGCTGAAGAGCTCAATGAACTTATAGCTAGGTTTAGAGTATAGCTCTATTGAATTGGGAGATGAAAAATATAGTGGAAGGGGGCTCCCGGGTTTGCTGGGGCTCCCTTTTTGATATGATCTAGGACCATGCTTCTTTCTGTATGACCATGGAAGTGAGATAAGCTCATAGTTACCGATAGTTGTTATGACAACATGACCTAGAAGCAGTTTGCTTCGGCGGCATCAACCAGTGGGCTCTGGGAAAGGTCGCGAATCCACGATTTCACTAGAAAAACCCGCTTGTAAAAAACACGTGACGGATATATAATAATACTAAAGGATCCATTATTTGGTAGACTCCTTGACTTCGGTCTTCTGTTAAGAATTCTGTTAAGAATTCTGTTAAAGATTGTTATGATGATATGACACGCGCTTTTGCTCTGCGTTTATGGGGGCAGCGCTTGGTAAGGATGGTCAACATGAGGCGAAAAATGGTCATAATAGGGGCTGGTAGTGCGGTTTTTACCCAAGGACTGGTAGCTGATCTCATCCGCGAAGAAGACCTCGGGAGATGGGAGTTAGGTTTAGTTGACATTGATTCCGAGGCTCTGGAGAACGTAACATGTCTCGCTAACCGAATGATCACGGCCAAAGGCGCCGATATTAGAGTGACCGCATCAGAAGAGCGGAGAGATTTACTACCAGGTGCCGATGTAGTCGTTGCAACCATAGCGGTAGGAAAACGGCGAGCATGGGAAGCAGATGTGTTTATTCCACGCAAGTACGGAATCTATCAGCCTGTCGGTGATACAACAATGCCCGGTGGGATTTCACGGGCAATGCGTATGATACCGGTAATGGTGGATGTAGCTGAGGATGTTGCCTGCCTATGTCCGGAAGCATATTTCATCAATTACTCAAACCCAATGACTGCTATCTGCCGAGCAATTCGTAGACAGACCCAGATACCGGTTATTGGTTTGTGTCATGGTGTCAACGAGACAGAAGGCTATCTTGCGCGGTTTGCTGATCTGCCCAGAGAGCAAGTAACCACATTCGCAGTAGGCCTAAATCACCTGACCTTTATTCTCGATTTTCGTTTTGAGGGCCAAGACGGGTGGCCTATACTAGACAAAAAGCTAGCCCGATTGCGCAACAGCGATAGAGCCTATCTTCCAGAGAGCAATCCGTTTTCCTGGTCTTTGTACGAGAACTATTGCGCCTATCCAGCTGTTAATGATCGCCATGTGGTAGAGTTTTACCCGGAGCTATTTGCTTCGGGGGACTACTATGGTCGGCAACTAGGCGTGGACGCGTTTTCCTTTGAAGCGACCATTGCTGCGGGCGACAAGACGTATATAGAGATGATTGATCAGGCTCAGGGTAAACGACCACTGAAGGAAGAGCTTTTTCATCGTGCTCCAGGAGAGCACGAGCAATTACTGGAGATCCTCAAGTCGATTTATTTGGATGAGAGGAAAGTGTTCTCCGTGAATCTACCGAATAACGGAGCTGTCCCGAATCTACCAAGGAATGGATTGTTGGAGCTTCCAGCGGTAGCAACTGGGCGAGGGTTTGTTCCCTTATATATTGATTATTTCCCGGACGTCTTAGCCACTAAAATATCGAAGCATGTTTATGTCACAGAGATCGTTGTTGAAGCGGCTGTAACTGGAAGCCTGCCGCTCTTAGTTGAAGCTATGCTTGCCGACGGCTCTGTATCTGAAAGAGATGTTGCTCAGAAGCTGGCCATAGAGCTGTTGAAGGCTCAACAGGATCACCTACCCCAGTTCTAAGTACGTACTACTCTGAATAGATGGATCATATGCTTCTTAAGTCGAGACATGCTCAACGAAGATGATATACAAGCCTCCAATTGTAGGGGGAAATACCCAATATACAGTGAAGAGCGGCAATAACTTATGTCATGACAACTTACCCATTTGTCAACATAGAGATCTTGGTCAAATTCGGATAATTGAGAGGGGTGGTAGCACAAGGCATAGAGAAGGGTCACGTTCATGTAGCCTGAGGGAAATTCAGGAGGTGTTCTTTTGTGCGGCGAAATACTAGACTGATCACGTTAGTGATGCTCGTTATAATGTTGATCTCGATTTCCATATCTGGTGCTGCTAAGGAGACCCTTACTTTCGTGTACTGGCAGGATCCCGCGGCTGGTCCCATATGGAAAGAGATAATCGATGGGTTTGAAAAGGAAAATCCCGATATAGAAGTCAAGGCCATTGTCAATCCTGCCGATTACTGGACAAAGGTCCTGACAATGGTGGCGGCGGGGCAGGCTCCTGACTTAATGATGGTTGATTACGCGT
>JAAZLW010000115.1 GCA_012799135.1 Bacillota bacterium | reverse complement strand
GGCTTTGTCGCATGATTAGCCTCCTTTGGGAGGCATGGCCGGTGATCTAGGCCCATTCCTGCAGTTCCCTGGGAAAGTGCCAGATTCCTTCTTAATGCTTTCGGCACTTGCGTCCACAGGTACAATCATAAACCATTTCCAGCGTATTTTGCATCATGCCTAACCTATTATTCATCTCTCGGCACATCTGGTTCATCTCCCGCATCATGCAGTAGCGCTCATATGCCATATATCCCTCGTTCTGATTCTGCTGCAGCATTGCACCTGCTCCCCTTTGAGGGGCCTGGTAAGCAGAGGCCATCTGATACATATAGCTTTCACCTCCATCCATTGACCTACATCCCGTGGATGTCATTGTACTATATGTATCGCCGCCAAAGCCGGTGCCCTGCTTCCACCTCCACAGCCCAAAATGGTGCCAAGCTCCTAGTTGGAAGCTCTTGGTTGGGAGCTCCTGGCTGGAACTTGGTGACCTCATTGCGTGGGTTGGTCTCTGTGAATCTGCGCTCGCAAAGCTTCCAGCTCCTCTTTGGTGAACCGATACTGTTCCTGACAAAAGCGGCAAGTTAGCTCAGCTTCTCCTTGTTCTTTGATCAGCGCCTCTAGCTCCGCCACCCCTAAGGCAATCAGGGCAGATTCACAACGTTTTCTTGAACAGGAACAGGTAAAGCGCAAGGGGAGCCGATGTAAGTACTTTGGCTGCAGTTCACCGATGGCCTGTTCGATAATCTCCTCGGGAGTACTGCCACTATCGATTAGCCTGCTGATGGGTGGCAGATCCATAACCATATGCTCCAGCATAATGGCGATCCCCTCACTAGCATCTGGCAGTAGCTGGAGGATGAGGCCTCCTGACGCCCGTACCCTGTAATCCACTCCCACGAGTACGCCTAAAGCAACGGCTGAGGGGGTTTGCTCTGAGCGAGCGAAGTAGTTGGCAAAGTCTTCGGCGATTTCGCCACTGACTAATGGTACTCCACCTCGATAGGGCTCTCCCAGGCCCAGGTCGCGGATCACCCAAAGATGGCCTGCGCCGATAGCCTTCTTGACATTCAATTTACTCTGCTCGGCATGGGGCACATCTACATGGGGGTTTTGGACATAACCTCGCAGGTTGCCTTCGCCATCAGCATCAGCGATGATCTGTTCCAAGGGTCCGTCTCCAATAATTTGGACGGTGACTTTCTCTTTGCCTTTCTGCATGGCTCCCAGCATAGCAGTGGCAGCCATGGTCCTGCCCAGGGCAGCGGTGGCTACCGGCCACATCTGATGTCTATGCCGTACCTCATCGACAATGTCGGTATTGACCACTGCTAAAGCCCGGATCTGACCATTGGCCGCGGTAGCTAGGGCCACATAATCCTTTATATTAGCTTCCATAGGTTCCAGATGAGCATCTCCCACTTGGTGTTACCTCTCTCTCTCTCTCTCTTAAGCCATTTAGAGAGTGTTATCTGCCAGCCTTATTATCTGAAGGTATTGTACCACACTGAGCAGGAAAAGTACGGCAGTTAATTTTTTGTGAAATTTATCACCAATCGCTTGTTCCGAATCGGGGGCCATGATATCATGGATTTGTGAAAAAACGCACGAACCTATGAGAAAGAGGTTTTAGTATGCTCACCATTGCCGTATGTGTCGGCAGTTCCTGTCACTTGAAGGGCTCCTATGAAGTGATTTCCCGTTTTCAGGCCCTGATTCGTCAATGGGAGCTGCAGAATGAGGTGGAACTAAAGGGCGTTTTCTGTATGGGTCACTGCACCGGCGATGTGGCTGTCCAGATTGACGGAGGGCCGGTTATTGCTGTGACTGGGGCAAGCGTAGATGAAGTCTTTAACCGACAAGTGCTACCACAAGTGGGGGTGGAGTAGTGGGGGTTTTAACCACCGTTGAGGCCGAATGTAAGGATTGCTACAAGTGTGTGAGGGCCTGCCCTGTGAAGGCTATCAGAATTAACACGGGCCATGCCCAGATCTGGGATGAGCGATGTATCCTTGATGGGCGCTGCATTAGTGTTTGCCCCCAACACGCCAAGCGGGTGAGAGGTGATCTGGCAGCTGTTCAAGCCTTACTTGCGCAAGGAAAGACTGTGGCGGCTAGTATCGCCCCATCCTATGTTGCTGCTTTTGACCTTCCCGATCCGGGCTGCCTGGTCAGTGCTTTGCGTCAGTTAGGCTTTGCCTACGTTGCCGAGACGGCCATCGGTGCTGAAGTGGTGGCTGCAGCCCATAGGGTCTGCCTCGAACAGGCACCGGGGCCAGTAATAACTAGTTCTTGTCCGACGATAGTAAATCTCATCGAAAAACACTACCCCTCAGCCAGAAAACTTCTGGCACCGGTGGTCTCACCCATGGTGGCCCACGCCCGACTGTTGCAGCGCCAATATGGTGAGGAAGTTAAGGTGGTTTTTATCGGACCCTGTGTGGCCAAGAAAGCAGAGGCCGATGAAGACCAGTTTGCCGGAGAAATAGCCGGAGTGCTCACCTTTATGGAGTTAGAGAACTGGCTGGCCCAAGCAAACCTTAGGCCGGCAGAGCTTTCACCAGATCAGTATGATGCAGTGGAGACCACTTGGGGGAGAATCTTCCCCTTGGCTGGAGGTTTGCTGCGTACAGCCGGTCTCAGCACAGATATGCTGGCAGGCCAAATGGCTACGGTAACGGGGATTGAACAGTGTGAGTCTGTCCTTCAACAGCTTCTGGCCGGGGAAGAACTGGCTTTGGAACTGATTGAGATGTTGGCTTGTGAGGGTGGTTGTATTGACGGACCTTGCATGGTGGGCCCCTGGGACGGCATCGCTAGGCGCCAGCGGCTGATTAGACATGTGAAACGAGCGGCAGCCAAATCCCCGCAGGCGGAAGTATCGATAGTGGCGGAGTCGCCGAGGGGCAAGGGGGTCATCCCACCGTGGCTCCTGCGAACGTATGCTGACAAGCAGTTGAAGCTGCCCGAGCCGACAGAAGAGGAGCTGCGCCAGATATTGGCAGCCATCGGCAAACGTACTCCTTCCGATGAACTCAATTGCGGAGCCTGTGGCTATGATTCATGTCGAGATAAAGCCCGGGCTGTTTTCCATGGTGTAGCAGAAAGCGAAATGTGTATTCCATATATGCGGGCTAAGGCTGAGTCCCTGGCCTATGTAATCATTGAATCGACACCTAATGGCATCATTGTGGCCGATGAAAAGCTCACGATTTTGGCGGTCAATCCGGCAGCAGAACTAATGTTTGACTGCTGTGCCCAGGACTGGCTTCAAAAGCCCCTTGAGGACTTGCTGGCTACGGAAAGCTTTGAACAGGTACTACGAAGTCGGCAATTGTCAAAGGAGATACAGGAATACCCTGACCATAATCTTATTGTCCGACAGTATATCTTTACTCCGGAGAATCAGGACATTGTCATCGGGATTTTCACTGACATAACTGCAGACCAAGAACGGCAAGATGAATTGGCTCGGCTCAAGGCCACCACTCTGGAGCGGGCTCAAGATGTGATTAACCGACAAATGCGGGTAGCACAAGAGATTGCCGGACTCTTGGGAGAGACCACTGCTGAGACCAAGGTATTGTTATCTCAGCTAATGCGCTTGATGCAGGATGGTGAGGACACATGATGCAAGCAGCTGCAGCCAAGCTTTTGCCGGAGACACTTTACGTAGTTGAGACCGGTTCAGTATCCCTCAAGAAGGACGGGGAGGAGCTCTGCGGAGATAATGTTGTGGTCTCCCGTCGAGACGACTCAGTCATAGTAGTGCTTTCCGATGGACTGGGAAGTGGGGTGAAGGCCAACATTCTCGCCACCTTAACTAGCAAGATAGCTGGGACTATGCTGGAGATGGGTGCCTCCTTGGAGGAAGTGGTGGAAACCATAGGGCAAAGTTTACCCATCTGCAAAGTAAGGGGGCTAGCCTATTCTACTTTCACTATCATGCAGGTCTTTCTCGATGGCACAGTCTATATGGCTGAATTTGATAACCCGGCGGTTTTCTATTTGCACAGAGGCAAGATCACCGAAATGCCCAAAACCGAACGCTATATCGGAGGCAAGAAAGTGAAAGAAGCTCGTTTCCAGGCAGAAGTTGGAGATTTTCTGGTGGCTATTTCCGATGGCGTTGTTCATGCCGGGATCGGAGCTGTGTTGAATCTGGGCTGGCAGTGGCCTAATGTAGCTCGTTTCTTGGAAAAAGTAGCAGTCCATGAGCGGAGTGCAACCAATGTGGCTCAGCGCCTGGCCGATATTTGTCAGCATCTATATGCAGGAAAGCCGGGAGATGATGCTACGATCGCAGCCGTTTACCTTCGTCATCACCGCTCCCTAACGTTGGCTGTGGGGCCTCCTCGCCGGCGGCAGGATGATCGGCGCATGGCGAATCTGCTGGCAGCGGCACCGGGCAAGAAGGCAATCTGTGGCGGTACGACCAGCAGAATTGTAGCCCGGGAGTGGGATGTTCCCCTGGAGGTAGATCTGCGTTATTGCAGCCCTACAGTACCTCCTCTGGGCCGTATGCCCAGGGTGGATCTGGTCACAGAAGGGATTATTACAGTATCAGGTGCTTTGGAGAAGGTGAAAGCTCTATACCAAGGCAGAGGAATGGGTGACGTGCTTACCGGTGAAGATGGGGTTAATCTTTTGGCTAAGCTGCTTTGGGAAAGTGATCAAGTTCACTTCTTGGTGGGAGGAGCCATCAATCCCGCTCACCAAAATCCGGAGCTGCCTCCGGGTCTGGCTTTGAAGGGACAGGTCATTAGTGAACTCACCCGCTGTCTGGAAAAGGCAGGGAAGGGAGTCCAAGTTACTTCCTTTTAGATAGATTGCTGTTGCTGGAAGCTGGCATGGAGCTAAAGGGCACGTGGCGGCTATGTAGAGAAAGGATGATACCAGTGGCGAAGGCCTGGCCTATGGCACAAACAGAAAACCATAGCAAAGACAAGCACGACAGAGAACATGAGCGTCAGTTCACAAAAGTAAATGAAATCATCGCTCAATATGAGGCAGAGGTATCGGCATTAATTCCCATCTTACAGAGAGTACAGGAAGAGTATCGCTATCTTCCGGAAGAGATTCTTACCTATATCGCTACAGCTCTAGGCATATCGCCTGCCACAGTTTACGGTGTAGCCACGTTCTATGCTCAGTTCTCCCTGGACCCCCAGGGGAAGTATGTTATCCGGGTGTGTGATGGTACTGCTTGCCATGTACGTCGGTCCCAAGCAGTACTGGACGCTATCCGCAAGAAAGTGGGATTGGATAACGGGGAGAAAACCACGAAAGATCTGGGCTTTACTGTGGAGACTGTATCCTGTCTCGGTGCCTGCGGGTTGGCCCCGGTCGTAATGATCAATGACCATGTCTATGGCAATATGACTCCAGAAGCCATTACTGAGATTCTGGATACTCTGCAGAAACGGGAAGGAGATGCGATATGATCGAGACCACGGCTGTGCTGGCAGCTCTTCGCCGGGAGAAGCAGGCTGCTTTGGAGCAGGAAAAGCAACGGGTGCTCATTTGCGCCGGTACCGGCTGTGTCGCTAACGGTTCTTTAAAGGTATATGACTGGCTTTGTCAAGCTATAGCTGAAAAAGGGCTGTCGGCATCGGTGGAATTGGAAGATGAAGGGAAGCATGGTGGCGAAAAGAACCAGGGTGTGGTGATCAAGCAAAGCGGCTGCCATGGTTTCTGTGAAAAGGGACCACTGGTAAGGATTGAACCTCAGGGGATTCTCTATGTCGGTGTTAGACCGGAAGATGCTTCTGATATCGCCACTGCTTTGGCTGAGGGCAATGTGGTGGAACGTCTTTTATATAAGCACCCCAATACCGAAGAGACCTTTGCTCGGGAAGAGGATATTCCCTTCTATCGGCAGCAAGCGCGGGTAGCTTTGGGCAATTGTGGAAATATCGATCCTGAAAGCATCTGGGAATACATCGCGCGGGATGGCTATGCCGCTGCTGCTAAAGCCTTAACGGAAATGAGTCCTGAAGCAGTATGTGATGAAGTCTTGGAATCCGGGTTGCGGGGGCGAGGCGGAGGCGGATTTCCCACCGGCCGCAAGTGGATCCTTACCCGGCAGGCTTCGGGTGAGCAGAGATACGTGATCTGCAATGGGGACGAAGGTGATCCTGGTGCTTTCATGGACCGCAGTGTGATGGAAGGTGATCCTCATCGGGTGATCGAGGGTATGTTAATCGCCGGCTATGCCATTGGGGCTAGCCGAGGTTATGTGTATATGCGGGCCGAGTATCCCCTGGCTGTAAAGCGGATGCGTAAAGCTATTGCCGATGCTACAAGCCAAGGGCTGTTGGGTGAGGATATACTCGGCAGTGGCTTTAGCTTTGATATTACTATCAAAGAAGGAGCGGGAGCCTTTGTCTGTGGTGAGGAGAGTGCCCTGATTGCCTCCATCGAAGGCAAGCGGGGGATGCCTAGACCTAAGCCTCCCTTCCCAGCTCAAAGCGGATTGTGGGGATGTCCCACCTTGATTAACAATGTGGAGACCTTTGCTAATATCCCCCCGATTGTCCTTCGTGGCGCCAGTTGGTTCCAGGAGCTTGGCTCCAAAACCAGCCCCGGCACCAAGACCTTTGCTATCACTGGGGAAGTGGCCAATACAGGTCTGATTGAAGTGCCGATGGGGAAGACCTTGCGGGAGATCGTCTTCGATATCGGTGGCGGGGTGCGCAACAACGGAAAGTTCAAAGCTGTGCAGATCGGCGGACCTTCCGGTGGCTGCTTGACCGCAGAGCATCTGGATCTCCCTTTGGATTTCGATTCATTACAGGAAGCGGGAGCCATGATCGGCTCCGGTGGCCTGGTGGTTATGGATGAAAAGACCTGTATCGTCGAGGTGGCTAGGTTCTTCATGAACTTTACTCAAAACGAGTCCTGTGGCAAGTGTGTGCTTTGCCGCGAAGGCACCCGGCGGATGTTGGAGATCCTACAGCGGATAGTGGACGGTGAAGGCACTTTGGCAGACCTGGATGCTCTGGAAGAGATCGGTGAGGCAGTCAAAGAAGGCTCTTTGTGTGGGTTGGGCAAAACGGCTCCTAATCCGGTACTGACCACCATGAAGTACTTCCGGGAAGAGTATCTGGCCCATGTGGTGGACCATCGTTGTCCCGCCGGGGTTTGTCAGGGGCTTAAGGTCTATAGAATCGATCCAGACAAGTGTAAGGGCTGTAGCAAGTGTGCCCGGGTGTGTCCGGTAGGCGCTATCTCTGGCAAAGTGAAGGAACCCTTTACCATCGATACAGAGAAGTGTGTCAAGTGTGGAGCCTGTAAGGAAGCTTGTCGCTTTGGGGCTGTGGAGGAGGTTGCTTAGATGGTCCAGACCATGATAGTTGACGGTAAACCGGTAGAACTAAATGGAGAAAGAAATATACTAGAGGTGGTCCGTAAAGCCGGAGTAGACCTACCGACCTTCTGCTACCATTCGGAGCTGTCCGTATATGGTGCGTGTCGTATGTGCTTGGTCGAATTAGGCAATGGGCAGATAGTGGCGGGGTGCTCTACACCACCTAGGCCTGGTCTGGAGGTCAAGACCACGACTCCCCGGGTCCAAAAGATTCGCAAGATGGCTTTAGAACTCTTGCTGGCCAATCACGATCGAGATTGCACTACTTGCGAAAAAAGCGGTAGCTGCAAGCTACAGGATCTAGCCCAGCGGTTTGGTATTCGCCAAGTGCGATTTGGTCAGCGGGATGTTAAGGTAGATATTGATGACTCGAGCCCGGCCTTAGTCCGGGACCCCAATAAGTGTATTCTCTGTGGTGACTGTGTGCGGATGTGCCAAGAGGTACAGGGAATAGGGGTTTTGGACTTTGCCCATAGAGGCTCACAGATGACGGTTACTCCCGCTTTTGGCAAGAAAATGGCTGAGGTAGATTGTGTCAACTGTGGGCAGTGTGTGGCAGTTTGCCCTACCGGTGCCCTGGTGGTCAAGTCCCAGGTAGAGCAGGTGTGGCAGACTCTACACAACCCAAGCAAGACGGTCATCGCCCAGATCGCACCGGCGGTGAGGGTCGCAGTAGGTGAGACCTTCGGCCTGGAACCTGGTGACAATACCTTGGGTAAACTAACCGCCGCATTGCGACAAATGGGTTTTGACAAGATCTTTGATACCAGTTTTGCTGCCGATCTGACCGTGATGGAGGAGGGCACCGAGTTCCTCACCCGGTTGCAGAAGGGAGAGAACTTGCCCCAGTTTACTTCTTGCTGCCCGGCGTGGGTGAAATACACGGAACAGTATCATCCGGAGATGTTGGAGAACCTATCCACCTGCCGCTCACCCCAGCAAATGTTTGGGTCTTTGGCCAAGAAATACTATGCCAAGGAGCTAGGCATTAGCCCTGAGGATATGGTGGTAGTTAGTATCATGCCCTGTACCGCCAAGAAGTTCGAAGCCCAAAGACCCGAGTTTGCCACCGAGGGTGCTCAGGATGTGGATTTCGTGCTGACCACCCAGGAAGTTGTACAGATGATTCGGGAAGCGGGGTTGGACTATTCCCACCTGGAGAGTGATTCCCTGGACATGCCCTTTGGCTTTACCTCGGGTGGTGGCATCATCTTCGGTGTTACCGGCGGGGTATCAGAGGCAGTGCTCCGGGCCGCTCATTACCTCTTGCTCGGTGAAGAGCTTGACCAGGTAAACTTCACTGAGGTACGGGGTATGGAGGGGTTACGGACTGCAGAAGTAGATGTGGGTGGCAATAAAGTAAAACTGGCCATGGTCTATGGGCTTGCTCAAGCCAAGCACTTGCTGGAACAGATCAAGGCCGGTGAAGCTGACTACCATTTGGTTGAGGTCATGGCTTGCCCTGGTGGGTGTGTAGGAGGGGCGGGACAACCGGTGGGAACTAATGCCGAAATCCGCAGTGCCCGGGCGCAGGGGATCTACACTGCCGATAAGGCTCAGCAACTTCGGAAGTCCTACCAGAATCCACTCATCGAAACAGTCTATGAGAAATGGTTGGGTACACCAAATGGAGATGCAGCCCACATCGCCCTGCATACCACCTACAATGAACGCCGGCGGATCAAGGGTGACAGTATCAGCCTCGGTGATGGTACGGCCAAACAGCTGGAAGTGTCGGTGTGCGTAGGAACCTGTTGCTACCTGAAGGGTTCTTATGATGTATTGCGAGATCTAGGTCGGCGCCTGCGGGGTGCTAAACTAGAAGATCAGGTGGATCTGAAAGCCACTTTCTGTTTCGAGAACTGTGGATCCGGTATCAACGTGAAAGTGGGTGATACGCTTTATAGTGGCATTACTCCCGCCAAAACCGGATCCATATTTGATAAGATCACCGAGGAATTGAGCGCGCAGTAAAGAAGGGTAAGAGCAAGCGAGAGGCTTCCTGGCTGATAGCATAAGGGTAGCCGGGGCCTCTGGCGGAGCTCGGGACAGTGTCAGTAGGGAAGCCAGGAGGGGTAAGAGGATGGCGGGATTGGTGAGTATCCCTAGACCAAGCTTGGAGAGATTGCCTGTATATTATCGGGTTTTGCTGCAATGCCGGGATGCCGGGATGCAGTATGTCTCCTCAAAGGAATTGGGCAAGCGGGCAGGATTTGATAACGCCCAGGTGCGCAAGGATCTGAACCATATTTGGAGTGGTGGGCGACCGGGATTGGGGTATGAGATAGACAAACTAGCTGCTTGCCTGGCTGATTTTCTAGGGCTATGCAATGCAACTGATGCAGTACTAGTGGGGGCAGGCCGGCTCGGTACGGCGTTGGCAGGGTATCCAGGCTTTGCCGGTTATGGCTTGAATATTGTGGCCGTATTTGATGCTGATCCGGCTAAGATCGGCGGCACTCTCTGTGCTAGTCCCATACTGCCGGCAACCAAATTAGCCAATCTAATTGAGCGGCTGGGGATCAGGATGGGGATCATCACAGTGCCGGCCCAGTCAGCTCAGGCCATAGCAGATACCATGATAGCTGCCGGGGTAAGGGCAATCTGGAATTTCGCTCCCATATGCCTCCAGGTGCCAGAAAACGTGTTGGTTCGGAATGAGGACCTCGCCGCGGGGCTAGCCACTCTATCCTATTACCTTAAGGAAAAGGGGCCGGTCAGTGACTCAGCGAAGGGAGAGTCGGTAGTGGGACAATCAGATACGCAGGCTTTCCACGGCTGATAAATGGGAGATTATGGTTCAAACATGAGCCTTTGTTCAAAATCCATAGTAAGAAGCTCAGTGAGCCAAATCAAGAATTCCGCTACCTCATCTGAGCTCTTATCGGCAGTCCACCCGGTTTCCTCCAATGTCCGCAAAACCAGACCCGATACATGTTGGGCGAAGCGTTCGGCATACGTCTCGAGCAGCGATTCCGGTGTTTGGTCATCTACGGAGCAGAGCAGGCGGTTATAGAGCCGGAATGCCTGTAGATAAAGGCGCTCATCGCCCTGTTGTTTGGCTCGAAGGTATATCTCCCTGAGTTTGGCCAGGGTTGCTTGTTTTACCTCGGCCTGGGGACCGTCAAGAACACATTCCAAGCGGTTCAGGCTCTCGTATATCTGCTCGACGATTTCATCCGGTCTCAGCATTTCCATGGCTAAGCCCCCCTGAATGTGTCCTGTCATACAACGCGACTATCAGTGCTGTTACTATATATTTACAGACTGGCCAGAGACTCTCCTGCCAGAGTAGCAAGTTGCTAATTGAAAATCCCCATGGCGGACCTGACAACTAAGCTAATGCCAGGTCCTGCCATCTTGCTCGCAACGGTGATTGAGGCAAGAGCAAAACTCGTGCATTCGTATGATATGGGTTTCCTATTCCACGAGATATGATACAGTCAAGCCATGGCAACTGTTAGGGATGATGGGGCGAGTTTTCCTCTATTGGCGAGGTGCCGGCGGGGCTGCCGTTAATGGAAAAACGGTCCATCTCGGCCAAGAGATCATGCAAGAGTCGCAGTTGCTCCTGTTTTAGTCTAACAATGCGATTGACCTTCTCACTCAGCTGGATGGCTTTTGTGCGCATGGCCAACTCCCGATATTCATGGCGCAGAAGCAGGGTCTCTATCTCAATTAGCTTTTCGGTGATCTTGTCATGCATGGGGGACACCTCCCGGGGCTGGTTTGAGATCAAACCGATCAATATAACTCTATGCCCGGGGCCGAACGAACGCCACCCCTTTAGCCCCTATGACGTGAAACTCAGAGAAATTTAACCAGCTCGACAAAGGCTATACATTCACCTTTGACTAGGCGCAGGCCGGTTCTACAATGATCGACCAGAGAAGTTACCATCAATAGATCCAGATCTTGGGCAGCCTC
>JAAZLW010000114.1 GCA_012799135.1 Bacillota bacterium | reverse complement strand
TTGAATCTCATGCTCCTGGGAGAGGAAGCCGCACACAACCTTGGGGTAAATGTGGAGAGAGTCAAGGCGATTCTATTGACCGCCGGTTCGCTTATGGCAGCGGCAGCCGTGTCCGTTAGCGGTGTAATCGGGTTTGTTGGGTTAATCATTCCCCATACCGTCAGGCTTTTGACCGGCCCTGATCACCGCATCCTGTTGCCGGCTGCGGCTCTGGTTGGTGCCATCTTTTTGGTGGCTGCCGATACGCTGGCTCGGACGATCTTGGCACCTGCGGAATTGCCCGTAGGTGTGATCACTGCCTTGGCCGGAGCACCGTTCTTTCTCTATCTACTTCGGCGGCAAAAGGGTCGTCACTAGGAGTTGCCCAATGACAGGAGGAGTAAGGCGAATCCAGAAGGTTAGGATAATAGACGGGGAGCACAAGTACCCCGAGTGCTGACTAAAGCAATCCGGCATGTCTCACAAGACGATAAAGTAAGGGCACCAGAATTCCAAGAGGAATCAAGGAAAAGACCGAGTATGGTAACATAGACGGCAATTCCACTGAGAGAGGAGGCAGACCGCTCTTTGCTGGAGTAGTTTGCGATAGAGGAGCGGTCTCAGAACCTATGGGAAGCGGGTCTAAGCAGATTAAGTTTGGCACCGATGGCTGGAGAGCCATCATGTGTGATACTTTCACTTTTGCCAATGTGCGTTTAGTGGTTCAGGCGATAGCCACATACCTATTGGATAGTCAGAAGGCCGATAAGGGTGTGATTATCGGTCATGATGCTCGGTTCTTAGCAGAACGTTTTGCCGAAGAGGCAGCTAAAGTTATGATCGCTAATGGAATCAAGGTCTATATGCTGCCTGAAGATGCCCCGACACCGGTTGTGGCCTATGCTGTTACTTTACACCGGTCGGCTGGGGCGGTAATGTTCACTGCCAGCCATAATCCACCTGAATATAATGGAATCAAATACATACCGGAATACGGGGGACCAGCCTCTAACGATATCACCAAAGCCATAGAGGGAAATCTCGGTCAACCGGTGGTGGCTGCGGCAGAGTCCATTGATCTGGAATCAGCTCGTCGGCAGGGTCAACTGGAGATCATCGACCCGCGACCAGAGTACTTTGAGCAGATTAGCAAGATAGTGGACTTGGAAGCCATCTCCAATAGTGGTCTGAAGATTGTCTGTGACCCCATGTTCGCCTCTGGGCGCCATTACTTGCCTGATATTCTCAAAGCCAATGGTTGTCAGGTTGAGGTTATCCATGGACATAGGGATCCTCTATTTGGTGGGGGGTTACCTGAACCTACTGCCACTGAATTAGCGCCCTTGGCTGATCGAGTGAAGGCCACCGGTAGCCATCTGGGACTGGCCACCGATGGTGATGCAGATAGGTTTGGGGTCATCGATGGCACAGGCCGGTATATCACTCCTAATCAAGTGATCGCGCTGTTACTCGTCCACCTGGTCGAACACAGGGAATATGAGGGAGCTGTAGTCCGCACAGTAGCGACTACTCATTTGCTGGATCGTTTGGCAGAGAAGTATGGCCTGGAGCTCATTGAAACCCCAGTAGGTTTTAAACATATTTGCGCAGAAATGCGGACCAGGCCGGTTATTATTGGTGGTGAGGAGAGCGGTGGTCTTAGTATTGGAGCCCATATACCGGAAAAGGATGGGATCCTGGCTAATCTCCTCATCGCGGAAATGCAAGCAGTGCGGAGAGAGAGCTTGACTCACTTGCTGGAGGAGATCATGGCTGAAGTGGGCACAGTGCATAGCCGTCGCATCGACCTAAGATACCCTGATGAAAAGAAGGCTAGTCTGGTTCAGGAGCTAGTGGCGGTGCCACCAGAGACGATAGCGGGTCGAAAGCTGGCCGGCATCACCGATATTGATGGGGCGAAACTCATCTTAGAAGATGGAAGTTGGTTCTTGGTGCGTCCCTCAGGTACAGAACCACTGCTTCGCATTTATATCGAAGGCGAATCAGAACAGGAAGTACAAGAGATTCAAGACGCGGTTACGGCCCTTGTAGAAGACCACTAAGCCAAGCGTGCTTCCTAAGCTACATAGTCTTCTGCCTTACAGACATACTAAGGTAAACTGCTAAGAGAGGAGACAAATGTATGTCAGGGAGGCAGTCCCAGGGTCGTAGAGAGCTTATTACTGTCCTCATCGCCTGTGTAATTATCGGTCTGGTTGCCGGTTGGTGGGTTGATCAGCGTGGGGGGACAAGGTCTTCTCCACCTGTTCCAGAGAAAATCAAGGCAGAAGAGCAGAGCGATCACGAGAATGAGTTGGACCTTTTGACTGCTTTGGAGACGGCTGCTGTGAATGTAGTAGAAAAGGTGGGGCCAGCGGTTGTGAAAATAGCGACAACCGAGAAGGCGGTTGTCGATCACTTTTTTGCGGGGCGCATTGTGCAGGAGCGGGAGGGTATCGGGTCAGGGGTAATGATAGATCAAGATGGGCACATCCTGACCAATAATCACGTTGTGGCAGGAGCTTCGGAGATTAGGGTATTTCTGCCCCAGCGCACCGATCCCTATCGAGGAACTGTAGTGGGTGCCGATCCCTTTACTGATTTGGCTGTGGTCCGGATTTCCGGCAAGGACCTGCCGGTGGCAGGTTTGGGAGACTCGGACAAACTGCGAGTGGGCCAGTTTGTGATTGCCATTGGCAATCCCTATGGATTTGAAAACTCAGTCACCCTGGGCCTTGTCAGTGCTCTAGGGCGGGGACTATTGGTGGATCCCGACTATAATCTGCAAATCGAAGGTGTCATTCAGACTGATGCTTCCATAAATCCTGGTAACAGTGGTGGACCTCTGCTGGATCTGACCGGCCGGGTGGTTGGGATCAATACTGCCATTATCCAAAGGGCTCAGGGTATAGGTTTCGCCATTCCGATTAACACCGCTCGGGCAATAGCGACAGAACTGATCGCCCACGGCAAGGTGCTCAGGTTGGGAGTTTTGGGTGGTACGATAGATGACGTCTTTATCGCCCGTTATGAACGGGAAACAGGAAGCAAGCTGCCGGTTAACACCGGTATATACCTTGTAGAGGTAGTAGTCGACGGACCGGCAGCCCTAGCAGGGCTACAACCAGATGATATCATTACCGAGGCAGGTGGCAAGGAAGTCCGAACCATGGAGGAGTTGGTTTCGCAGGTACGGGAAGCCGGACATGGCGGGAAGCTAAGGATCACGTTTTTCCGTGGAGAGGACAAAATAGTGACCACAGCTCACCTATAATCATCCATGACCTCTTCCTGCTGAACTCGGGGGGGGAGGGTGATTGTCAGGTGATGCGGGTTACCATAGTTGCAGTTGGCAGGCTCAGGGAAGCCTACCTAGATAAGGGTATCGCCGAATACGCTAAGCGATTGCGTTCGTATTGCCGGCTGAACATCATAGAAGTGAAGGACGAGCCTTTCAAGGAAGGGTATTCCTCGGCTCAGCAGGAGATGGTGAAAGCCAGGGAAGCGGATCGAATCCGGAAGGTAATGCCACCGAAAAGCTATGTCATAGGGCTGGATGTGCGAGGACAAATGCGGTCCTCTGAAGAGCTGTCGGAACTGATCAGTTATCTGGGGGTAAGCGGCTGGAACCAAGTCACCTTCATCATCGGAGGTGCTTTAGGGTTGCACTCATCGATTCTCAATGATGCGGATTTGCGGCTATCCTTCTCTCCCTTCACTTTTCCCCATCAATTAATGCGTTTGATCTTACTGGAACAGATCTACCGATGCTTTACCATAGCTCGAGGTGAGGCCTATCACCATTAAAGAAACCAAGGGTATTACCCCTTGGTCTCTTTCCAGATGGCAAATTACACTACTCGGTCTCTGTCTCTTACCCCTCGTGATAATAGGTGTCCCAGCCGAGATACTTGCTGAAAGCCTCATAGACTGCACAGGCCACCTGTGATTGATTAATCGCCACATGGTGCTCGAAGCCCTTATTGCATATATGCTTCAAGAGACATTGTAATCCAGGAATCTCAGCCACTCCATAGCCACCGAAGGTTGTCAATGGGTCATCGGTAAATTGCCCTTGTCCTACATAGGCCTGGATCTTGCCATTCAAATCATCGGTACTAACCCTGGCGAAGGTAAATGGGCCCGGCTTGATTCTGCCCGTGACTGTCCCATAGGTATTCTCTTTGCCTACAGTGCCGGCGATAATATCCTGGTAAGCCATGATGGGCTTTTCCACCAGATCCCGGGGGAAATTGCTGCAATGGAAGGCGACCAGTTTATTGGGGTCATCCCCATAGTTATTGTTCCAGTCAATGATCCCACTGGGCTTTTGGGAAGCTGCCTGCAGCGCGAGCATAGCGATCAGACCAGGTACGTCTACCTCACAGGCACTGGGTAGGAGGCGATTGCTCATCATGCTCATAATGGTGCAGGGGACTATCCCAAAGTACTCCTCCATAGAGGTCCAGCACTGAATCGTGGTACCGATCAGATCATGTTCCTCGACCCATCGATCAATCACCAAGCCGAGTTTGGCCATTTTCAGGAGAGCAGATTCCGGTACTCCTTTGGTGGGGATATAATTGGTGATCTCGCTCAGTTGGGCCTGGACTGAAGCATCATTATCGGCCAGCCGGTCAATACGTCCAAAGACCTCGGACAAATCCAGTGGTTCTACTGAGATACCTGCTGCCTCTAGTAGTTTCTCACTATACCTTACCGTAGTGAAATTCGGTGGCCGGGTCCCAATAGCGCCAATCCGGGCTCCATCCAGTGTCTTGACAACTCGACAGACTGCCGCAAACCACTGCAAGTCTTCAGCGAAAAGCGGATCATCAGGAGCCACCGTATGCCTTGAGGTAAGAGAAAATGGGATACCATATTGCCGCAGATTATTGCAGACAGAGAGTTTGCCACAGAAGCTATCCCGTCGGTGGGCAATGCTCATTTTGCTGGCGTCATCGGCAAAGGCATGTACCAAAACGGGTACCTTTAATCCCGAGAGGCGGATGGCATTGGCCACACCTCGCTCATCACCGAAGTTGGGCAGTGTGACCAAGATCCCATCGATCTGGTCAAGATGTTTCTTAAACAGAGCCGCGCATTTTTGTGAATCATCCCATGTTTCTACTGTTCCCAGGGTCGTATCTTCCGGCGAAAGAGTGATGACTTTCAAGCCCTGTTCTTCCATAGCCCTAATGACGTCTTGGCGCCCATCTTCACATAGACTATCAGGGAAGAAGTTACGGTTACCTACGATCAGACCCAAAGTAATCTGGGACATTATTCTACCTCCTTTTGTTGCGAACTCAGTCATTGATACCAAAAACATTCGGTGTAAAGGGTAGCTTATCCTTTTTGGTGCAACGGAGGGAAGGGCAAAAAGGAATTTGGCATTTGCAGAGAACTACCTGCTATGGGTATAATAGGGCAAGAACCTTGGATTAGTATGCATAGGGCGGGAAGGAGCTTAGGTGATGGCAGAGAGAACGATGGATCAGCTGGTTTCCTTATCTAAATCCCGGGGGTTTGTTTTCCCTGGTTCGGAAATATATGGGGGACTAGCCAATACCTGGGACTACGGGCCTTTGGGTGTAGAGCTGAAGAATAATATCAAGCGCGCATGGTGGAAGAAATTTATCCAGGAATCACCATACAATGTCGGATTAGATTCCGCCATACTGATGAATCCTCAGACTTGGGTAGTCTCCGGACATGTGGGTGGCTTTAGTGACCCACTGATAGATTGCCGGCAGTGCAAAGCCAGGTTTCGGGCGGACAAGCTGATTGAGGAACATATGATCAAACGAGATCGCCAAGAGGTAGAAGTAGTCGATGGCTGGTCTGAGGAGCGGATGCTGGACTATATACAAACCGAAAGATTGGCCTGCCCCCGCTGTGGCAACCATGATTTCACCGATATTCGGCAGTTTAACCTGATGTTCAAGACCTTTCAGGGCGTGACAGAGGATGCCAAATCGGAAGTCTATCTGCGACCGGAGACAGCTCAGGGGATCTTTGTCAATTTCAAGAATGTACAGCGTACTTCTCGTAAGAAGATCCCCTTCGGTATAGGGCAGATCGGAAAGTCTTTTCGGAATGAAATCACCCCTGGCAACTTCATCTTTAGAACGCGGGAATTTGAACAAATGGAATTGGAGTTCTTTTGTGCACCCGGCGCTGACGCAGAGTGGTATGATTACTGGAAGTCATTCTCACTACAATGGTTACTAGATCTTGGCCTCAGAGCCGATTATGTCCGTAATCGCGAACATACTGCGGAAGAGCTTTCTCACTATAGCAAGGCCACAACAGATATTGAGTACCTTTTCCCCTTTGGCTGGGGGGAGCTCTGGGGGATAGCCAATCGCACTGATTATGACTTACGACAACACGCTGAAGCAACCGGTGAAGATATGTCTTATGTAGACCCCTACACCAATGAAAAGTATGTTCCCTTCTGCGTGGAACCATCGGTGGGAGTGGACCGGTTGTTCCTGGCCTTCTTGGCTGATGCTTATCGGGAAGAGCAGCTGGAGAATGGTGAAACTAGGACCGTTCTCCGCTTACATCCATATCTGGCTCCCTTCAAGGCAGCGGTATTGCCGCTATCCAAGCGCTTGGGGCCCGAGGCAGAGAAAATCTATGATGCTTTGCGACATCATTTCCCGGTTGGCTACGATGATGCCGGTAGTATTGGCAGACGCTACCGTAGGCAGGATGAGACTGGAACACCGTTTTGCATTACCTTTGATTTCGATTCCTTGGAAGATCAAGCAGTCACTATTCGAGATCGAGATTCCATGGAACAGGTACGGTTGCCCATAGATAAAGTCCGAGCTTACCTTGAGGATAAACTAGCATACTAGTACATCCGATGGCGGTGCAACTAAGGATGTGGCGGCGCCAACAATAGAGCAAAGCATGGTGACCATGATTGAGGTTTTGGTCACGGTAGAGGGGGGTAACAATACGAAAAGAAGAGACTTCCCTAGGAGGGACCAAAGGTGGCATGGAAAGGGATCTCCGATGCGGTTATTCGCCGGTTGCCGATATATCTGCGAGTACTGGAGGAAGTAAGAGATAAGCAACCATCGATTTCCTCACAGGAGTTAGGAGCGAAAGCCAGTGTGACGCCGGCATTGGTACGTAAGGACTTGGCCTGGTTCGGTGAGTTTGGTAAACAGGGAGTAGGCTATGATGTAGGGTTCCTTCAAGATGAGCTGCGCAAGATCTTGCATCTAGATGAGCCACTCCATATGGCACTAGTAGGAGTAGGTAGTCTAGGACATGCTCTGGCCCGCTACAACCGCCGACGTTTTCTAGAGGATCCGATATTCACCATCAAGCTAGTAGCTCTTTTTGACGTGAATCCTAAGTTGATGGGAGATACCATAGATGGAGTGCCGATCTATGGACTGGAGGAGATTGCTAGGATAATCAGGGAACTGGAGATTCAGCTGGCGATTATTACCGTGCCCGCCGATGCTGCTCAAGCAGTCAGCAATACTCTGGTTGATGCCGGCATAAAGGCTATCTTGAATTTCGCTCCGGTGCAGTTGGAAGTTTCCGATAATGTGCATGTAGCCAATGTTGATCTGAGCCTAGAGCTTCAGCGGTTAGCATACTATGTCGGACTATAGCTGGGACAGTCAAAAAGACTGGCGAAAATGGTTACAATTGGCACAAGGAATCTACGTAAAGACTGCATACCCCGCTGATTGCGGGGTATCTTATTAGTGCAACCCAAGTTGCTGCTTCTTGGGTTGCGATAAAGGGGTCTGTAGTGGTTGAGCGCAGATCCATACAGGTTCTGATGAGGATCTGTGTGGGTCGAGCAAAGGTCAAAGCTGGTTCCAAGCTAGAGGATCAGCTTTGGCCGGCGCCAAGGTTATTACAGGTCTCATAGGTGGTCGGTAACAGCTAAGTAAGCTGTTACTGGCTCCGGAGGGATCTGTAGTAGCCGGGCCAAGATCACCTCGGGTTGCTTAAGGATCTATGATGGCCGTCAGGTCATCATGGGTTCTGACTGTGACTCGTGGTGGTCGGGCGAAGATCAGCGTAGTTCTCGTAAGGTTCTATAGTAGCCGAAAGGTTGCTGTAGGATCTGTAGGGAGGTACGTTGGTCGGAGCGAAGATCACTCCAGGCTCCTTTTGTGTTTCCCCCGGTGGTGGGGACCACCGGGGGAAGCCTGGGTCTATGCCCGAAATTCTTGGATATGGTTACGCAAGCGCTCAGCTATCTCATTGAGGACTTGGGCCTTATCTGAGATCTGCTCGATAGACGCGGCCTGTTGTTCTGCAGCTGCTGCAATCTGTTGGCTTCCACTGCTCAACTGCTGGATACTGGAGTTGATGTTCTGCATCTCTGTAACGGACCTGTCCACTTCTTCCTTGACCTCTGCAAAACTTTCCGTCATAGATTCAAGGATATCGCGGCCGCCTTTTACCGCTCGCACATTGGTTTCGACAGCAGCATCGGCTTGAGCATCTCCTTCCGAGATGTTGGCGACCACCCTCTGGACTTCGTTTGCAGCTCTGCGCGACTGTTCTGCAAGCTGACGAACCTCCTCTGCCACTACAGCAAAGCCCCGCCCCTGGTCGCCGGCCCGGGCGGCTTCGATGGCGGCATTGAGAGCTAGCATATTCGTCTGTTCTGCGATATCCGTAATAACTCCGACAAAGCGATTGATCTGCTCATAACGCTGACTCAGATCTTCGCGAATCTCCGACAGTTGCGTGATGGCTTGCTCGATCTGGGCCATCTGAGTGACAACATCCTGGATTCTTGTCAGGTGCTCTTCTGTGATTTCGCCCACCCGGGATGAAGAATCAGCCAAAACCTTAGATGTAGCCCCAACTTGCTGAACACCGCTAGCGAATTGGTTAGCTGCACTGGCCACTTCCTGAATAGATGCATTGATCTGTTCGGAGGTAGTGAGGAGCTCATCCCCGCTTTGCACCACATCATTGGCGATCTGTTGAGCATTGTTCATGAAGTGGCGCAGCCTATCTCCCAGTGTAGCCAGAGCACGGCCCAAAGAGCCAAGCAGCCTATCCTCACTGGCAGTCAGGGTATCAGTTGCACTGAAATCGCCGGCTGCCAGCTGTTTGGTGACATCTTCCAGGTCTTCGACTTTTTGCTTTCGGAAAAAAACCCCTATGCCCACGACCAGGAAGTTTACTACCAAGATGCCGATTACCCAAGCCATTTCTTGCCACGAATCGGTGATCTTCAAAAATCGAATAACACCTACCGAGACAACGATCAGTATGATCCCCCAAACCAGCCTTTTCCTAGTCTCCCTCATTCATGCTCCTCCTTGATCTGTTCCGGCGAATCTTTTTGCAGTGGTTGTTAAGAACCCACTTCTTGTTAATTCGTCACATGGGCAATCATTCCTACACAAACTAGGAGAATACCAGCAGGGTTTGCATTGACTTCTGTGTGTCCTCGTATAGCCAGCCCTTACTCGCCTCGCTGGAAGGAACCTTTTGTCTCTCTGTGGAAATACTGTTTATCGAGGTGTAGCCTAGACAGTTATACTCATTGGCAAGCAAATCTATGTATCTACAGAGACTGATCAGAAAGGGAGTTGCATGTGTTAAGTGACATAGACATAGCCCAAAAGGCTAAACTGCGACCAATACAGGAAATCGGGGCTCAACTGGACCTCAGTAGTGATGACTTAGAGCTATATGGAAGGTATAAGGCCAAGATCGGGTCCAAAGTGTGGGAGCGGGTTCAAGATCGGCCTAATGGTAAGTTGATCTATACGACCGCGATTACGGCAACTCCCGCGGGTGAAGGCAAGACATGTACTGCCATAGGACTTACGCAGGCTTTGGGCAAGATGGGCAAGAGAACTACGGTTTGCCTAAGAGAACCCTCCTTAGGTCCCACGTTCGGTATCAAGGGTGGAGCGGCCGGGGGTGGCTATGCGCAAGTAGTACCCATGGAAGACATCAATCTGCACTTTACCGGGGATATCCATGCGGTAGGTACCGCCCATAATCTCTTGGCAGCAGTGCTGGAAAATCACATATTCCAAGGTAATGAGCTCAATATAGATCCGAAACGGGTGCTGTGGCGTAGAGTGATGGATATGAATGATCGGCAACTGCGGAATATCGTGGTTGGCCTCGGGGGACCCGGGGATGGGGTTGCCCGGGAATCTGCCTTTGATATCACTGTGGCGTCAGAGATCATGGCTATCCTTTGTTTGGCAGAAGATATGGAAGACTTGAAGCTCAGGTTAGGTAGGATGCTGGTAGGATATACTCGTACCAAGAAGCCGGTCTACGCCCGGGATTTGGGCGTAATCGGGTCACTGGCTGTCCTGCTCAAGGATGCCTTGAAATCAAATCTGGTTCAGACACTGGAAGGTCAACCGGCTCTGATCCATGGAGGGCCTTTTGCCAACATCGCCCATGGCAATAACAGTATTATTGCCACCCGGCTGGCATTGAAACTCTCTGATTATGTTGTGACTGAGGGCGGGTTTGCTGCCGATTTGGGGGCAGAGAAATTCTTTGATATTGTCCATGGCTATAGCGGGTTAACTCCGGATGTAGCTGTGTTAGTGGCTTCGGTGCGGGCGTTGAACATGCACGGCGGAGTTGCCAAGGAAGATGTTGCGAAGACCAACCTGGAAGCCTTAGGACGTGGCCTGAGTAATCTAGAAAAGCATGTAGCGAATCTCAAGAAGTTCGGCCTGCCGGTAGTAGTGGCGATTAACCGTTTTCCCACTGATGATACCTCAGAGTTGGAGTTGGTCGAGAGAAGATGCCAAGAGCTAGGCGTTAGAGCCGCCCTTTCTGAGGTAGTTGCCAGAGGTGGCGCTGGTGGTCTTGAACTGGCAGAGGCGGTGCTATCGGTCCTATCAGAAGGAGACAGTGAATTTCGGCCGCTATATGATTGGAACCTGCCGATCAAAGAGAAAATCGATATTCTGGCTCGCGAGGTTTACGGGGCCGAGGGAGTTGCTTATACCACCAGAGCCGAACAGGATATCGCGGCTTTAACAGAAATGGGTTATGGTAGTCTACCTTTGTGTATTGCTAAGACGCAGCACTCTTTATCAGATAACCCCGCTCTGAAGGGTGCGCCTACCGGCTGGACTCTGACTGTCAGAGAAGTAAGGGCATCCTTGGGGGCCGGTTTCTTGGTGCCACTAACGGGGGATATGATGACCATGCCGGGACTTCCCAAAGAGCCAGTGGCTAAGATGATTGATATAGATTCAGAAGGAACTATCATAGGGCTGTCATGATAGTTTGACATAGGGAGTGAAGCACTTTGGCAGTAGAACGAACTTTCGTGATTATCAAACCGGAAGCTGTCGCAAGAAGGCTGGTAGGAGAGATACTGGCCAGGTTTGAGCGGAAAGGCTTGAGCATCAAAGCGCTATCCGTAACCCAGATTGAGAGACAGGTGGCAGAAGAGCACTATGCTCATCACAGGGATAAGCCGTTTTTTCCCCACCTGATTGAAGCTATCACAGAGGGCCCCGTGGTCTTGGCTATATTAGAGGGCGATGATGCCATAACCCAGGTCCGGAATCTGGTCGGGGCTACAGATCCCATAAAGGCGGCTCCCGGCACCATTCGAGGAGATTTTGCCCTGCGGCTTCCCTATAATATGGTCCATGCGGCTGATGCGCCCTCAGCGGCAGAGGCGGAGATCAAGCGGTTCTTTGGCAATTGACCGTTTTTGGAGATGAAGGAGGGGCAGCATGTTGCCGGCTGAGTTGGCCAAGATCCTGAAAGGCAAGACTATCGACATGGCAGAGTTGAGTAATGGGACGGTGAAGCTGAGATTCACCGATGGTACCAGGTTTGCCCGAGAAAAGACCTGTGAAGGGATTATCACTGCTTTCCTGTTTGATGCAGAGGGCAATGTGGTCGCCAGTGCTCGTATCTGATTGGAATTTTCGGGATATAGACAGAGATTTGTGGACACTCAAGGGTAAGGCAGGGCTTTGCCCTTTTTCCTTGAATAGTAGGAGAGCTCCGATCGCCGATAGTGAAGAGGCGAGCTTTGCCAAGGGAGCCAGAGGCTTTAGGGGAGGTGGCAGAGTGTCAGCGAAACCTAGTTGTATGTCCAAGAATGACTCTCCTAGCTTGATCTGGAGGGCTGCTATTCCTATGAAGCCATCTATTCCAGCGAAGCTACCCATCCTGGGATTAGTCTTGTGTTTGCTGATTGTCTTTACAGGTATCATCACGGCGGCTTCTCCTTCGAGGGTACTGGAGCTACGGGACACCGATGAAGAGATAGCCGTAGGGCTTGGTGAAACATCGGGGCTGGTGCGAATCTCGTCCACCAAAGGTGTCCAAATCGCCACTGGGGAGGGAGAGACCCTTGGTGAATTTCAGCAGGCAATCCGCGTTGCCGGTGAGACCGGCGAGAGCCCACAGGGACAAAGGGCGGTTTGGAGAGTGCAAATCAAGGCCGTCCGGAATGAAGAGGCTGCATTGGCTTTGCGGCACCAAGTGGAGATAGACAGCGGTGTTGCGGCGTATGTAGTTCACGTTGAGCCTTGGTATAAGGTGCAAGTAGGGGACGGGGATAATGCAGCCGATGCCGAAGCCCTCAAAGAGAGACTCATTACCTTGGGTTACCAAGATGCCTGGGTGACAAGGGTAGAACCGGCGCAAGAAGACACTATTGCTGATTTGCCGAATGAGGGGTCCTTTCTCAGAATAGAGGATGACGCGGGAAGGCTCTTGACTACTGTTAAATGCTCCAAGTTGATGATAAAACCTATAGGTGATCATGCATTGGTGGTGGAGCTACCAAATAGCCCTAAAGCGAGTTATCGGGGATGCCTTTGTCTCACATTCCTGGGGAAAGGCCGGCTTCGAGTTGTTAACATGATCGGGCTGGAAGAGTATCTTTATGGAGTAGTGGGAGCCGAGCTATACAGTAAGAACAAGGATGATCTGGCAGCTCTGGCAGCTCAAGCAGTTGCGGCCAGGACGTATGCTGTGGAAAACTTGGGGAAACACGCTACGGAAGGCTATGACCTTTGCGCGACAGTCCACTGCCAGGTCTACCAAGGGATTGAACGCGAATCCCAGCTCATCCAACAGGCCGTTGATATGACTGCAGGCCAGATTCTAACCTACGGGGGGCAGACGATCAGTGCGGTTTATCATTCCAGTAGTGGCGGGTCCACTGCCGGTGCTGAGCAGGTGTGGTCTACCCGGTATTCAGGTTACCTCAGGCCTCGACCAGATGAGGCGGTGGATCCTAAGACCGGTTCATTGGTGAAGCTTGGACAAGATCGGCCGGGATACAGCTGGGAGGTTGAGTGGCAGGGTGGTAAGCTGTCAGACAGTCTGCGCCGGTACTTGCAGAGTGAGCTTTCGATTAGAGTCCCTTCCACCGCTGTGCTTAAGGATCTTAAGGTGGGCAAAAAGGATGCTTTGGGTCGAGCTGAACAGCTGGTAATTTCCTATCAGGAACCGATGGAGGCAGATGCAACTCGCGCACTCGAGTATGAAGTGACAAAAGACAAGATCCGTTGGGTTTTGCGCAGGCCTGATGGGCGTATTCTCCCGAGTACTCGCTTTGATCTGAAAGTAGAAAGGCATGACGGTGAAATCCGGAGGGTTGTGGCAACAGGACAGGGTAACGGCCATGGTCTAGGTCTATCACAAGCAGGGGCTGTACACATGTCCCGTTTAGGCTATGGATACAAGGAAATACTACAACACTACTACACTAATGTCACTCTTGTAGCACTAGCTGAGTACTATAAATCTATGGAGCACCAACTCGCCTGGGAGAGAAAAGGGCTAGTTCAGTCCTGGGTGGCGATCCTTGGTCCGGAGCAGGGTATTGATGAACTGACACATGTGATCAAATGGTCTCCGGCCGGGGATTTGATTGCGTACGGGACAGGAGGAGATGGAGGAGGGTTATGGATTTTCCATGCCATAACAGGCGAGAAAGCCAGAATCTTGGCAGAACCCATATTGGAGGTTGCCTGGAAAAGTGATGGTTCGGTACTAGCAGCAGTCTGCGGAACCGGTTCCGCAGATCTGAAACGATTGTACCTCATAGAGCTAGGAACCAACAGCAGCAAAACAGAGGAAGTCGCTGCCGTCGAGGCCTTGTCCACTTCTGTCTTAGCACAAGCGGTAGACCTCCATTCACCTGGGTGGTTTGCTGATAGTGATTTGCTATTCTTTGGCCAGAACAGAATGATCTATGGGGCCCAGGATGGATTGAGTGTACCTCTGCTTACCGATGCCGAGACACCGGCCCTGACCGCTGATGGTAAGCAGGTTGCCTTTAGCAGACAGGGAGCAGTATGGGTGTATCAGCTAACCACAGGGATACCGGAAAGGCTATGCTGGATAGGTAAAGTGCAATCCCTGCTGTGGTCACCTGATGGAGAGCATTTGGCAGTGACTACAGACAGAGATTTAGTAGTGATCAACGTACACAGCAAGGAGATTGTGGCACGGCTGCCTGGGGATAGCCCTACCTGGTCTGCCGATGGTTATTTCCTGGCCTATGTTGGCAGGGAGCAAGATAGCACCATCAAGATTCACCTATGGGAGCCTGGCTCCAAGGAGTCACTGGTGTTGGCTAGCTCCCAGAGTGATGGCAGAGAGGCAGTCAACTGGTCGGCACGTGGCAACGCGCTGGCCTATACCATCGATGGGAAGCTACATTTGCTGACTTTGCGCTGATAGAAAAATGGTGTTTATTTTCCAGAGCCCATTTGGTATACTAACTGATAGCTACCGGCAAGAGTGCCCACTCGAGCTCCTCGGAGGACACTCTTACGCTGTCAGGAGCTAATAGATCTCTGTAGGCCGGTAGATTGACTCCGTCTAGGTATAGCGTGATTTTCGAGACCCTTTGGCATGTTCAAAAGAGGAGAACCGTGAGGAGGCATAAGCAAGAGATGCTACCTACCCCCAAGAGGTTTA
This sequence comes from Bacillota bacterium, assembly GCA_012799135.1. Classification (GTDB taxonomy): domain Bacteria; phylum Bacillota; class Limnochordia; order DTU087; family DTU087; genus JAAZLW01. The sequence goes on along the minus strand of JAAZLW010000114.1, from coordinate 20,162 downwards.
CCTTATGTGCCGGTGCTGCTGAAGGCTCCCATAAGCTGAATGCCTTTGACAATGCCTTATTGGAGGCAGGAATCGGCAACCTAAATCTATTGAAGGTCAGTAGTATATTACCTCCTGGAGCCCAGTATGTGGAGAAGTTACAGATGCCACCGGGTTCCCTGATTCCCACGGCATATGGATCAATCGTCAGTGATCAGGCGGGAGAACTGATCTCAGCTGCTGTTGGGGTAGGATTGGGCAAGGACACCTTTGGTGTAATCATGGAGTATTCGGGCAAGTGCTCCCGGGTGCAAGCTGAAGACATGATAGAAGAGATGGTACGGGAAGCCTTTCGTACTCGCAAATTGCAGCTCCTTAGGGTAATGGTAAAGGGAGTGGAACACACGGTGAGCCAAGCAGGCTGCGCTTTTGCAGGTGTAGCCCTGTGGTAGCATAGTTAGAGCAATGGTATCAACATGGAGGGGAGGTCGATCGCGTGGAGCTTTGGTTTACAGAGAAACAAACGGATCATGTAGGGATTACCTGCAAGACCAGGGGTACTCTCATGAGGAAACAGTCCCAGTATCAAGAGGTGGCAGTCATTGAGACTGAGCAGTTTGATCGGGTGTTACTTCTTGACGGAGTAATTCAGACCACGATCAAGGACGAATTTATTTACCATGAAATGATCGCCCACGTGCCACTTGCTGTACATCCGCACCCCCGTCGAGTAGCGGTGATCGGTGGCGGTGATGGAGGCAGCATTCGAGAGATTATCAAACATGGCTCGGTAGAGAAAGCCGTACTGGTGGAGATCGATGAGCAGGTGATTGAAGCCAGCCGCCAATACCTGCCAGAGATTTCTTGCGGACTAGATGATGACCGGGTGGAAGTTCTGATTGCAGATGGTATTGCTCATATCAGAGAGTCAAAGAATACCTATGATGTGATTATTATCGATTCCACAGACCCAGTCGGTCCTGCGGTCGGCCTCTTCACTGAAGAATTCTATAGGGATGTTTATGAGGCACTAACAGACCAAGGAATCATGGTTGCCCAGACGGAATCACCTTATTACGAACCAGAATTAGTTCAGAGAACCTTTGCCCGTATCAACGCCGGTTTTCCCACAACCCGTCTATACATAGCTTATATTCCCAGTTATCCCAGTGGTATGTGGAGCTTCACTTTGGGATCGAAGCAATGTGATCCCCTGTCAATTGATGATGGCAAGCTACAAGCTCTCAAGACGAGGTATTATACCCCGGATGTGCATAGAGCTGCCTTTTGCCTGCCTAGGTTTGTGCAGGAGTTGGTGACACCCTAATACTACCATGGAAAATCTTAGAGATGAATTAACCAAGGGTGAGAAGACAAAGAGATTTCCCATTGGTGATTGTCTCAGGCGCCGAGGGGTGTTTATGGGGAGCATCGCTGATTGGGAAGCGGCGAAGCTAATCCTGTTGGGGGTCCCCATGGATTGTACGACCAGCTTTCGACCCGGAGCCAGATTTGGGCCGAGTAAGGTTCGAGAAGTCTCCGATGGACTGGAAGAGTACAGCTTCTATCTGGATAGGTCTTTAACGGATGTGGCCTACTATGATGCTGGAGATGTACCGGTGGTCTTCGGTGATGTAGATACCACTCTCGCTCTAATCAAAAGGGTGATCACTGAGCTAGTGAGCTTAGAGAAAGTGCCTCTTTTGATCGGCGGCGAGCATCTGGTGAGTTTGCCTGCTATCCAAGCACTGGCGGATCAGCATGGGAAGCTGACGGTTCTACATTTTGATGCCCATGCTGATTTGCGGGACGAATACTTGGGGCAGAGACTATCCCATGCAACGGTCATGAGGAGAGTGACAGAACGCATAGGACCGCGCAATCTCTATCAGTTTGGCATTCGCTCTGGTACAGAGAAGGAGTTTGGCTTTGGTTATGAGCATACTCGCTTTTACCCCGATGCGGTTTTGGAGCCCTTGCGTGATTGCTTGGCGGAACTGGGACAAGAACCGGTATATGTGACTATTGATATTGATGTGGTCGATCCGGCTTTTGCGCCTGGGACTGGAGCCCCCGAACCGGTGGGGTGTACCTCCCGGGAGATCATGGAGGTAGTCCACCTATTGGGTTGCCTAAATGTAGTTGGACTGGATATCGTGGAATTGTCTCCGTCATTGGATTATGGAGACACTACGGCGATTTTGGTGGCCAAGTTAGTACGGGAAGCTTTACTCAGCATTCGGTTCTGAGTCGCCGGCAGGATTGCTGTAAGTCACCCAGAAGTATAGATGACGAGAGGCAGGCTTGTCACCTTTGGGGCAGGCCTGTCAATGTATGCACCATAGCTAGCTACTAAGGAAGTGATAGTAATGAGTGTAGCCCTGAAGCTGCAGACCCGGATTCAGACCGCATTGACAGACGCTATTAGCAAGGCAGCTACCGGCGAGGGCTGGACTATAAGTGATATACCCGCGGTAGAACTGGAAATTCCCAGAGAAAAAGCCCATGGGGATCTGGCTACTAATGTAGCCATGCAGCTTTCCCGGGATGTGAAGTTGGCACCCAGGCGCATTGCAGAAACAATTATTCGGCACCTGGATGTGACAGGGACTTTTATCGAGAGGGCGGAAGTAGCCGGACCGGGGTTCATTAACTTACGCCTCGGCAATGAGTGGCTCTATGAAGTCTTACGGGATATCGAGAACCAAGGGGCTGCCTATGGCTATTCAACCACTGCACAGGAGAAGAAAGTGATGCTGGAGTTCGTCAGTGCCAATCCCGTCGGTCCCATGAATGTAGTTAATGCCCGGGCTGCGGCGGTGGGGGATACACTGGCTAATATCATGCAGGCAGCGGGCTATGAGGTCAGCCGGGAGTATTATGTCAATGACGCTGGGCGACAAGCTTATCTTTTTGGTCTATCTTTACTGGCCCGGTATAAGGAACTGGCTGGGCAGGAGGTGGAATTTCCCGAGGATGGATATCCAGCCCCCTATGTGAAGGAATTGGCCCGAGTTTTGCGGCAGGAGGTGCCGGATCTCTTAGAGAAATCTCTTGAAGAACAGGAGGCTTTCTGTAAGCGATGGGGTACCGATCGAATGGTGCGTCAGCAACAAGCAGACTTGGCTGCCTTCGGTGTGAATTTTGATGTGTGGTTTAGGGAACGTGATCTACACGCGACGAGGCAGCTGAATAAGGTCATTGAGTTCTTGCAGGAAGCGGATTTCTTGTATGAAGAAGATGGCGCCATCTGGTTTGCCTCTTCGCGATTCGGTGATGACAAGGATAGGGTTATGGTCAAATCTGATGGTGTTCCTACCTACCTTACCGCTGACGTGGCCTATCATTGGGACAAGTATCGCCGTGGATTTGATCATTTGATCGATATCTGGGGTCCCGATCACCATGGCTATATCGGGCGCATGCATGCCGCCATCCAGGCGTTGGGCTATCCTGCAGATAGCTTCGAGGTGATCATCCTTCAGTTGGTTACACTCCTTCGCCATGGCGAGAAGGTGCGTATGTCTAAACGGGCGGGGAGATTCGTCAGTATGACAGAGTTGCTGGAAGAAGTGGGCAAAGATGCCGCTCGGTATTTCTTCTTGATGCGGGCTCCTGACAGTCATCTTGATTTTGATCTAGCCTTAGCGGCGGAACAGAGCCAGGAAAACCCTGTTTACTATATCCAGTATGCCCATGCCCGTATCTGTAGTATTCTAAGACAGGCAGAGGAGGACGCTGTTTACTGTCCATCTGCTCAAGAGGCTGATCTACAGCTTCTGCAGACAGAGGCGGAAATGGACCTGATCAAGAAGTTGGCACAGTTGCCGGAGGAGATTCTGCAAGCAGCCGAACGCAGGGAACCCCATCACATAGCGCGCTATTGCCACGAATTGGCTTCAAGCTTTCACAGTTTCTATACACACTGTCGGGTGCTAGGGGAAGATGAGGCTCTGCAAGGGGCGCGGTTGGTTTTGCTAAAGGCAACAAGGCAAGTTCTGCAAGTAGCATTAGGGATTCTGGGAGTTTCAACCCCTGAGAGAATGTAGGAAAAGTGGGGAAGTGCCGGTACCTAAACAAGGAGGAGCTGTATGGCAGGGCAATCGATCAGCAAATCATGGCTAATATTCCGCAAAGGTATTCGCCATTCCTATGATTATCTTGGTATGGTCTTGGCCACTAGTGCCCTTTGGTTTTTTGTGGGGTTTTTACCGATTCTGGTGGTCACAGCTTTTAGCCAGTATATCCAGAACCCGATAGTTGTGGGGATAGCCATAGTACTAACGCCAGTCACTTTTGGCCCGGCTACGGCGGCGGTCCATGCCATGATAACTAGAATCCTTGACAGAGAAGATGTGGCTGTAAGAGAGTTTTTCGGTCACTTTCGGCGTTTCTTCGGTCGCGGACTAGGTCTCATACTGCTCAATGTCCTCATTCTGGCTATCTTGGGTTCGGATTTTGTCTTTACAATCAACAACCCCAATAAGATCATACGAATGCTATCCGGCATTTGGATTTATTTCTTCATTTTTTGGGCGCTGATGAGTAATTACATCTTCCCTTTCTTGGTTAACCAGGATATTGGTGTGTTTCTAACCATGAAGCGGGCGGCGCTTCTTGCCCTTGATAATATTGTTGTCACGATATTCCTCACCATTGCAGTGGTGATCGTAATGGTACTCAGCGTTGTTTTGGCAGCACCGGTACTACTGCTAATGATGGGTATTATTGCCTTTCTGCAGAATGTCGGCTATCGAGAACTGATGCAAAAATACGACACAGAGCCAGAACAAGCACAAGAGCCGGCCGAGGTGGAAGGTTAGCCCAGGGTGTGAAGAGGGTATTGGCTGCATGGGGGCCAAGATATAGGGCTTCCTCGGGGAGGCTCCTTTTTTGTGGGAATTCCTGCGGCTTTACGTAGGGGCGAATAAGGTTTACAATAAGTCAGTGATTATATGCGAGGAAGGGGTGTGCCCATGGCCAAGTTCATATTCGTCACGGGAGGCGTTGTGTCTGGTCTTGGCAAAGGCATTACAGCGGCGTCTCTAGGTCGATTACTTAAGAGTAGAGGTTTTCGTGTTACTATTGCCAAATTAGATCCGTACATCAACGTCGATCCGGGGACCATGAGCCCATTCCAGCATGGAGAGGTTTTTGTTACCGATGATGGCGCTGAAACCGATCTGGACCTGGGGCACTATGAACGTTTTATTGATGAGAATCTTACCAAAGCCAGCAACGTTACAGCTGGCAAAATTTACTGGTCAGTGATAACCAAGGAAAGGCAGGGTGAGTACTTGGGGGGGACCGTCCAGGTTATTCCCCACATCACTAACGAGATCAAGGAGAGAATTCTATGTCTTAATCAGGAAAAAGAGAATGATGTTGTGATCGTAGAAATTGGCGGGACTGTTGGTGATATCGAGAGCCAGCCTTTCTTGGAGGCCATTCGCCAGCTCAAGAACGATGTGGGCCGGGACTCCTGTCTATATATTCATGTAACATTGGTCCCGTATATCAAAGCCTCACAGGAGCTCAAAACCAAACCAACTCAGCACAGCGTTAAGGAGTTGCGAGGTATAGGTATCCAGCCGGACATTATTGTGTGCCGTTCGGAGCAGCCTATATCAGAAGAGATTAAGGCCAAGATTGCCCTTTTCTGTGATATCGACAAGAAAGCGGTCATTCCGAATCTGGATGCAGATACCATTTACGAGGTGCCTCTGATTTTCGAACGAGAGAACCTAGCTAGAATCGTCTGTGAGCGGTTAGGTCTGGATGAAGGGAAACCCGATCTTCAAGACTGGAAGGAAATCCTTACCAAGATCAAAAACCCCAAGCGTACGGTGCAGATTGGTATTGTCGGCAAGTATGTTTCCTTACCCGACGCGTACATGAGTGTCATTGAAGCACTGTGCCATGCTGGTATAGAGACCGAGAGCGAAGTCCAGATTAAGTGGATTCAATCAGAGGATTTGGAGTCAGAGCATGCCGATCTCAATGCGATCCTGGGAGATTGTGATGGGATACTGGTCCCGGGTGGATTTGGACACAGGGGCGTTGAGGGCAAGATCGCGGGGATCAGGTATGCAAGAGAACAGAAGGTGCCTTTTTTTGGCATTTGCTTAGGAATGCATTGTGCCGTTATCGAGTTTGCCCGCAATGTATGTGGGATGAGCGAAGCCAACAGTTCTGAATTCGCCCCCAACACGCCCTTCCCGGTGATTGATCTGATGCCGGAGCAAAGGCTTGTTGAGGAACTAGGTGGTACAATGCGCCTGGGGAGGTATCCTTGTACTTTATCTCCGGATTCCAACGCTTTTCAGGCATATGGCACCTCACAGGTATATGAGCGTCATAGACATAGGTATGAGGTAAGCAATACCTATAGGTCAATCCTGGAGGAACACGGCCTTTCGTTGGCCGGAGTGTCCCCCGACGGACGACTGGTGGAGTTGATTGAGCTTCCTGATCACCCATGGTTTGTGGCCAGTCAGTTCCATCCGGAATTCAAATCTAGGCCCAATCGCTGTCACCCTCTGTTTCGAGAATTCGTCGTGGCTTCCTTAAGGCGACGAAAGGGTAGCAAGGAAGTACTGAATTCAGGGGCACTCCAGCTTGATTAAGGTGCAAGTGGCGGAAAGCGCGGTAGTTTGATATAATAATGGCAGATTAGGTAAGTGGAAAGACCACAATTGCTGGATTGTCGGCAGTAGTGTTCACTAGCTGCAGCAAGGGTTATCACCTGGAGACGAGAGAGGTGGAAGATATGGTTCGGGTTAAGGTGAAGTTGGTTGGAATTGACCAGGTTGCCATGTGCCCAGTTGTGGTGATCACCGACATGGATGAACAGAGTTTCCTTCCCATCATGGTGGGACCGGCGGAGGCCAGTGCAATTGCCATGGAGCTTGAAGGCATCAAGCCCCCCCGACCACTTACCCACGATCTAATGCGGGATCTGCTCTTGAGACTAGACGCACAAGTGGATCGAGTGGTGATCTCGGACCTCAGGGATGAGACTTACTATGGTTCCATTATTCTCAAGACAGTGACAGGGAAAGTCGAGATAGATGCTAGACCCAGTGATGCGATTGCCCTTGCCTTGCGCACCGAAAGCCCGATTTTCGTATCTGATGTTGTGGCTAATCAGGCCATGATTGCAGGTAGGGAATCGGCGAACGGGGATACACCGGTGGGTAGTGATGATCAAGAGGCGGAAGAGTTCCGTCGTTTCTTGAATGATCTCACTCCGGAGGATTTTCGGCGGCATCTCCAGTAATCAAAGCAGCCCAATAATGGAAAAGTCCAGGTTATAAACTCTGCCTCCCCTGTTCATACTGAAAAGGAAAGAACGGGGAGGCGATTTTTGTGAAAAGGTCTCCGGTGCTGGCTGTCAGCATTGAGGTATGCCCCACGGCTCAGAGCCAGGAAAAATAAGAGTCACGGCTAAAGGAGTTTGTGTCTGAGCAGCGAAGCTCTACAACTGGGCCGCCAAGGGAGTGGAAGTGAATGCTAATCGATACTAGAAGGGTTCTAGCTGTACGGTGTCCTCGATGTGGTCGGCTTGAGGTTCGGGATTTCTTTGTGTTCGAGTTAGAAGGCACTGAACCCATCAGTATCCGCTGTCAATGCGGATATGTTATCATAGGTATTGTCCGGCGCAGCCGTCTATACAGATTACAGATTGGGTGTATCGTTTGCGAGACAGTCCATGAGCTACTATTGGATGTCAAGAGCTTATTACATAATGATGCGGTAGTGCTCTACTGCCCCGAAAGTGATGTTGACCTAGGTATTATTGGACACGCCCATCGAGTGGAGGAACTCTTGGCAACCGAAGGTGATCTGCTGGCCAATGTAGTGGGTCCGGGAGCTATGGATTCCGAATTTGTAAATGTCGGTATTATGCGTGACGTGCTAAGGCGGCTTGAGACTTGGGCTGAGCAAGGGCAGTTATACTGTGGTTGTGGGAATTATTACCTGGATCTGGATCTATTTCCAGAAAAGGTAGAAGTGGTTTGTCCTCGTTGTGGTAGCACCCTGGTCATATACGCTGAACGGGAGGAAGACCTCGCTGCCATGGAGGGGTTAAAGGAGGTTGTGCTAAAGCGGGGAGCCTTTACTTGTATTGATTCTGCTGATTTCCGTTACCGGCACAAGATATGAGAAGAGGGCCATGGATGAGAATGGCCCCGGTTAGTGGGAGGAGAAGGACTTGGCTTTAGTGACTGTCGCGGAACTAGCATGCGCTGCTGCTGAAGGCGGCTATGCCGTAGGAGCTTTTAACCTGAACAACATGGAAATACTACAGGCAGTCATCGCGGCGGCGGAGGAAGAGCGTTCCCCGGTGATTTTGCAGGCAAGTCAGGGTGGACTCAAGTACGCGGGTATCGACTATATCGTGGCCATGGCGCGGGTCGCCGCAGAGAAAGCCTCTGTACCGGTTGCTCTGAATCTTGACCATGGGACCAGCTTTGAACAAGCCATGCAGTGCATTCGAAAAGGGTTTTCCGCTGTCATGATTGATGGCTCCAGGCTGCCTTTGGAAGACAATATCACCTTGGTGAAACGGGTTGTGGATGTGGCCCACGCGGTGGGGGTATCGGTGGAGGCTGAATTGGGCAAGATTGGAGGCACCGAAGATGATATAGTGGTATCAGAACGAGAGGCGATGATGACAGAGCCGGAAGAGGCTGCTGAGTTCATCGAAGCGGCGCAGCCGGACCTTCTCGCAGTCGCTATAGGCACTGCACATGGCGTGTATAAGGGAAAGCCTAAGCTAGACTTTGAACGTCTGATGGAGATCAAAGCACGAGTGGATATTCCATTGGTCTTGCATGGTGCATCAGGAGTCCCTGATCAGGCAATACGTAAGGCATGCCAAATCGGAATCAGCAAGATCAACATTGATACCGAACTAAGGGTGGCATTTTCGGGGGCTGTACAAAGAACCCTAAAGGCTAGTCCTGACGAGATCGATCCTCGGAAAATCCTTGGCCCGGCTAGGGAGGCCATGAAACAAGTTGTAAGGGAGAAAATGCGTTTGTTCGGCTGTTCTGGGAAAGCATAGCAGATTAGAGCGGGTGAAGGGCTTTCACCCGCTACCTATCAGGTCATTTGAGTCTACCATCATCCTTGATGTAGCCAACATAATCTTAGTACTCCCCTGTTCATTAATTCAGATTCTATCCCGCATATATTGGTATGACAGACTTGCTTACCCTACTGGTTTTAGGAGCAAGAGACATCGCTTTGTTGAGTACAATAATCCTACTGTTCTGATTAGGTGCAATTCAGCATAGAAGGGTTAAGGAGTGGAATTATGAATATTTCCCAACTGGAAGAAAAGACATCGGCTGAGCTGCAAGAAATTGCTAAAGATTTGGAGATTGCCGGATATACACGGTTTCGTAAGCGGGAACTGATTTTTGAGATCCTCAAAGCCGAAACCAACAAAGAGGGACTGATGTTCAAAGATGGTGTACTGGAGATTCTGCCCGATGGCTACGGATTTCTGCGGGTAGATGGGTATACTCCCAGTAACGAGGATGTCTACATCTCACCATCACAGATCCGGCGCTTCAACTTACGTACTGGGGACTTAATCTTGGGACAGGTACGATCACCTAAGGACAATGAACGCTACTATGCACTCCTGCGAGTGGTGGCAGTAAACAATCTCGACCCTGAGAAGGCTACTCGCCGACCCAACTTTGAAGACCTCACCCCCATCTATCCCCATGAAAGAATACGGTTGGAAGTCTCACAGGAAGACACAGCAACCCGACTCATCGATCTAGTGGCACCTTTGGGTAAAGGTCAAAGAGGCCTGATTGTGGCACCACCAAAGGCCGGTAAGACTACAGTGCTAAAGAAAATAGCCAATAGCATCACCCATAATCATGACGAAATTGAGTTAATGGTGTTGCTGATTGATGAGCGCCCCGAGGAAGTCACAGATATGCAGCGTTCTGTAGACGGGGAAGTGACGAGTTCGACCTTTGACCAACCACCTGAGAACCACGTGAGGGTGGCAGATATGGTCTTGGAGAGGGCTCGGCGGTTGGTGGAGCATGGCAAGGATGTCGTCATCTTGTTAGATAGCATCACTCGTCTGGCTCGAGCCCATAATCTGGTGGTGCCGCCGAGTGGGCGCACATTGTCCGGTGGAGTTGACCCGGCTGCTCTGCATCGGCCCAAACGGTTTTTCGGTGCCGCTCGAAAGCTAGAGGAAGGTGGCAGCCTTACCATACTGGCTACAGCGTTGATTGAGACCGGATCCCGGATGGATGATGTGATTTATGAAGAGTTCAAGGGCACTGGCAACATGGAGCTTCACCTAGATCGCCGCCTTGCTGAGCGCCGCATTTTCCCCGCCATTGACATTTACCGGTCAGGTACAAGAAAAGAGGAGCTCTTGCTAACGGAACAGGAGCTGGAGATGATGTGGCTCTTGCGAAAAGCCTTTAGTTCGGTAGGGACAGCGGAAACCACAGATATCGTGATTGACCGGATTATGCATACCAAATCTAACGCAGAACTGATGGATATTGTCATTAATTCTACCTTTGCTGAAAACGTACGCTCATCCTAACCTCTGCTTCCGAGTGTGGTAAGTCATGTTCTTAGGGCAGGCTGTTTGATATTGGTAGTAGTTCATCGCGCCAAGCTAAGCTCACAGCTGTTCGTATAGAACAAACGGGTGAAGGACTATTGGCTTAACTGGAGAAATAAACCTAAAGATCAATTTCGCAGCAAAAAGAGGATTTGGATGCCAATGGCAAGAAGTTAGCAAAATGGATTCCATTGGATTGGGGTGGGAGCATTGGACGACAACCACAGCAGGCGCTGGCGTCCGGGATGGACCCTGTTACTGTTGATGATTCTTGTCGCTTTGACTGTTACAGATGAAAGCTCGAGGTTGACTTCTGATTCACCGGTGTATTTTACGTGGAACCAGAATCTACTGGGAGTCTCCAATCAAGGTGGCCCCGATCCGCTCGATGTCGAATTTCCCGGTGAGCTAGCTAGCGAGGACGACATAGCCCTAGCCATGGAGGTGATGGGTGATGGTACTCAACTAGTAGCACTGGAAGATATAGAATCTGTGGCAGTGGGTGAATCTATTGATGAGGAAGCTGGGCCGGCGGGAGAGGAGCCAGAGGAGAAGCCAGAGGCTCCGGAACCAAAACCACTGGTATTGACGCACGTCGTGGAACGAGGTCAGACCCTGTGGGACATTGCTAAGCTGTATGGGATCGATATTGATACAGTCGTTGCCGCCAATCAGCTAAACGATCCGCAGCGCTTGCAGGTTGGCCAGAATCTGACCATATTGACAATCAAAGGCGCTTTACATACGGTTAGGCTGGGAGACAATGTTTGGGACATTGCCCGGGCCTACCAAGTCAAGACACAGGATATCGTGGAAGCTAACGAATTGTTAGATCCATCTTCGCTAAGAGTGGGGCAAAGGCTGGTCATCCCCGGAGCCCAAGCTGTGGCAGCTCAGCGTCATTTGCTGGTGGCCTCCAATGGGCAACTACGTCGTGCTTTTGATTGGCCGGCTCGAGGACGTATATCTTCTCGCTATGGTCCTCGCTGGGGCAGAATGCACTATGGACTTGACCTAGCGGTTGTCACCGGTACGCCGGTGAGGGCAGCGGCCGATGGTCGAGTCTCTTGGAGTGGTCCCCGGGGGACATATGGCAACCTAGTGATCGTGGACCATGGGCAGAGGGTGGAAACCAGGTATGCCCATAACTCAAGGTTAGCAGTGCGGGCAGGGGATAGCGTCAAGCGGGGACAGATCATTGCCTATAGTGGCAATACCGGCATTTCAACAGGTCCCCATATCCATTTTGAGATACGCTACCGAGGTAAGGCGGTAGATCCAGAGAAATATTTGATGCGTTAGGCGAATCGGCAGTAGCATACCATAAAAGGGGCATATAGGTGCTTGCACCCCTATATCCATCATGTTATAATTCATTGGTATGTGACCGGCAGACAGATATGGGGAAAGAGGTGACAGGCCATGAAGGAGAAGATTCATCCACAATACCACCAGACGACAGTTACCTGTGCCTGTGGTGCTAGCTTTGAGACTGGTTCCACCCGGGAAAATCTTAGAGTGGAAGTCTGTTCCCAGTGCCACCCCTTTTATACAGGACAAAGGCAAAAGCTAGTGGATACCGGTGGGCGGGTTGAACGGTTTCGGAGAAAGTACAATTTACCAGAGGAGTAAGTGTACGGTAGGTTGGATGCATACGTATGCAAAGCAGGGCACAGCTCCTGCTTTTTTTATTGACCTATGCATGCAGGGCAGGGTAAGAATAGTAGCAAGGGAACTATGAGGTGATGACTTTTGCTTCGTATCGGCGGGGTAAAAATAGAGAGCCCAGTGGCCCTTGCCCCCATGGCCGGTGTGACTGATTCGGTATTCAGGGCGATTGCCAGGAAAATGGGAGTGGGATTGGTTTTCACCGAAATGGTCAGCTCCAGGGGGCTTCTATACAATAATGAGCGGACCAGGGAGCTCGTGACCTTTGCTGAAGAGGAGCGCCCCTTGGCAATGCAGCTCTTTGGCTCTGAACCCAAGCTTATGGGAAAGGCAGCCAAGTTCTTAGCGGATTTGCAGCCTGATTTTATCGACATAAACATGGGTTGCCCGACTCCCAAGATAGTAAAAAATGGTGACGGGGCTGCTTTGATGCTCGATCCGGATCGGGCTGCTCAGGTGGTGGAAAGTGTAGCCCGCAGCTCTACCTGTCCAGTCACTGTGAAAATGCGACGAGGATGGGACGAGACATCTCCCTCCGCAGTGGAGCTAGCTCCTTTGCTAGTTAGGGCCGGTGCCCAAGGGTTAGCCATTCATGGCCGTTACCGAGAGCAATTCTACCGAGGGAAGGCCAACTGGGAATGCATTGCGGCCGTCAAGGCCAGGGTGAGTGTACCTGTCTGGGGAAATGGCGATGTCAAATCTGCGGATACGGCTCTGGAATTGTTACAGCGGACCGGCTGTGATGGAGTTATGATTGGGCGCGGGGCGCTCGGTAATCCCTGGCTGCTAAGAGAGATTGACCACTACCTGCGCCATGGAGAATACCTGCCTAGACCGTCCCTGGGAGAAAGGGCAGATTTGGCCCTGCTCCATCTAAATCAGTTGGCTGCCCTAAGGGGTGAGTATATGGCTGTTCGTACCATGCGTCCACAACTCGCTTGGTATACTAAGGGTTTCCCACAAGCAGCAGTTCTTCGCCAGCAACTGAATCGTGCTGAGTCAATAGCAGAAGTTGAGGATTTACTGCAAAACTCAATCCAGTTGGTTCAAAGCTAGAGGCTCATGTCTGGGTTGATAGACAAGCATCAGACAACACTATTGGTATCGAATTAAAGATATGAAGCGGTCTCCGTAGTTTGCGGAGGCCTTTTTTGTTTTGCATGAGACTTCAGAGACGATGATGATGCTTCATCATGTGTGCGGCCATTTACTCCGTTTAGGCCGATCGTAACCCTTGCAAGTCATCGAGGGGTCTGGTAATATGTTGCTGAGCACAATCTTGTGCACATAGAAGTCGGGGGATACGTGCAAACTTAAGGTGGAATGAGACATGGAACTACTCCGCATTGGAGAGAAGTTGGTCAGCATTGGCCGTATACACAGGACAGTGGAAAGGATTCTGCAATTGCGGTCTCAGGGACAGTCGCAACAGGAAGTGGCTGATCAGATAGGGGTTGACCGGACCTTCATATCTCGCCTGGAGGGTCTCGGAGAGGTGCGTAAAGGAGGTAGGTTGGCTCTGATCGGCTTTCCTGTTGGGAATAAGGAGGAGATCGAGCTGATGGCCCGACAAGAAGGAGTGGATTATGTCCTGGTGATGACTGATGATGAGCGCTGGGATTTCGCCCAGGATCGTAGCGGCGTGCAACTGGTCAATGAGCTAATGGTGATGTTTTCTCAGCTAAGGGATTATGACACAGTTATTTTCCTGGGTTCAGATATGCGGATTAAATTGGTGGAGGCCATGCTAGAACCAGGGACCCTCTTGGGAATTGAGCTAGGTAAATCGCCCATGCAGGAGGACAAGTATGTTGATCCACGGGATTTGCAGGCTGTAATTCGTTCGTTGATGGATACTTCAAACTAGCTTTAGAGCAGAGGGGCAGGTCTGGTGAGCCCAAAAGTAAAGCTTATTTATGGATGGAGGCATGTCTGTGAAACACGTGATGAGTATTAGTATAGGGTCCTCTAAGCGAGATCATAGGGCAGAGATTGAGATTATGGGTGAGAGATTCCTCATCGAACGCATCGGAACCGATGGAGATATGGACGCTGCGGTAGCCATGATTCGGGATCTGGATGGCAAGGTCGATGCCTTTGGTCTTGGTGGTATTGACATGTATATATTTGCCGGGAAAAGGAGATATACAATTCGTGATTCTAAACGCTTTTCGGCCGTTGCCCAGAAGACACCCTTGGTAGACGGTTCAGGTCTGAAAAACAGCCTGGAAAGAAGAGTTGTGTCCTTCCTCCAAGAGGATTTGGGGATGGAATTAAGGCGCTGCCATTTATTTATGGTGTCCGCGGTCGACCGTTTCGGTATGGCTGAAGCTTTTGCAGCGGCGGGTTGTGACATGATTGTCGGTGATCTGATGTTTGGGCTAGGAGTTCCCATTCCATTGCGAAGCCTAGGTGCCTTAAGTGCTGTGGCCAGAATAGCGGCTCCAATAGCGGTACGCCTTCCTTTCCATTTGCTTTATCCCACTGGGGAGAAGCAGGAACAGCCAAAGGTTAGGTATGCCAAATACTATCATTGGGCCGATATTATCGCTGGTGATTATCTTTTTATCAGCAGCCACATGCCGGATGACTTGCAGGGTAAGATAATTGTCACTAATACAGTCACAGAGGATGATATTGCGAAACTGAGGCAAAAGGGTGTAAAGACGTTGATCACCTCTACCCCTAATCTATGCGGACGCTCGTTTGGGACTAATGTTATGGAGGCAGTGCTGGTAGCACTGATCGGCAAGCGCCCGGAAGAGATCGGACCCGCAGACTATCTTAAGATGCTGGAAGCAGTTGACTTTACCCCTAGGGTGGAGTATCTGCAGCCTTCCTTCTCTGCATAGACACGGGCAGAATGAGGTCATGGTCGTAGTTAGCTAAGTGGTTGAGGTGATAATTTTTGGAGCGATTTGGTTTCATATTACATCCTCTGGAGATCCGGGATATTACCCGCAAATTTCCGATAGCTGAAAAGCTTCCTGACTACTGGTTGGAGGCCATGTTTAGACATAGTCCCCCGATCAAGGTATCCCACATAACTGGTATCTGTTCACCTCGGGGTGTTGAGGCCGAAGGGTGGTTTGTCGGCTGCCTGCTGACTTCAAAACAGATGCTTCAGCTACCCGAGGCTCTGGTATTGGAGAAAATCATTAGGGCGGCAAGAAAGGCCCAGGCACTCGGTGCTCAGATTGTGGGGTTGGGAGCCTTCACAGCAGTCGTGGGAGATGCAGGAATAACCGTGGCTCGCAACATGGACATTGCAGTGACGACCGGGAATAGCTATACTGTAGCTACTGCAATACAGGGAATACGCTATGCAGCCGATAATATGGAGATTTACTTGAACGACGCTTCTGTTGCCGTATTGGGAGCCACAGGGTCCATAGGCTCCGCTTGTGCACGGATTTTGGCCCGGGATGTTGGAGAGATGATTCTGGCTGCTCGCTCCCCAGGCAAGCTGGAGAAGCTAGCATCGAAGATACGAGAGGAAACAGAACTAGGCGCTGTGGTTACTACCGACCTAGCCAAAGCATGCCGACGAGCCGATATAGTGGTAGCGGTAACCAGTGCCACCGGGGCTATAGTAGAGCCCGAATGGCTAAAACCAGGTGCCATAATATGTGATGTGGCAAGACCCCGTAACGTATCTCGCCGGGTGGCAGAGATGAGGAAAGATGTACTGGTTTTTGAAGGCGGAGTTGTCGAGGTGCCGGGGGATGTAGAGTTTGGCATAGATTTTGGATTTCCTGCCAGGACATCATATGCCTGTATGGCCGAGACCATGATACTGGCCCTGGAAGGGCGATACGAGAGCTTTACACTGGGCAGAGATTTGTCGGTGGAACAGGTGGACGAGATAGCCCATTTGGCTGCAAGGAACGGCTTTCGTGTGGGTGGGTTGCGAAGCTTCGAAAGGGCTGTCACTAAGGAATGGATTGCTCAAGTCAAAGATCAAGCTAGGAAAGCTCGGCAAGTTACTATTTCTAACTAGCGGATGCGGGGGATTGCGCCGAAGTTTTCAAGGTTCCCGCTGCTTGACATCCCTTGAACCACTAGGCTATAATATAAGCCGCGATGGGGCACCAGCTAGGTGGCCCTGCTCTGGTATACTGGTACCCGGCACTGAAAAAGGCCGGGTACTGTGGTGCGTTGTTGGCTTAGAACAAGAGGACTCCCCGGAAGGGGGCCGGGGATTTGTGGCCAGTATAAAAGCACGAGGTAGCACAAATATTAAGCTGTGACTTTGCTACCCGGCGTTCTAAGTTAGCATGGACAAGGGAGAGAGCTGTATGTCAGAGAAAGAAGTTCTCTTGACCAAAGAAGGCTTGAGTAGGCTGGAGAATGAGCTGGAGCATCTAAAGACTGTCAGGCGGAGAGAAGTAGCTGACAGAATCAAGCAAGCCTTAGCCTTTGGGGATATCACGGAAAATGCCGAATATGATGATGCCAAGAATGAACAAGCTTTTGTTGAAGGCCGGATTGCCATGTTGGAGAAAATGCTGCGCAATGCACGGCTGATTAGCGAAGAGGATATTCAATCAGAGGTAGTAGGTCTTGGTACCAGGGTTAAGCTAAAGGACCTAGAATACCAGGATGAGTTTGAGTATATGATTGTAAGCTCTGCTGAGGCAGATCCGGGAGCTGCCAAGATATCCAATGAGTCTCCGGTTGGTGAAGCGCTTTTGGGGAAAAAGCCGGGGGATACCATTGAAGTGGAAGTGCCGGTTGGCATCGTCAGGTATCAGGTTATTGCGATTAATGGTAAACATTGATAAGAATCATATGCCAACGTAGGAGACCTATCCTCGATGGTCTCCGGGCAAAGTAAGCCCTAAGGAGGGGTATCGTGTACAAGGAAGGGGAACCCCCGGTGACCGTTAGGGATAAAGGGGCTGCTGAGGGCGTGGAAGATCTTACTGATCAAATGCTAATCCGAAGGCAGAAGCTGCTGGATTGGCAGGCTGAAGGTGTTGACCCATATGGCCACAGGTATGAGAGGACTCATATGGCTCAGGAGATACTGGACCAGTTCGATGAGCTGGAAGGCCAAAGTGTCTCCATCGCAGGCAGGATAACTGCCATTAGGGGACACGGAAAAGCGAGTTTTGCCGATCTGCTGGATGCTTCTGGTACAATTCAGCTGTTTACGAAGATCAACACTGTGGGCGAAGAGGTGTACACTCAATACCAGAGGCTGGATCTTGGGGATATTGTTGGGGTTAAAGGTACAATATTCCGAACCCGTCGGGGCGAGGTCAGTGTAGAAGTGAAAGAATTTGCCTTGCTCAGCAAATCGCTTCGACCATTACCCGAAAAATGGCATGGCCTCAGGGATGTCGACCTGCGTTATCGCATGCGCTATCTCGATCTTATAGCTAATCCACAGGTAAGGGATGTATTCATTACCCGCAGCAAGATTATCCAAGGGATTAGGGATTTTCTTTTGGAGCGGGGCTATCTAGAGGTTGAGACTCCCATGCTCAATGTGATCCCTGGAGGTGCCAATGCCAGACCATTTGTAACCTATCACAATGCTTTGGATATGAACCTCTATATGCGCATTGCTCCCGAACTCTATCTCAAGCGTCTTTTGGTGGGTGGTTTCGAGAAAGTATTTGAGATAGGTAAGAATTTCCGCAATGAAGGCATTTCCACCAAACACAATCCGGAATATACTTCTGTAGAGGTATATGAGGCCTATGGCGATGCCGGCACTATGATGGCTTTGACTGAGGAATTATTTGCCTATTTGGCTAGGCTCGTCAAGGGCACTACTCAGATTGAATTTCAAGGAAATGTCATCGATCTTGCTCCACCTTGGCCGCGAATAGCGATGCTGGATGCCATTCAGAAATATGCAGAGGTCGATCTAAGAAAGCTAAATGATGAAGAGGCCGCCAAAGTAGCCAAAGACCGAGGTCTAGAGATGCCACCGGGAGCGGGCAAAGCCCAAGCCATTGATGAGTTCTTCGACAATTTCGTGGAGCCCAACCTTACCGGGCCTGTGTTTATCACAGAGCATCCGGTGGAGATTTCGCCATTAGCTAAGCGCAAAGCCGATGATCCGACAGTGACCGAACGATTTGAACCCTTTATTGTCAGTTGGGAAATGGCAAATGGGTTCACTGAGCTGAATGACCCTATTGATCAGAAAGAGCGATTCAGGCAACAAGTGGAACAGCGCCAGGCCGGTGATGATGAGGCTCATATGATGGACGAGGATTATATTGTGGCATTAGAGCATGGTATGCCACCGGCCGGCGGTCTGGGAGTAGGTATTGACCGAGTGGTTATGTTGCTGACGGATTCACCATCCATTCGTGATGTACTGCTATTTCCCCACATGCGGCCAAGAGTAGAATAAGCAAGGACGCTCTGTAAAACGCTTGTCTGGGGCTCTATCCCAGCCCCAGCAACATCCCAACCTGATAAACTAAGACAGCTAGGGTCCACCCCAGTACCGATGTATAAACTACTGTGATGACTGTCCACTTCCATGAACCCGTTTCCCGCCTGAACGAGGCGATTGTGGCTACGCACGGGACATAGGCTAGGGTCATCACCATAAAAGCATAGGCTGACAGGGGAGTCCATGCCCCTTGGATGGCCTGGATGATGCTACCATCGGCTACGCCATAGAGCACCCCTAAGGTGCCAATGATTAGCTCCTTAGCCACAATCCCGAACATAAGAGCCACAGCTGCTTCCCAGGTGCCAAAACCAGCAGGCCGCAGTACTGGTGCCAGGACAGTACCGATTTTGCCAATATACGATTCGGGGCTTTCGGGACCGGTACCAGGAGGCATGTTAGCTAAGAACCACACAATAGCTACCGCCAGCAATATTACTGTCCCAGCTTTGTGGAGAAACTCCTTACCTCTCTCCCACGTATGAGTGAGGACAGCCGATAACCTCGGCACTCTGTAAGGAGGAAGCTCTAGCACAAAAGCGGACGAGGCATCAGGCTCGATGAAGAAGCTGAGTATTTTGGCGACTAGGGCCGACAGACATACTCCCAAGACATATAGAGAAAACACGACAAGACTACGGTGCTCTGAGAAAAAGGCTGTGGCAAATAGCACATAGATGGGTAGGCGACCCGCGCAAGAGATCAATGGATTGATCAGGATAGAAATCAGACGGTCTCTAGGGCTATCGAGGCTGCGAGTGGCGAGAATGCCAGTGACATTGCAGCCGAATCCCAGGATCATAGGGATGAAAGCCTTTCCGTGTAGACCGATTGCCCGCATGAGGCGGTCAGAAAGCAAAGCTGCTCTGGCCATGTAACCGATATCCTCCAGGATTGAGATCACGAGAAACAGCAAGAATATGGGTGGTGCAAATTCCAAAACGGCACCCAGACCAGCGACGATGCCATCGACCACAAAGTCGACAAGCAGCTCCGGGGTACCTAATCCCATTAGCAAGGTTCTGATCATGGAGCCAAGTATCTCGAAGAGAGTAA
Organism: Bacillota bacterium; assembly: GCA_012799135.1. GTDB lineage: Bacteria > Bacillota > Limnochordia > DTU087 > DTU087 > JAAZLW01. The sequence continues at coordinate 426 of JAAZLW010000114.1, read as the reverse complement.
CGAACCACTCAGCGACGGGTTCACTTAAAGTAAAGGTCACCTTGAACATCAACCAAATTACCCCAAAGAAAATCGGATAGGCTAACCAGGGGTTGAGTACAATCCTGTCAATTCCGTAGGACGGTGACGCAGTAGGGTCACCTGAGCTCTGGCTGACCGCCGCTTGAGCTATCTTCGCAGCCTGGTTGTAGCGTGCCTCGGTTATCAGATCGATGGGGTCACGCCCTGATGCTTTGCGAATCCGTGCACGGGCGGCGGCAACTTCACTTGTGAGTTCAGCAAGGGTGTCGGTGCCAGCTTGTGTAGACTTGTCCATCATGGCTTTAAGCTTCTCACCAATAGTCCTATCCATTTCCAGTAGCTTAAGAGCATACCACCGACAATTAACGAGCTCACAACCGACTTCCTTTGCCTTGGCTAGATAGT
>JAAZLW010000113.1 GCA_012799135.1 Bacillota bacterium | reverse complement strand
TCTCATGTTAGTATATATGGAGAGGCAAGGGGTGAGAGCAGGACAGATGAGTTATTGCCCAAAAGCTCTGCCTTTGGCGACCCCAGGGGAAGCAATTGTGATGCGTCGGATTTCGAACGGATATATGCATGGCCTTGATAATCAGCTCTGTGTCCCGATAAAGCAGTCCACCTTCTGCCACGAAGTCGTTCATTTTTCTCAAGGCCATTGAGTATTAGGGGGCGATTGCCAATGAAGATCATATCTTTTTCACCGCCGGACATAACCGAGGCCGAAATCGAAGAAGTGGTTGATACGCTGAAATCAGGCTGGATCACCACGGGTCCAAAAACGAAGCTATTCGAAAAGCAGATAGCGGAATACTGCAACACAGCAAGGGCTGTGACCATGAACTCAGCTACTGCGTGCATGGAGATGACGCTAAGATTGCTGGGCGTTGGCCCTGGGGACGAAGTTATCACTTCCGCTTATACTTATTCAGCGTCTGCAAGTGTCATCCACCATTGCGGCGCAGAGATCGTATTGCTTGACTCAGGTAAAGATTCGTTCCATATCAATTACGACGCCATTTGTGAGGCCATCACAGAGAAGACAAAAGCCATAATCCCAGTAGATATCGGTGGCGTGATGTGCGATTACGATAGGGTATTGGAGGCCGTAAGCAGAAAGAGGGACATGTTCAGACCATCCAATGGACTACAGGAGGCGATTGGACGGGTTGCAATTATTGCAGATGCCGCTCATTCTTTCGGAGCTACCTACAAAGGGAAAAACAGCGGTGAAGTAGCAGACTTCACGTGTTTTTCTTTTCACGCAGTGAAGAATCTCACCACTGCGGAAGGCGGTGCGGTGACATGGAGGGATCTCCAAAGTATAGACAATGAGAAGATATACAAGGAGTATATGTTACTCATCCTTCATGGACAATCGAAAGATGCTTTGGCCAAGACCCAACTTGGTTCGTGGGAGTATGATATCGTAGCTCCGTACTATAAGTGTAATATGACAGATATTATGGCGTCAATCGGGCTTGCTCAGCTTAAGAGATACGATGGGCTTCTCAAAAGGAGAAAAGCGATGATCGCGCTATACGATGAACTGCTTGCGGACGGAAACGTGAGAAGCATGAAGCATTACGGTAGCGATTTCTCATCGTCTGGCCATTTGTATCTTGCAAGACTTATCGGTCAGGATGAGGAGTTTAGGAATCAGGTGATCCGGAAGCTGGCCGAGAAAGGGATAGCGACCAACGTTCATTATAAGCCGTTACCGATGCACACGGCTTACAAGGACTTGGGATTTGACATCAGGGACTACCCCAATGCCTTCGAAATGTATAAGAATGAGATTACGCTCCCGCTTCATACTTTGCTGACCGACGAGGATATAGCGCTTGTTTGTGAGAGCTTAAAGGGGCTATTGCAGGATCGGGGCGAAGCGTAACATGCCTAAGGCGACAGGCCTACAGTCCTTCAGCCGAACCGAATTGCTAGATCTCGATGAGGTACTGAGGCACAAGAAAACACAACTGGCGCTAAAGAGAGTTTTCGACTTGATCGTATCTCTAATAGGATTAGTTGTCCTGAGCCCGCTCTTAGTGGTCATAGCATTACTTGTGAAAGCCGATTCAAAGGGCCCCGTTTTCTTCAGGCAGACTAGAGTAGGACAAGGGGGGAAGGAATTCCAGATATGGAAATTCCGGACTATGATAATCGATGCTGAGGAGAAGGGGTTGCAGATAACTGTTGGAGCCGACAGTAGAATTACAGGGGTAGGTCATTTCCTGAGGGAATACAAACTGGATGAGCTACCGCAGTTGATTAATATTCTTGTTGGTGAGATGTCCTTTGTTGGCCCCAGGCCAGAGGTCCCCAGATATGTCGCCACGTATGATGAGAGGCAAAGATGCATACTCAAGGTCCGCCCCGGCATAACCGACTTGGCATCAATCGAATATCGGGATGAAAACGATATACTAGCTCAAAGTGACTGCCCCGAGAGAACGTACGTAGAAAAGATAATGCCCAAAAAGATAGAGCTGAATATGCAGTACATAGAGAACCTTTCTGTTGCTTACGATGTCAGACTGATCTTTAGAACAATTCGGGTGGTCCTAAGGTAAAGTGGGCTCCAAACAGAGTAAGATTGTCATGTCTTCATGCTAGCACTCCATTCGCTCCTGGGGTTTGCCAGTTGACCATAGCCTACCGTGACTTCAAAGGATTTCAGCTATTCGTGAGGATTAGGTGTAAGCGTCAAATAGAACCCACATGTGCTCCTCTATGAATTGATGAGATAATGGCCTCATCAAGTATGAGGAGTTGGTTGCATGACACAGGCAGAACAGCGAGCCGAGAAGCGTACTCTCTGGGAAGAACGAGTCACAGCCTTCAAAGCTAGTGGCCAGAGTGTTCGGAGATGGTGTAGTGAACAAGGACTCCCAGAGCATCAATTACGGTATTGGCTACAGCGAATTCTCCCCGAAGTTGAGCATGCCAAACAGGTCAGAGCATCCCGCTGGGTGGCCATAGATACATCCCAACAGTCTATCAGCTCTGGAATATCCCTTCGTATCGGTGCAGTAGTTCTCGAGGTGCAGCGAGGTTTTGATCAACAGGTCTTGGTAGATGTGCTGCGGTCGCTGATGGATATATGCTGATCGGTCATCCGCGACAGAAAGTCTACCTGGCCGTTGGTGCTACCGATCTTCGTAAAGCAGTAGACGGTCTAGCGGCCATAGTGCAGCTGGATTTTGAGCTAGATCCCTTTGAACCCTGCCTCTTTGCCTTCTGCAATCGCCGCAAAGATAGAGTCAAGATATTGGAGTGGTCTGAGCGTGGTTTTTGGCTTCATTACTTTCGGCTGGAGAAAGGGCGCCTTCCTTGGCCAGACGAGGGAGAAGGAAAAGGTCCTCTAG
>JAAZLW010000112.1 GCA_012799135.1 Bacillota bacterium | reverse complement strand
TGCCCGATTTCGCCGGCAAAGCCCTTGACTCCACCATAGATCTCGCCATCAGCCAGAATGCCTGCTCCAATACCGACTGATAGATTAATAAAGACTAAGTGCTTATGACCCCGGCCTAAGCCATACTCCTTTTCCGCCAAAGCAGCCGCGTTGGATATGTTTTCTACATGTACCGGTAAGCCGCCTAAGCGCTTTGAGATCAATGCACTCAGCGGCACTTTTATCCAGTCCAAATTGGAGGACCTCTCCACAACGCACCTATGGGATGAAACAAGGCCAGGGCAAGCTACTCCACACCAAAGAATAGCATCAGGGTTAATTTTTGTCTCTTCAATAAGCTCCTCAAAAGATGAGCCAATCATCTCAACGACGTTATCTGGAAGATCTGTATCTAGATGGCTATAGCGTTGAGCCATGATGTTCTTGCCCAGGTCAAAGATGGCGGTCATCAGCTCACCCCGTTGAATCCTTATGGCAAATACATAGGCAGCTGTAGGGTTTAGTTCCAATAAGATGGGCCTACGGCCACCACTTGATGCGCCATGACCAACCTCCTTGATCACCCCAGCTTCCAGCAACTCTGCCACAATTACTGTCACCGTCGAGGGGGTGAGACCTGTCTCTTTGGCAATCTCATAGCGTGCTATTGGTCCGAGCCTTCGAATCATATCCCGAACCAGCAGCCGATTCAGTACCTTCAAGTCTTTGCTATTGCTCCCTGTCCACATTGCTATCAGCAGTCCTTTACTGAGTCATTTGCTCATTGGGTTCCGTTACCACCTATTCTAACAGCCTAGTGGTAAATCCTCTCTCTATGAAGATCTGGATAGCGTTCCTTAGCATCAAGCTGCAGATGCCCCCGAGCCCCACCAAAGGACTCGGCCACCGACTCTTCGATCAGCGCGGTGGCCTCTGCATTAGTCTAAGTACAATCTTGGTCTATGCTTAACGCAAGTGCTTAACCCTCGGGAAGTACTTCTCTTCATACTCCTTGTTGAGCCGATCGCCTTCCGGCAAGTTAGCACTGGTCCATACCGGAGGTTGAATCCCTAGCTCGATCAACTTCTCTGCAGTCCTAATCATCAAGAGATTAATCGCAAAAGCATTGCAGTATGTGGATGTAGGCCCCATCTTCTGACCAAGACCTTCAACTTCCACTACAGCATCACCTAGAGGCAAGTAGTTGTCGATAAATACATCTACCAACTCATGCAGGTTCTTCCCACTCGGATGCCTGGAAGGAGCGTCTTTGGGCACATTCTGAGCAAAGCTCGTGGAAGTAATGCCAACCGAAGCGATGCCTACCTCTTTGCAGTATAGGGCACAATCTATAGTCATGGAATTTATCCCGTACGCATTGACTATAACCAAGACATCACCTTTGCTCACCCCATAGGATTGCAGTACTGCCTTGGCATAGCCGGGACTTCGTTCGATATAGTTCGAACGTTTGGCGCCAAACATCAGAATTGTTCCTGGGTCCAGAATTGGGTTGACCGGTGCCAACCCTCCTGCCCGCCAGAGAACCTCCTCGGCGGCTAAGTTGGAATGTCCCCCTGGACCGATGACATTGATTAGTTTGTCTTCTGCAACAGCATTGGCTAGTATCGTAGCAGCCTTGTCAATCGACTCTTGCTGTTCATCCTCAATTCTTTTCAATACTGACACGATAGTCTCCAGATAGAATCTACTGGTCCTAGACAAGAGCTTATCTCCTCTCTGATTTAGAACTCTTGGACATCCATTATTACGACCTCGATATCAGGTTTGCCGAATCCTGATCAACATACAATATAGCCGCATCGTGAGTACGCAAAATCGTTGCTGGACAGTGGGTTCCCATCTGCCCCTCGATGGTTTCCTTTACTGCCTCTTGCTTTGTCTTCCCTGGAACCATGCAGTAGATGAACTCGGCAGACATCACAGCCGGAATCGTTAGAGTGAGGGCCTGCGTAGGCACCTTATCTATGGACGGGAAGCAACCATCATTAACCTGCTGCCTGCGACATTTCTCGTCTAGGGTCACGATCTTGACCAAACAAGGATCTGCGAAATCCGCTACCGGTGGATCATTAAAGGCAATATGCCCATTCTCCCCGATACCGATGAATGCTATGTCAAGAGGATACTCCCTGAGAAGATCAGCATATCGCTGGGCTTCCCGCTCTGGCGAGCCTGCATCTCCCCGAAGATAGTGGACTTCCATAAAGTCTAGCTGACTAAAGATGTGTTCATCCAAGAACACCCGAAATCTCTGTGGGGCATCACTGGGTAGTCCCAGGTACTCATCTAAATGGAAAGCCCTCACCCTCTGCCAATCGATACCATCCTCATTGATTAGAGCCTCCAGAAATTCGTTCTGTGAGGGAGCTGCCGCAAAGGCTACATTAACGGACTCCCTTTCTTCCAATAATTCACGCATTTTGCGGGCTGCACATGCCGCAGCTGCTTGTCCCATAGCCGGCCGATCACGGTAGATCTCCACCATCAGCTTATCCTTCTCAAACGACCGTTCTGGCCTAACCATACAGTAATATCCCCTTTCTCTATGACGAGTAAACGACTTTCCCACCGACAATAGTCTTGACTACTGTGAAATCATCTCTCAAAATGGTTATATCTGCGTATTTCCCCCGATCAAGACTGCCCATCTGATCAGCTACTTTGAGAATGCGTGCAGGGGTGGTGGTAGCCATCTTAACAGCATCTTGCAAGGGAGCTCCAGCTACCTCTACCATTGTCTTAATGAGCTGGCTGCCTGTTACTACACTTCCTGCAAAGGCAGACTTATCTCTTAGCCATGCCACCCCGTCTTCAACTAGGATTTCCTGGCCATCCTCTCCACTGCCCAGGAAGTAATTGCCTTCAGGCATACCGGCGGCCCGCAATGAGTCGGAGCACAAAGCCATCCCCTCAGCACCCTTGCATTTGTAAATCAACTGCAACAAAGACCCCGGGAGATGCTTGCCATCAGCAATAACCTCTACTGACAAGTCATCTAGGAGCAACCCTGACTCGATTGCGCCCGCAACTCGGTAGCAATTCACCCTCCTCACCCCTGCCATACCGGAGTAAAGATGAGTCATGTGTGAATATCCGGCTTCTACTGCTGCCAGAACGTCCTCATAGGTCGCATCAGTATGGCCTATGGCCGCCAAAATACCCCGCTTCCTTAGCTCTCTCCCCAAATCCAGCGCACCGGGAAGCTCTGGTGCTGCCGAAACCCTGATTATGAACGGGTAATCATCAAGTATACCAAGATACTCATCGGGCTTGGGATTCTTCAAATAGCGTGGATCTTGGGCACCCCGTTGCTCATATGCGAAATACGGGCCTTCTAAATGAGCGCCAAGCAGCCGAGCACCGCCGGTTTCACCCTCTAACGCTGTTTGCATTGCATCTAATGCCAATCGCAGTTCCTCAATTGAGCTGGTCAGCGTCGTCGGTAAAATAGCCGTAGTTCCACCTTTTGCATGTATATGGGCAATAGTCCTAATCGCTTCCGGGCTCCCATCCATCACATCGGTACCGCCACCGCCATGTAGGTGCATATCGATTAGCCCCGGTATGATCCACGCTCCCTGTACATCAATGGTCTGGGCTCCTTGCGGGATCTCACCATCTGCCATGGCAAAGACCCGCCCGATATACTCTCCCTCAACCTGGACTCCACCGGGCGAGATTATGCGATGGGGGGTGATCACTCTACCATTGACAAGGTAATACTCAGCCCCACACCCCTGTTTTCTTGCCTTAGATTCCGCCACAGTTTTCACCTCCGTCTGAGACTAATGATCTCACCAATTGCGACGCGCTATCAACCAAGGCTTCCCCCATGTTCTCATTGAAAATGGATGTCTCTACCTCGTAGCCACCTTGGCCAAAGGCATTTCGATTGGGCAGATACCCCCAAGAACCGTTGGCATATCCGACCAGAAACACATGCAGATTCTGCTGGCTCTGCCGGATAGCAAGACCTAGCTCTACAAACAACTCTCCTGGAATAGCTACCAAAATGGCTGGACCGATTCTCAAAGCCTGTACCGGCATGGCCAGTTCTCGTTGCCCCTCAATTCCGCGGCGCAGCATCGCGTCCTGGAGGCACTCCAGATAGATCTTGCCTACTTCCGCTTTGCTTATGTCGGCTATTGGCGCACCAGCCGCTCTTAGCTCCTCTATCTTCTGTGTGCTTTGTGTGATCTTCTGCTTCAGCTCTTTAGTGCTCGGAAGCTCTTTTAGTGGCAGGGGGACATGACACTCCCGTGCTTCGATTGCAACACTATCTACCCACTCAGCAGTACCTAAACCGTTTATTACAGCGCTACCGAGCTTCCCTCCAACTTCCGCGGCCTTCGCGAAGGTACGAAAATCAAAGACCTCACCGAGAGCACTGGCATCAGCCGAATACCCAATATTGATGTTACCGGCTGCACCGTTGAGGAAGACTATGCAACAATCCGGGTATTTTTCTTGAATCGTGCGCCGCAAATATCCCGGATAATCTGCCGTATACTGTCGATTCTCAGCACCCAGTACAGTAGCATGGAGAGGAAAGTTGACCAGACAACCAATCAACCGCCGGTCGGCATAAAACCCGATGAAATTCACCTCAGGATCAGGGCTAGGCTCTAAGCTTCGCCGATTCTTAGCCACATCAGGCACACTAGCCGAACCGACCTTCATCCTCACAGGCCTAAGGTTCTGCACAGCCTCCAAGACTGCCTCAATCGTTGCTGTGGCGATCATATCTACTACTTCCTGGTTCTCAAACTCTCCAAACCTACCGGATATCAGCGGCCCAGAGTGATTGTGGGTCGAACCCACAAGTATCGCATCAGCAGGAATCTCGGTTTTCGTACTCACTGCCTGGCGCACTCTGTTTACTAGAAAGTCAGAGGCTTCAACAAGGTCCATGCTGATCACAGCTACCCACCTGGAATCCTTGTTCAATACCATGGCTTGGGTATATAGGCTATCATGAACGCCGGTAGCTCCCCCCTTTCTCGCAGCAAAGCCAGCCATTGTAACACCCAACGGTGGTGTTATTTCCCGTACCGCAAAACCTGCCAATAGCGGTTCAGACATTCTGAGTGCCTCCCTTTGTTGCCTTACTCTATTTCACATCTACCTAAAATACCTGTATCTGCCTTAACCACATACGATTTGGGTGGAGCGGATGCCCACCCCCTAGAGATTGGACAACTCGAACACCGGTTGTGGACACCATTGGAAATTCGTGCACATTCCATGGTTGTTCTCGATTCTTGTCTACCTTCACAACCGTCTCCCAGCCGCTATCTAGCAATACCTCGATCCGATATTGACTGGAAGTGCGAAAAACACCGACGCGATCGGCCCAATGGATAACCACACAGGAGACATCTACAGGCTTTTCCCACTCTACCTTCGCCCAGTGCTGTGTGGGCGCATCGTCAGACGCCCAGGCTGTGTGTAATCTGCCATCATTGAGCACTGACGTTGTCTGTTTGTACGGCTTGGCTACATGGACCGGCCCCATAATGTTTCGGCGCCACATCATGTCTTCCCCATACCACCAGAGAATGGGCGGTGTCTGATCGTCAGTCAAATGGGCGACTCTAATCGGTCCCTCCGGATCAGTAAGAAAGTTGTTGCGCATCAAAAAGGAAAGGTGCCGGTAAAAGCTTAGTCGTTTAGCCAGGGTCTGATCTCCCATCTCCAGGGCAGTATGGGGTCCCGAGCACATTTTAATCTCTGAAGCCCTTCCAGCCTGGAGTAAGTTCTTGATCTCCAAGCAATTCAGGACCACGCCATCATGGACATAATGACAGTCATAGTCAACATCGAATAGAACCCATTTGCCGAGGTCATTAGACCAGATCTCTGTCACCACATGCTCATCACAGGGAGGTTCGTGTTGCTGTTCCTTCCCCGGCTCGCAATCTTCAGCAATACCCCGGTGCAGATTGACCATCCTGACTACATAGCCCAGGCTCAGGCAACACTGAACAAAGCTCACACTATAGTGCACGCAGTGAAAACGTTCAATTCCCTTCATGCCTCGCTCGATAATAAACCGGGCATTCCAAGGGGGCAAACGCAATGGCTGACCGTGAATCCACAAACCCTTTAACCATGTACGCAAAGGAATGAGCCGTTCCCAGTCAGCGCCGGTAGTAGCCAGCTTCTCGTCGAGTCGATATGCCTGCCGTAAGGACGTGAGCTCCGGGTGGACGTAGTCTTCATAAAGGAACTGATGGGGACTCATCACCGGCATTCCACCATTGGTGGTTACATTCAGTTCGTTGGAGCCCAGCACATAATTGATTGCCACCTCGGTTACCCTTCCCATGATCCCTATAGTGTTGCAGCTACGAAAACGAAACTGATTCTGACCCTGATGCAAGGGTGCGGTCCATATGAAGGGCACTCTTTGCCAATTGGTTTCATTGGTTCTGGCAAAGATCCCGGTCAAGTTAGGGGTATTAGTACTTAGATAGAATGTAACATAGCCGGGGCAAGGGCCGGGTTCCGCCTGGACAGCCACCTCGTTGAGTGTCCAATAAAGACTGTCCGCCTCTGTATTAATTGTGGAATAGAAACTATCCACGGTAACAACAGCCCCGGATTCGACATGGCCTAGATCCGGTCGACCCTGGTAGTTGCCAAACTCTCTTTTCGCCTGGAAATGCTCGGCAACTTCCTCTCCCCAGGTTGCCAACCGGGACTGCACACTAGACAACCGCTCCATGAATACCCTCCTTCTACCCTTTAACTCCTCCTGATGCCAAGCCGCGAACGAAGTGCTTCTGCCCCAGAACGAAGATCAGTAGTGTTGGAATTACGCCTAGGATAGCACCAGCAGCTGATTGCCGCCATCCACCATAGAAGGCCGAGTCCAAAGTCGTTAAGCCCAAAGGCAGAGTATAGGAGTCCGGGCTCTTTAGAAGAACTACAGGCCATAGTAGAGCATTCCACTGCTCGACAAAGGTAAAGACCGCTATAGTGGCCACAGCCGGTTTGACCAAGGGCAACATGATCTTCCAATAGATACCAAACTCCGAGCACCCATCGATCCTCGCCGCATCTTCAAACTCTGCCGGCAGCGTAATAAAGGACTGCCTCATGATGAATATACTAAAGGGAGTGACAATCAGCGGTAATACTAAAGCCCATAAATTGTCCAATAGGCCTAGCTTTCGAAACACACCAAAAAGCGGAATCAAAGTAACCTGCTGAGGAATCATCATGGCAGCTAGAACCAGCATAAACAGCAATTGTCTTAGAGGAAACTTCTTGCGGGCAAATCCATAACCCGCCATAGGCACAACAATTACCTGTAGCAACACGGTCATCCCCGACACCCAGGTGCTATTCCAGACATAGCGCCAGAATGGAAAGACTCGCAACACTTCAGGAAAGATATCAAAATACGGTGGCCGCGGAATGATCTCCGGTGGGAAAGCAAATAAGTTCGCTGTGGGCGGCTGCAAGGCAATAGAAATCAAGATAATGAAAGGACCGAAAAACAACAAACCCGCCAATATCAGCCCCGCCCAAATAGCAGCTGAACCCAGCCGCCTTGACCGCCGTATCGATCTATGATTAGCAACTCCGGTTTCCACAGAATACCCCCCCAATTTGAGGCAACACTCAATAAGTCGTATATTGTCTTTCCATATGCCTCATATAGGCAAAGCTGAAGACAAACAACAGTGCAAAAAGTACGACACCCATAGCCGATGCATAACCCATCTTTAAAAAGACAAAAGCCTGTCGGTAGATATAGTAGACGATAGTGTTGGTACTATCAGCAGGCCCCCCACCGGTCATCACGTAGACCTCACCGAAGACTTTCAGAGCCCCAATGGCGGAAATGATCACTACCAGCACAAAGGATGGCTTCAACAAGGGAAGGGTGACATTCCAGAACCGTTGAAACACATTGGCACCATCGACAGTGGCAGCTTCATCCAGCTCAACTGGAATCGACTGTAAACCGCCAAGATACAACATCATGTAGTATCCCGATGCCTTCCAGATAGTTACGAAGATAATCGACAAGAGCGCCACGTCAGGGTCACTTAAGAAGCCAATGGGACCTTTGCGCAATCCCACCCACTGAAGAAAACCATTGATAAAGCCTTGCTGAGAATACAGTATTTTCCACATAATGCCTGCGATGGGCATGGCGGTGATCACCGGAAGGTAGATAATCGATCGGAAAAAGGCCATTCCCCGCAATGTCCGGTTCACCAATAGGGCCAAAAGTAGCGGAAAAACGATACATGTCGGCACCACCACAGCGGTATACATCAGTGTGTTTTTGAAGGCTATATGAAAGATAGGATCATGATATAGCTCACGGAAGTTGTCCAAACCAATAAATGTCGGTGGTTTGACGATATTATACTCCGTCAAGCTTAGCCAAAAACTGGACAAAAGTGGGTAAAACATGAAAATACCCAATAAGATGATGGCTGGAAGCACAAACAGAAACCCTGATAGGTCATAGTGGCGACATAGGCGTTTGAACCGTACTGAAAGCGGAGGATTAGCAGCAGAGCCCTGCATAGTCATCCTGCTCCTTTCCAATAACTACCAATAGTTGCACTGGTGGGGGCACTCGGCCCCCAACCAGTCAAGTGAGCAAAGCTCTCTATTTCTTGCTGAGAAGACGGTTCCATGCCTTCTCGGCATTAGATAGTGCTTGTTCAGGCGTAATCTGCCCAGTGTACATTTTCTGTGTCTCTCTGGCGAAGGCTTCAGCCAGCTCCGGCCATATAGTACTGGGCGGAATGGCAGTGGGACTGACCACATAACCACCTGGCCAGCTTACCTGGAGCATCCTGGACTTGTCTCTTAAAGTCTCCGGATCCTCAACATCGAAGTATGGGTCTTCCAGGACTTCAGGTCGACTGGGGAAAATCGCCACTTGTTTGATAAACTCCAGCTGTAATTTTGGACTAGTCACATAAAGAGCAAAGTCGATTGCTTCTTTTGGATGCTTGCTTTGGGCCGAAATGGCCAGATACTGGAAGTTGGTTAGGGCTTTCCCGGTTTTGCCGACGATAGGATAGGCTATATCGGCATCCAAAGCCTCAAGAACCTCGGGCGTAGTGCGCTGAAGTACCTGCGGACCAACCAGTGTAAAGGCACCACGACCACCAACAAACCACTGTTGGGCTTCAGACCAAACAGCAGTTGGCGCTTCTTGCGGCAAGTAACCGTCCCGATAGAGATCACACCACTTTGTCAACACAGCTACCGCTTCTGGGGTGTTGAAGGCTGCTGCTTTGCCGTCAGGTGTGAACAGATCAACACCTTCTTGCATTAGCCAGTCTAGTTCCTGACCACCATCGACCTTTTTGTTGGATTGACCTATGACGGTCATCAGGCCGAATTTGCCCGTTGCATCCTTGATCTTACGGCTCATTTCTATGGCCTCATCAAAGGTCTGGGGCGGGCAATCAGGATCGAGTCCAGCTTCTTTGAAAGCTTTGCGGGAATAGACCAACGGTGAAGGGCCACCACCATACCAGGGCACACCGTAGGTCTTACCACCAAAGGTCAGAGCCTCCATCAGGCCCGGATCGTAGGCAGCTCTCTCTTCCGGAGTGAGATATTCATTGACATCCACCAGCACATCTAGTTCTACCAGTTTTGCCAAACCATAGATATTGCCAACATCAGGTGCCATACCGGCACTAACTGCCGCCAGATACTTCTGGGCCACATCTGCTCCCGGTACGTCCACCCACTTGATCTTCACGCCGGGATGGGCGTTTTCATAATCGGCAATGAAGCCACGGATCCAATCCCCGAAAGGACCGGCGAGGCTGATTGTCCAAAATTCCAGGGTGATTTCCTCCGCTGCCCAAACCGAAATGCTCGGAAAAACCATAGTGATGATCAAGGTGATCAATAGCAGTACTCTAAGCTTTGCCATTTTAGACATTCGTGGGTTCTCCTTTCTTGATTCAGGTTTGTGTTGTTAACTCCAAAAAAGCCTCGCTCACTCCCCCCCTTCGCAAAATCTGTTCCTGAACGACTATGATCGATGTAGTAGATACCAACTCCAACACACTTAGTTTTTTCAACCAACCAAGTATGTGTGTAAGCATTCTGCAACCTCATTCGGAATTCCTGCCTGTCGATCAAATATTCCTCTTTCTCGGCACTGACTTCTTGGCAGGCTTCTAGGACGCGAAAGAAGGTGGGATTTGGAGGAAGCTTCGGGGGCCTTACTTTAGATTAGTGAGGACAGAGGAGATCAGACAAAGGGCCGAGTACCTGCCTGCTGTACTCGGGATGTATGACTCAAGCCAGGTGAGGCCGGTGGCCCCACCTCACTTAATCTAGCAATTATCAGGGCTGACTGCCCCCATCTTGTATCCTGAGCTCAAAGTATAGACCCGTTTTAGACTCGTATCGGTGTTCATGTGGGACGCCACTATCCTACCGACATAAAGGATGTGATCTCCCGTCTCGAGCTGAGACTCTAGCTTGCATTCAAAGTTAGCGACAGCATCAGTAAGCAGCAAGGAATCCACCTCCGTCCCAGGCTCAGTAGCTACGGAATGCTCCTTTAGCTTATCAATATCTCGCCCAGACTTGGTGCCATAAAACAGAGCCGCATCCGCCATTAGACTTGAAGGGAAGGCAATCACAAACTCCCCGGAGTCCTCGATGGCCCTCCGAGAATGACGGTTATGAGCTACGGCAATAGCCATCATGGGCGGCTTATGTGAGGTGATCATGGTCCACCCCAAGGTAATGGGATTGTACTTGCCATCAGTATCTTTGACAATAGCGATTACGACTTGTTCTGGGTACTTCCGGGAAATCACCTTGGTATATTCTTTTTTGACCTGCATTGAAACATCTCTCCTTTCCTTATCATGATTGGGCAGCCACCCCAATCTTCCCTTTTTATCAGGCGGGTTTCTGCAAATCTGATATCTCTCCCTCATTCACGCTAGTCAAGGTTGACAGGACCACCAAAATGCCATATATTGTAATTGACTAAATTCGCTATATTAGCTAAGTTGGGGAGGTTTGTACGATGCTGGTCAGCTCCACCGAAGTCCAGAACAACTTTGGCAAGTACCTCATGCTGGCACTAACCGGGGACATCATCATTACCCGCAACGGCATGCCGGTAGCCAAACTCTCTGCTCTAGGTGAAGGAGAGTCACGGCGAGATGCGGTCGCCGGCATTGTAGCTGAGGAAGCCGCAAAGATCGGCTATGGTATCAGAAAAGCGACATACGAAGAGTTTTTGAAACTAAATAGGCATACCGAGGAGCGATACGAGTATATCGATGGCCAGATCTACCTTTTGGCTTCTCCAAAGATTCCCCACCAATTAGCTTCGGCCGAGCTTTTTGCGATTTTTCATAGATGGTTCCAGGGCAAATCTTGTCACGTTTTGGCAGCTCCCTGTGATATTACCCTTACGCGATCACCTGAGCACATCAATGTCGTACAGCCTGATATTGCTGTGATCTGCGATTTGGAAGAGCACCTAGCCGATGACGGATACTATATGGGCGTTCCAACTCTTTTGGTGGAGATTCTCTCCGATAGCACGCGAGTAAAGGACCTAATCAAAAAGCTCGATCTATATCGGGCCTGTGGCGTAGGGGAGTACTGGATCGTCGATCTGGATAGTAAAGCAATCACCGTACATACATTCCAAGACTCTGACTTTGGCAAGATGGCGATCTACCAAGAGCCAAGGAAAGCGAAATCCCAGGTCTTCCCAGGCCTGGATGTTGATCTAGTACAGGCATTTAGGTAGACACCGAATTCCCGAATTCTCATACCCTTACGAGAACCTAGGCAGCCGCCAAATCTTCTCATTGTATTCGCTCACGGTGCGATCACTCGAGAACCGTCCAGCATGCGCGATATTGATAATCGCCTTTTCCCACCAGAGCTCTGGCTGCCGGTAAAGCTCATCTACCCGCCGATGGGCATCACTGTAGCTTTCAAAATCCTTGATGACAAAGTACGGATCGGCCATACCGCCATTGCCATATTTGAGCCCATGGTAGATCTCTTGGAACATATCGGGGTGCTCCACCGGCAAAAAGCCATTGACTAGCTGCTCTAGCACTAGATTAAGCTCAGGGTTTTGCTCCAGGATCTCCAAGGGTTGGTAGTTGCCGTCACGGTAGTAGCGATTAACCAAGGCGGAAGGCAGCCCAAAGATAAACATATTGTCCGGACCCACCTCTTCTTCGATCTCCACATTGGCCCCATCCAGAGTGCCTATGGTTAGGGCTCCATTAAGCATGAACTTCATGTTGCCTGTGCCTGAGGCTTCTTTCCCAGCAGTGGAGATCTGCTCACTGACATCCGCCGCGGGGATGATTAATTCGGCTAGAGAAACGCGGTAATTCTCCAGGAAAACCACTTTCAATCGATTATTGATCCGGGCATCATGATTGATCGCCTCACCAATACTATGAATCAGCTTAATGATCAGTTTAGCCATGCGATAGCCCGGTGCTGCTTTCGCCCCAAATATGAAGGTACGGGGAGTCATCTCAAGGTTAGGGTCGGCCAATAGGCGATTATATAAAGCCATGATGTGAAGCACATTCAAGAGCTGCCGCTTGTATTCGTGTAGACGCTTAACCTGCACATCGAAAATGGAGTTGGGATCCACATTTAGACCATTGTGCTTTTCAATGTAGGCTGCCAATTTGAGCTTATTTTCGTAACGGATTTTGCGCAAAGCCATCTGAACTTCTCTGTCCTTGCGGTACTCGGCAAACCCCTGCAATCTGGCCGGCTCGGTAAGCCAGGCCTCTCCGATTCTACTGGTGACCAGGTCGGCTAGCCTGGGATTGGCCTGTAGAATAAAGCGGCGGAAAGTGATGCCATTGGTGATCCCGATGAACTTCTCGGGGTAGATCTCATAGAAATCCTTGAACACAATTTCCTGCAAGATATTGGTATGGAGCTGGGCCACTCCATTCACGGAGAAAGAACCTACGATGCATAAGTGAGCCATCTTCACCTGCTGATCGGCGATAATGGCTAGCCGAGCGATCCGCTCCCAATCACCGGGATACCTTGCCCAAAGCTCGCGGCAAAACCGCTCATTAATCTCATAAACGATATCCCAAAGCCTCGGTAGAAGATCCCGAAAAAGGTCCACCGGCCATTTCTCTAAAGCTTCCTCCATAATGGTATGGTTGGTATATGCAAAGGTCTCAGTGGTGATCTCCCAAGCTTCATCCCACCCCAGATTCTCTTCATCGATCAGAATCCGCATCAACTCCGGTATAGCTAGAGCGGGATGTGTATCATTGATCTGCACAACTACCCGCTTGGCCAGATCCCTGATGTTATTCCGCCGGGACTTAAAGGTGCTCACCATATGCTGAATACTGGCAGATACAAAGAAGTACTGCTGCTTCAGCCGCAATGCCTTCCCCGCCAAGTGATTATCCTCAGGATAGAGCACCTTGGAGATCACTTCCGCTAACTCCTTTTCTTCTACGGCCCGCATATACTTGCCTTGCCCGAAGAGATCCATATCCATGTGCTGCATGGCTCGGGCTCCCCAAAGGCGCAGGGTATTGACTACCGGCGACTTATAACCCAAGACCGGCATTTCATAGGGAACTGCCCTAACCTGCTGATAGCCTTTGTGCTGAAAAGTGAGCTTGCCATCAGTGTAGACCTGTTCAACATAACCGCCAAACCGGACAATTTGTGTTTCCTCCGGCACGGCGATCTCCCAGACATTGCCATCCTCTAACCAAGGATCCACCAGCTCAATCTGATACCCATCGACGATCTTCTGCTTAAACAGCCCATATTCATACCGAATCCCGCAACCATGAGCGGGCATGCCCAGAGTGGATAGGGAATCGAGAAAGCAAGCTGCCAAGCGCCCCAGTCCCCCGTTACCCAGCCCGGCATCGGGTTCCAGATCACAGATTTCATCCAGGGAAATACCGAAATCCTCACAGACTTCTTGCAGGATCTTTTCGATCTGCAAATTCAGCATGTTGCTGCCCAGGGATTGCCCCATGAGAAACTCCATAGACAGATAGTACAGTTCCCGTTCCGGGTTTTGGTGGACAGTACCCCGGGAATAGGCCCATCTTTCCATGACCAGATCCCGCACCACCATGGCGATGGTCTTGTAGAGCTGGTTCTTGGAGATGGTGTTACAAGTGCGCCCAAACATCCGCTGAGATTTAGTCTCTAGTGCCCTGACAAAGTCCTTTTTCGTCAGACCGCTCATCTTCTACCTCCTGGAAGACTTCGGTATCTTCCTCCTGCAACCGCAGGTAGACACAGGCTAATGGTGGGAGCTTCAGCATCAGGCTATAGGGTTGGTTATGCCACGGGACATTTTCTGTGAACAGCTTAGGGCTATTTACCTGTCCGGAGCCTCCATAGCCCTCGGCATCACTGTTTAGTATCTCGGTATATACCCCCGGGACCGGTACGCCGATTCGGTAATCATAGCGCACCACCGGTGTGAAATGGCAGACCACAATGATGAACTGACCCAGAGCCTTTGTCTTGCGAATAAAAGATACGACACTTTGCCCATGATCATGGGGATCGATCCATTCAAACCCCTGCCAACTGAAATCCTCCTCCCATAAGCACCGCTCCTGCCGGTACAGATGGTTAAGCTCTTTTACATACTTATGTAACTTGGCATGAAGTGGATAATCCAGAAGATGCCAATCCAGGCTATCACGGTAGTTCCATTCGATGAACTGGCCAAATTCTCCCCCCATAAATAGCAGTTTCTTACCGGGATGTGCCATCATATATCCATACAAAGCCCGTAATCCTGCGAATTTCTGCCAATAATCACCGGGCATTTTATCTAGCAAAGATCGCTTACCATGGACAACCTCGTCATGGGAGAGAGGTAAGATGAAGTTCTCGGAAAAAGCATACATCAAGGAAAAGGTCAAGAGTTCATGATGATATTGGCGGTAGATCGGATCCGTCTCTATGTACTTGAGGACATCATTCATCCAGCCCATATTCCACTTGTAGTTGAATCCCAGGCCTCCCAGGTAGGTCGGACGACTGACCAAAGGCCAGGCCGTGGCTTCTTCTGCCATCATCAGACAGTCCCCGAACTCTTGGAAAACCGCGGTATTGAGCTTCCGGATAAAATCAATGCCTTCCAGGTTTTCGCGACCGCCATAGCGGTTAGGCTGCCATTCCCCAGGTTTTCGACCATAATCCAGATAAAGCATATTGCTGACCGCATCTACCCGCAGACCATCGATGTGGAATTCCTTTAGCCAAAAGTAGGCATTAGAGATGAGAAAGCTCTGTACCTCCGGTCTGCCCAAATCAAAGTTGGAGGTCCCCCAGCCCCGATTCTCCCTGCGTTTGGGATCAGCATACTCAAAGGTAGGGGTACCGTCAAAGCGCCTCAGGCCATGATCATCTTTACAAAAATGGCCTGGTACCCAATCCATAATCACTCCTATACCTTTTTGATGGGCCCGGTCCACTAAATACATGAAATCACGGGGTGTGCCATAGCGACTGGTTACGGCAAAGTAGCCAGTAGTCTGATATCCCCAGGAACCATCAAAAGGATGCTCCATTAGAGGCAAAAGCTCAATATGGGTATAGCCCATGTCCGCTACATAATCGATTAGCTGATCGGCGAGTTCCCGGTAAGTCAAGAATTCCTCCAGGGCCCGCTGCCGCCAAGAACCCAAATGCACTTCATAAATGAGCAGAGGCTGTGTATAGCTTTGGGTTTTTTGATCCTGCCAAGCTGCATCCTGCCATTCATAACCCTGCAGCTGATAGACAATGGAAGCCGTGTTGGGCCGTAGTTCCGCATAGAATGCATAGGGATCGCTTTTCTGCTTAATCCCTCTTACCCCGGCGATCTCGTATTTATAGACAGTGCCTTCCTCCAGTCCAGGTACAAACAACACCCAGATCCCGGAGTCTGCGATTGGGGTCATGGGATGAGCTTTGCCATCCCAATTATTGAAATCACCGATGACACTGACTGCCCGGGCCCTAGGAGCCCAGAC
>JAAZLW010000111.1 GCA_012799135.1 Bacillota bacterium | reverse complement strand
TCCAACTTACGACGGGCCTGTTCGCTATATAACAGATCCTTTGCCATCCCTGCATTCACCTTCCTCTTCAGTCTTCACTGTGCTGAGTCTCTACTTCTGTTAGTCAATGATCCCGAGAATATCAGATTCTCGCATGATAAGATACTCTTCTCCATCTAACTTGATTTCTGTGCCTGCATATTTGGCAAAGAGTACCCGATCGCCTTTCTTCACATTCATAGGAACCAGCTTACCATCTTCATAGCGTCCGGGACCCACAGCCATGATTTCGCCTTCCTGAGGCTTCTCCTTGGCTGTGTCTGGCAACACTATACCACTCTTGGTCTTCTCTTCCATCTCAATCGCCCTGACGACCACTCGATCAGCTAATGGTTTGATCTGCATCTAGACTATAGACCTCCTTTTCCCGACATGCTTTGTTGTTAGCACTCGCCATCCGCGAGTGCTAATACCAGTAATTATCTTACAGAAGCGGCATTTCAAATGCAAACATATATAACCTTCAAATCCCGGCAAATATCACCTTGGGATCACTCAATCTTGTATTTCCTCCACCTTTCGCCAGATTTCACTACCAAGGGTTCGACGGTGCATCCCTTGGCCTTCACTCCCAGAGCCGGATCACTCCATCTTGGTAAATTGGTACCACCGGCCAGGTATCCACCGCCATCGCCAGCGTGATGTCTTCACCATAGCCTTTGCGCTGAAGTCGTTGTCCATGCTCACAGTCGGCTACCACCGAAATGAGCTGATCCGGACCCCAGTGCTCATACAGAGCTAGGCAAGCCCGCGCTGCATCAGTCAAAGCCTGGTCTGCCCCTAACCCGGCAATCAGGGCACCTGCACACAAAGCGTCTTCCAAGGAAAACCGGCCCTGGCAACCCGCACAGACCAAGATCAATGGGTCAAGGGAGCTAGCAGCACAGAAATCGACTACTGCCTGGCGATTAGTCAAAGCCCCCACAACTATGGTGCCGGCTCCTGCCTTATCTGCCGCCTGCAAAGCCCTGGTGCCATTGGTTGTGGTTAGGATCAATCCTTTACCTTCGACTCGTCCTCTGGTGTACTCCCGGGGCGAATTACCTAAGTCAAACCCAGGGAGGGGATGAGCATCTCTCTCTCCACATAGAAGCAACTCCGGTTCCCGGGCCTGCCGGTTACGAGCTGCCTCCACCGTGTCCAAGGCAATCACGTGTGATGCTCCATTGGCCAAGGCTGTAACTATGGTGGTACTAGCACGCAAAACATCGATCACTACAGCCGTATGCCCATCAGCTTCTAGCTTCTCCATCTCTCTGGGCAGTAATGCTACATCCGCGATTCTCATGCAATTGCTCCCCCTCAAACGCTTCAATACGCTAGGTGAATGATCTTCTAAGTTCCATATGATCCAAGATTCTCCTGCTTCTTACATCACTGTCAGGTAAAAGAAGCTGCTCTATGCCCAAACCGGTAAGTATTGTCTGTGATATAAGTTACACTTGAGATGGAGGTACAGGTAGGCATCTTGATGAAACCTTTATTGTACAATTGTATGCATAGACTATCTATGCCGAACGGAGTGATGTAGTGACCAGCAAGATCAGAATTGGCATCATCGGCTATGGAAACCTCGGCCGAGGAGTCGAAAAGGCCGTAGGCCAAAACCCCGATTTGGAGTTGGTAGCAATTTTCACCCGGCGTCCCCCTGACCAGATTACGTCCCAGGGAAATCTGGTATCGATTGCAGGTGTAGAGGATTATCGGGGTATGATTGATGTGATGATCCTTTGTGGAGGTTCATCTACAGACCTCCCGGAGCAAGGGCCCCTGTATGCAACCAAGTTTAACACAGTCGATAGTTTTGACTTGCATGCCGAGATTCCCACTTATTTTACCAAGGTAGATACAGCAGCAAAGCGAGGAGGCAATCTCAGTCTCATCTCCACCGGCTGGGATCCGGGTCTATTTTCCCTGGCTCGCCTGCTTTTGGAGTCGATTCTCCCTGAAGGGAAGAGCTATACGTTTTGGGGTAGAGGTGTGAGTCAAGGTCACTCGGTGGCCATTCGCAGACTCCCTGGAGTCAGACACGCCATCCAGTATACCGTACCGGTTCCAGAAACAGTGGACAAGATCCGCCAAGGTGCCAGTCCCGTACTGACCCCCAGGGAAGAGCACCTGCGGATCTGCTATGTAGTGGCTGAACCTAACGCTGATCTCACCGCAATCGAGACCTCGATTAAGACTATGCCGAGCTATTTCGCAGATTATGACACCACTGTGCATTTCATCACAGAAGAGGAATTCCTGGCCAAACATACTGGCATGCCCCATGGTGGATTTGTGATCCGCACCGGCCTCACCGGCGATGGTCACCATCAGCAAGGAGAATTCCGGCTAGCCTTGGAAAGCAATCCTTATTTCACCGGTAGTGTGCTTACAGCCTATGCCAGGGCCGTTTATCGGTTGCGCCAAAGGGGAGTAACCGGGGCCTGTACAGTTTTTGATATCCCCTTGGGTTACCTATCACCCAGGCCATCTGCCGAGCTGAGAAAGGAACTGCTTTAGCATAAGACTCTTGAGGTATGATCATTGCATTAGTGGGTAAACACCCGCCCAATGATGGGGCGGGTGTTTGTGATCAGCTCCTCACTATGCACGCAAGCCACAAACCTTCAAATAGGTTTACTTCTTGGGTACACCGGCCCAGTCCGCCATAAAGCGTTCAATGCCATTGTCGGTAAGCGGATGTTTGGTCATCTGCACCATGACCTTATATGGTATGGTCGCGATATCCGAACCGGCCTTAGCAGCCTCGATTACATGCAAGGGACTGCGAATACTAGCGGCGATTATCTCTGTAGGAATATCATGAATAGCAAATATGTCCGCTATGTCCCGTACCAAGGTCATGCCTTCATGACCGATATCATCTAGTCTTCCAAGGAAGGGGCTGACATAGGTGGCCCCTGCCCGGGCACAAAGCAATGCCTGTGCGGGGGAGAAGATCAAGGTCAAGTTGGTCTTAATACCTTCACCAGACAAAACCTTAGTGGCCTTTAGACCATCGATGGTCATAGGCACCTTGATGATCACGTTAGGATGCCAAGCTGCATATTCTCGGGCCTCTTTGACCATACCTTCGGCATCCATACTGACGACCTCGGCACTGATGGGGCCATCTACGATCTCACATATGGTGTTAATGACTTCTTTGAAATCCCTACCTTCCTTAGCGATCAATGAAGGGTTGGTGGTCACCCCACAGATTACTCCCCAGCTATTTACCTCCCGAATTTCATCGATATTAGCAGTATCCAGGAAAAGTTTCACGCTGCTCGCCACCGGCTCCCCCCAACAGAGGGAACGAGGTGGCTTTTCACCTCACTTCTCTAGTTGTTTACCCTGGCATGAACCCAACCATGAATGTGCTTGTCCACGCTCAAGACTCCTATCACTTACCTACATGTTATCATTAAGATATCATGATCCCATTTTTTGTGCAATGATCTCCCGCAAGGGCATCGCTTTGCCCTCGGCAAAATGTCACCAATGGCGCAGCTTACGCCAGGACGGATTGTGAAAGAGATGGCGAACTACCTCTTCGATAGCCTCCGGCTCCGGTAGATAACCGGTTTCAGTCTCCCTTACCGGGAGCGTCGTCACATCTATGCCTAGAGCCTTTTGGCGTAGCAAGATAGTGGCCATTCGCAATCCATCCTCCCAGCGCAAGTTGGTATCCACCAGCTCCTCCATGTACCGCGCCAACTTAGGCAGCTGTGTGAAGCGAGCTGCTTGGCACAGTTCATCGGCGAGACTCATGATCAACTCCTTCTGACGCTCCAATCGGCCAAGATCAGACTCTGTCTCCCGCCGGTAGCGGACATAGTGAAGGGCTTCTGAGCCCAACAGCCTTTGCACCCCTTCTTCCAGCTCAAATACTAGCTTACCCTTGTCATAGTAACGAATCGGTGTTGCCACATCCACATCCACACCACCGATCGCGTCCACCAACTCGGTAAACCCCGTATAGTCAATTAATACGTAGTAGTGAACTGGAATCCCAAGGAGCTCCTCCACCACACGCTCTACAGCAGGAACGCCACCGGCGGCAAAGACAGCGTTAAGCTTACCTTCACTACCATCGGGAAGGGTTACCAGTAAATCCGCAGGTAAGGCCAAAAGATGAGAGCTCTTGCGAAGGGGATGGATAGTGCCAACAAAAACGGCATCCGCTTTGTAACCATACTGACCAAAGGCTGAGGCATAGCCTGTAGTGCTTTCCCCATCTTCTGCTTGTTCCCAGAGCGGTGTATCCACTCCGATAAACACGATATTGGTACTCTCATCACCTAATGATCTTAGGCTTATCCAGTACCGATAGCTCAGCCAGACTCCGGCCACAAGCACCAATAGCAAGCTTGCCAGCATTATCACCTTGCGGGCCGGCCCTCTTGCCGCTTTGTTTGGTTGCTGTGGCTCCTGAGCTACACCCATAGTTAGTCCCCCTGTTTTTGGCACCCACTTTGAAATAGCTGGGCAAGCCGACTCCTCCAGACACCTCTCTTATATTTGTCCATTGGGGGTACAGATCCTCTCCCCGAGCCCTACACCTCACCTAGGCGCAGGCTGGGCACAGCATTTAGATCCCATGGTGACCGCTCTCCTCGGCGATACCTATAATAGCCGGCGCAGGCGATCATAGCTGCATTGTCAGTACATAGCACCTCAGTTGGGTAATATACTTTGATCCCATGTAGGCCCGCCACCTGCCGCAGCTCTGTTCGAAGACTCCGATTGGCAGCAACTCCACCGGAAAGCAGCACTGTTCCCACCCCATATTCCTGGGCAGCGGCTACCGTCTTGCTGACCAGGACATCCACAATGGCAGCTTGCAGGCTAGCCGCTATATCAGCCACTGGCAGCTTGTCTCCCCTTTGTTTAATATTATGAATATGGTTGATAACTGCTGTTTTCAAACCGGAGAAACTGAAGTCATAGGTATCTGCCTGCATTAAGCCCCGAGGAAAATCAGTCGCCTCTGGGTTGCCAACTGCCGCCAGCTTGGCAATCTCCGGGCCACCGGGATAATCTAGTCCCATTACCCGGGCGATCTTATCGAAGGCTTCACCGGCAGCATCATCTCGGGTTCGGCCCAGGATATCGTAATGACCGTATTCATCGATATAAAGTAGGTCCGTATGGCCACCTGAGACAGTCAGGCAAACCAAGGGTGCCTCCACCTCAGGATACTGTAGGAAATTCGCGTAGATATGCCCCTCTATATGGTTGATGCCAATCAGTGGACGATCCAACGCCAAGGCCATAGCCTTAGCGGTACTCAACCCTACCAGCAAAGCCCCCACCAAGCCCGGCCCATAGGTCACAGCAATCGCGTCCAGTTCCTCAGGTATGACTCTTGCTTCCTTTAGTGCCAAATCAATCACAGGTATGATCAATTCAATATGCTTACGGGAGGCAATCTCGGGTACCACTCCCCCATAGAGACGGTGTAGGTCCACCTGTGAGGCTATTATATTGGACCGAATCTCCCGGCCACCCTGTACGACTGAGGCAGCTGTCTCATCACAGCTTGTCTCTATACCAAGCACCAGCGCTCCTCTGCCTAAGTCCCCTTGGAGCCCTTGATTTTCCAGCATGTCCTATCCCCATTTCTCGAGTTACAGATTACGTCAGAAGCTCTCCCCCGTGAAAAGCTCCTTCCACATGATAATAGCATCTTCGTTATTGTCTCTATAGTATCCGGGTCGGATGCCGGCATCGACGAAACCGATCTTCCGGTACAGGCTATGGGCTGCTGTATTGGAGACCCTGACTTCCAAAGTGACTCGCGAGGCTCCCCGCTCCCGCGCAATGGCTTCTGCTGCCGCTAGTAGTTGCTGACCAATCCCCCGTCCCCTCTGCAAAGGATGCACAGCGATGGTTGTTATGTGACCCTCATCGAGGATCAACCACATCCCGATATAGCCTGCCACTCGCCGATCACGGGTTCTAGCTACGAGATAATAGGCCCGATCATTTTCCAAAAGCTCCGAAAGATAAGCATAGCGAGACCAGGGAGTGGGAAAAGATACCCTCTCTATGGCCAAAACTGCATCAAGATCCCGTACTCGCATGGGTTCAATCTGAACCGATAGATATCCTTTGTTGGAGACTTCGGTACTCAAAGCCTTCGGCTCTCCCTTCATTCAACAGTACGCCGGCACCGTAGAGAAATCTAACGGCATCCACTGCGGCGCTCCTTTAATCTGCGCTCTGCCTCCGATAGGCGCAGATATAAGGGAGCCAAAGTCAAAGGATCGTCTCGTTCGCCGACCAAGAGTCGTTGCCGACCGAGAAGTGCAATACTTGAAGCTCTTAGGTACATGCTGTTGCTGGTAGGTCTGACGGCCTTGTCCCCCGCCCTCTGGGTTATGATATCCCAATAGGACGCTGCCCCATCCCCAGTGAAACAAACAGGACCCTTAGCTACAGCCAGCACCTCTTCTAAGAAATCACCTACCGGACCGGCCCAGTAGCCGGTGGCTGCCTCCGGCAAACCATTGAGCCGATAAAGACATCCATATACTTCACCATGTCGGGCATCGACAAGCGAGCAAACCCACTGCGCGGCGAATCCGACTTGCAGTGCTAAGCCTTCCAATACAGTGACACCCTTCAATGGCTTCTGCCAAGTGTAAGCCAAAGCCTTAGCCGTGGCCACACCGATTCTAAGACCGGTGAAGGAACCGGGGCCAGTAGCTACGGCGATACCATCAATACTCTCACCTGACCAGTCTCCATCCTCCAAAATCCTAACCAAAGCCGGTATCAACCGCTCAGAGTGGGTGGCCTGGATACTGAGTAGATATTCGCCCACCACCTGCTCACTATCTATCAAAGCTACGCTACCTGTTGCCGTAGCTGTATCTATCCCCAAGACCCGCATGCTCCAGCTCCCTTCCCAACTCCCTCACAACTGGATCAAATCGGCAACCCACTGCCTTGATCTGAATCGCCCGCTTATCTCCAGGCACTGTTTCTCTGTTAATCTCTATCTCCAGATACTCGGTCGGCAAGTAGACCTCCACCAGGTCACCCCACTCCACTACTGAAACACCATTGCCGCGAAAATACTCTTCATAGCCAAGGTCTTCCCATTCCTCCAGCCGCTGAAGCCGATAGGCATCAAAGTGGAACAATGGCATGCTTCCAGTATATTCGTGAATCAAGGAAAAGGTGGGGCTCGTGACTGTGGCAGGGTCAATACCTAAGCCGGCAGCGATGCCTTTCGCCAAAACTGTCTTACCTACCCCAAGCTCCCCTACTAGGTTCACTGTATCTCCCGGTTTAAGCCACCGAGCAATCCTTCGGCCGAGGGCCAAAGTCTCGCTGGGGCCTTGAGTCAATACTGTAAGTGCCTTCATCGCTTTGCCTCCATGAACGCTGGGGTCATTTTCCAGCATACCCCTTTGCCTGCCTTCTATTCGGCAACACATAGGTGATTCCCTGCCCACTATGGCCACCAATCAGTAGCTTCCCGGAAAAGCTCTGCAAACAAGAAAAGGGCCTTACGGCCCCTGCTTACCTGCTAATTCTCCTATTCCCCTATCCCACTGATACCGTCACCGCCACATCAGAAGATCTGCGGGATTTGCTTAGCCTGATTACAGCGTTCTTGAGAGCAAAGAGCTCAAAAGGCTTGATCAAATGTAAATCAGCTCCCGCTTGTAACGCCAGGGCCGTCAGGTGCGGGGAACTAAGTCCCGTATAAGTAATGATTCCTACTGACTCTCCCCACCTCTTACGCATCCGCTGGCAAAGCTCCACACCATCCATGATGGGCATGCGAATATCAATCAGAGCTACATCCACTGGGTTCCTTTCGAGCAAGGCCAAGGCATCTCGCCCATTAGCAGCCTGTACTACCACCCTAAGCTCTGGGTTAGCTGTTTCCAAGAAGTCTTTGAGCACTTGGCGAAAAGGCAGGTAATCGTCGGCAATCAATATCGCTATCAAGACCAACATCTCCTCCGGAAAGAACAGCAGATTGGTTTTAAGGTAGATTTTCGCTGTTCCTTCCGGATCTCCTGCCCTAAAGGAAGAAACTATTGTAGAATATGGCAAGCTTTTTATCTGTAATCAGTGAAGTTACCCTATCATGCTTTTGTCTCTACAATTCTGTGTTATTCTATGATTCGTCCGCCAATGATGGTTTGCTCCGCCCGCGAACGGACATCCAAAGGATCTCCTGACCAAAGCACCAGATCGGCCGCTTTGCCCACCTCAATACTGCCAACCCGCTGCCCGATCCCAAGAATCTCGGCAGGGTTAATGGTAATGGCCTTCCAGGCTTCCTCTTCCGGCAAACCGGCCCTGATCGCCAAGGCAGCCACTACCGGTAAGTACTTTAGTGGAATTACCGGATGGTCCAGGGTAAGGGCTACCTTCACTCCCGCCTTAGTCAAGATCGCGGGTGTAGTGAAATCAAGTTGCTGTAACTCTACTTTGGAGCGGGAGCTCAAAGAGGGACCCACCACCGCCGGTACCTGTCGCCGGGCTAGTTGATCAGCTATCTTGTGTCCCTCGGTAGCATGCTCGATCACAATGCGTACTTTGAATTCCTCGGCAATGCGCAGAGCGGTCATGATGTCATCTGCTCGATGGGCATGGGCTCGCAGGGGAATCTCCCGTCGCAAAACCCTGACCAAAGTCTCCATACGTAGATCCCGGTCAGGGGCCTTATCGGGATCCCGCTGGCCCTTCTTTATTCTGGTCATGTAGTTCGTGGCTTTGACCAGGTTTTCTCTCAATACAGCCGCAGTCCCCATGCGGGTTGTGGGCATTTTCTTTTGGTCCTGATATACCCTTTTCGGATTCTCCCCAAAGGCCACCTTCAGTCCGGCATCCCGGGACACCACCATCTCGTCCACGACATCGCCATGGGTATGGATAATGACACCCTCACCGCCAATAACATTGGCACTACCCGGAACTACACAGACTGTTGTTATCCCATTAGCAGCCGCATCCCGAAGCCCCATCTCTGAGGGATTAATCCCGTCGATAGCCCTTAGCCAAGGTGTGGCGGGATCCGTCGCTTCGTTATAGTCCCGACCTTCACTGCCAAAACCTTCCTCGTCCAGTCCTGCATGCGAATGAGCATCAATCAAGCCTGGAGTCAACACCTTGCCCGCACCATCGATTACCTCAGCTGCTGCCGGTACCGCGATTTCCTCACCGACTGCCCTAATCTGACCACCATCAATCAGTACAGTACCCCGTTCAATTGTTCCTTGTGTGACGGTTATGATTCGTACATTCGTAATTGCCAGCATTTGATCCAGTAGACTACGATAATCTACTGACACACACCTCCGATTGCCGTTCTTCCTATGCTTTTTTTCCATCATGTCCGCTCCTCGCGAAAGCCTGCGGCACTTCCAATTAGCTGACGGAAGAGTTCCAACTGCTGAGGATAGTGATTCACCATGAGCTCCGGATGCCACTGCACGCCACAGGCAAACTTGTGAGAGTGGCTTTCTAATCCTTCTATGATACCATCCCGACTCTTGGCAGTAATACTTAACCCCGCCCCGGGGATTTTCACGGCCTGGTGGTGAAAGCTATTCACTCTGGCTTGTTCAGTACCCAACGCTTGCTCCAACAGGCTGCCAGGAGTAATACTAATAGCATGTGTTGGATACCACCGTGGAGCCTGCTGGCTGTGCTGTAGATGCTGACCATTGATCTGAGAGGGTATATCCTGATAGAGCGAGCCTCCGGCTGCCACATTGAGTACTTGTATCCCTCGACAAATCCCTAATATCGGCATCCCCCAGTCCAGCGCCAGCCCGGCTATAGTCAGCTCCAGTCGATCCCATTCGGGCTCAATTGTCCCCAGGCCTTCCAAAGGCTCCTCTCCAAAATGGGCTGGATCAATGTCTACGCCTCCGGGAAGCAAAATACCATCCACATACTGCAACAACCCTTTGATATCACTGTCATTCTTTAGGGCTGGGAGTAGAAAAGGCGTCCCCCCAGCAGCTTCTATGCACTTTACATAAGGCTCATTCACATAGTATCTGCCGCCAGCATCTGACGTATGGCCACAAGTTATGCCTATCATCGGTTTCATAGAGCGACCACCTAACCAGGATTAGCAGGCAACGTCTCTGTCGCCTTGTCTAGTCTCCACGCATTGTCAATCCAGACTAATAACGTAAAAGACGCCACTGGCGTCTTCAGTCAGAGAACAACCAACTAGATCAGGGGAATCACCTTGCGACACCCCTACTAGATCTTCACTAGGCCCAGGCTAATCGCCAATGCTTCATCGATTTTCATCATAGTGTCTGTATCCAGATTGGTGATTTTCTCCTTGAGCCGTCGCTTATCAATAGTCCTGATCTGTTCCAGCAAGATCACTGAGTCCTTCTCGAGCCTATGCTCGACTGCAGATATCTCTACATGAGTGGGAAGTTTGGCTTTCTTAATCCGGGATGTAATCGCGGCAACAATAGTAGTGGGGCTATACTTGTTGCCTATGTCGTTCTGTAAGATCAAGACAGGTCGTGTACCTCCTTGCTCTGAACCGACCACAGGATTAAGGTTCGCGTAAAAAACATCGCCCCGCTGTATCTGCACCTAAATCACTTAGCCCCCGCTAGCTGCCGCTCGTAATCTTCCAGATCAAAGTCGTAGTTCACTTCACTCTCCTTAGCTATCTGCAAGTTGAGCTGTGCCATCCGACGATAGCCTTCAATCAGCTCTTCCCGCAGTCTTGAACGCCGCCGCTCCATCAAATAGAAGCGCATAGCTTCCCGCACAAATTGACTACGACTACCCTGCAGCTCACGTACCACCTCGTCCACCTGTTCAAGTAGATTACTTGGTAGACAGATCATGATTCGTTTCGTTGAACTCACTTTCGAGTAGCCCCTCTCTTGGTGAATGCCAACGCATCCATCGTCAGTCTTATTATATGCAGACGATAGCAGAAGCTAAAACAACCTATCGTCAACCCCTTCCACTAACGCCCCTTCAGTGCAAATCAGTTGACGACACAACCTTGACACTGATTTATTCCACCCAGATGGACCAAATTCCTCTCTCCAAGGGAAATTATCTATTACCAACTAACTACTACCGTCGGTGGACAACCTCCCCTAAGTAGACATGGACTGCTATTCCCGTAGAAAAAGGACACTAAGTCAGCTTGCCTTGACCTCGTGTCCTGTGATCCATTGTAGTCGCCCCAGCTAATACCAAAACAGCCGGAATGTAATCATCCCGGCTGTTCCATTAGTCTCTATACCTTACTGAATCGTAAGCTCAGTATCTTTGTCGAACAGATGAATCTTACCCATGTTCAGCGTTACCTTCAGCGGTTCACCGTCAGCAGCCTTCGTTGTAGGATCTAGTCTAGCGATGAAGCTGTGACGACCTACGGAAAAGTAGGAATAGATCTCCGCACCCATAGGTTCGGTGACGTCGACCATTGCTGTCATGGAAGATGTCTCCATTACCTCCGTCGCCAATGCAGCATCCTCAATGTCCTCAGGTCTGATACCCAGAACTACTTCTTTATTGACATATTTACCTAGGTTCTTGAACTGGGCTACTCTCGCCGGGTCTATAGTCAGCTTAAAGTCGCCACCATCTACGACATAGTTGTCTCCATCCTTACGCAGGATGACATCCATAAAGTTCATCGCCGGACTGCCAATAAAGCCAGCCACAAAGATGTTATTCGGGCGATTGTAGATCTCCAGGGGAGCACCTACCTGCTGGATGAATCCATCTTTCTGAACCACAATCCGGTCACCCATAGTCATCGCTTCTGTTTGGTCGTGGGTAACATAGATGATCGTGGTTTGCAGACGGTTATGCAGCTTCGATAGCTCAGCTCTCATCTGCACACGCAGTTTGGCATCAAGGTTCGACAGAGGTTCGTCCATAAGGAACACTTTTGGCTCTCGCACAATAGCTCGTCCTACGGCTACACGCTGTCTCTGACCACCGGACAAGGCCTTGGGTTTCCTATCGAGCAGATTCTCGATTCCCAACATGCGGGCTGCCTCTTTTACCCTCTGGTCAATCTGGGCCTTGGGGAACTTGCGGAGCTTCAAACCAAAGGCCATGTTGTTGTAGACATCCATATGGGGATATAGAGCGTAGTTTTGGAAAACCATAGCGATATCCCGGTCTTTGGGCGGAATATCGTTCACAACTGTATCACCAATCAAAATAGTACCCTCAGTGATTTCCTCCAGGCCTGCCACCATTCGCAAAGTGGTGGACTTCCCACAACCAGAGGGACCTACCAGTACGATGAATTCCTTGTCCTTAATCTCCAAGCATGCATTATTAACAGCTATAACATTGCCGAACCTTTTTGTAACATTTTGCAGTGTAACTCCTGCCATTCGTCTAAAGACCTCCTTCTATATGCAACATGGCACTAACTGCCAAAAACTCGTTAGGGCTACTTCCAACCTAACTTTCACCCTCACCCCCCGAGCACCGTGATTCTATCTACATAAGCTAGCATTCAGAGAGACATCACAACCCGAAGGGAAACACTGCGTAATAAGGGTTCCAGGCACCTATCTCAGGCCCGGATACTGCAAATCATGGATGTCTATCTATATTAAACCGCGAAGCGGCTTACTTCGGGTTACTCTCTTGTAAACATTATTCAACGGCGAATTTTATTATCCTTCTTCCCCGGGGAGTTTTTCTTTGCCAATCCTTCTCAATTCGCCTCAGCCTCCGCTTCCACTTCCACTAAGCTCCAAAAAAAGAAAACCCCAGGGGCTGAACCCCTGGGGCTATTGCTTCAGCTTGGCTTAGAAGCTAGTCTTGAAGTATACCTTGGCAAAACTGTCATCAAGCTGTTCGATTGATGCTTCCGTAAACTTCTGAGTGCGGTAAGTATAGGATACACCGACTTCAGAGCTATCGGATAAATCGTAGGTCATAGCGGCGGATAGGTCTAGCTCGTTCTGATCTTCTGCGGTGAACGCCGCATAGTTCTTGACCTCTTCCTTCGCATCATCGGCAACGTTAGCCTTGACAGTGGTCCACTGGCCGTACTTAATCGCAGGTATGACCTTGACCTTGTCAGTCAGCCGCACGGTTCCTTCAGCCTTCAGCTTGAGATAGTTCTCTACCTTCAAAGGTACCTTAACGGTTGCGTCCGGAGTTGGCTCATCGATGAACTTGAAATCATCCTTGAACGTGTCTTCATCAGACTTATACTTTAGCTCACCATATACCCAAACCATATCAGGTACCGCCACGCCAGCGCCCTTGAGGGTCGCTTCCATTACCGGCTCCAGGTCGTCGCCAAAGTCCTTAGCTGTCGTATAGGCAGCCTCAGCAAAGGCCGCATAGCCTGTCAAAGTATCATAATCATCGAAGAGGTCGCCAAACGCCACATCTTCGTTAGTCCGATAGGTCACGTTAGCCTTGATCTTATAGGTTGCCTTAGTATCGTCATAGTCGAGATCGTCTGTCATGGTTACAGTTCCAGTGACCTTAAACAAATCCTCAACATAATCAGCACCGGCCTCTAACAGAAGCTCTCCGTAATCCTTAACGATATTCTTAGCCTTGTACGTGGCCTTACCCTTCAGTGTAATCTGATCATTGAGCTTGTAGCTGACTTTGCCACCGCCCATGAAGTTTTCGTCTTCCTCGGCAGTGTCCATACCGACTTCACCGGTAAGAGTAGCAGCACCAAAGACATACTCGCCATGAACTGCTGCCAATACTCCCTCAGTGGTGAGATCCTTCTGAATAGCTCCACCGACAGTGATGTCGTTCAGAGCTTTGCTAGCAAATACAAACAACTCATCGGGATCATAGTCCAGGGTAAGATCAACGTAGCCAAGGACGTCGCTGGTAACCCGTAAATGAGCACCTTCGGGTCCAGCAGCCACGTCATCCTCAGTGGCTACGAAATCTAGCGGAGTACCGATACCATCTTTCTCTACACCGCCACCCCAAAGGTCAGCCACAAAGAGATCATCGGTAAGATTCATCGACCAATCGCCAACTTCAACAGTTGTATCACCATCAGCTGCATCAGCCTCGAGGTCTGCGCTAACGCTCCAAACCCCTTCCTCTTCAGCAGTTACCGTTAGGGTAAGAGGAGCTTCTGCACTGCCTTTCCCGGCATTATCCTTGTCGGTATCAACTACATACTCAACTTTGAAACTGCCGCCGAGTTTAGCCTCAGCGGATGCTATCCCTGCCACGGCTAACACCATGATCAGAGTCATTACTAGTGCTTTTTTCATTTGATATCCCCCTCAGTTTGTCTTCGCAATCCATTGCTGATGTAGCATGTGAAAGAGGGGTAGAAAAAGTCTCCTTGTTTCCTTTTTCTCCTCGTATCACTTACCACACCTCTATGTTTTCCCCCTTTGAGGTCTTGGCCAAACTGGTTGGGTGCACCTCCTTTCACACCAAGCCCTTCCGGGAATCATAGACACCTTAATCAATAAGTAGAAACAGTAAATCAAGGGTTCTGGTGATGTATTCTTTCTTACCCACCAAACTCCTTCTTGTGACTTGGAAATTTTTCTGCCGGATGTCAGTTTCCGGGTAACCCTTTGGTTAACCGGATGGGTCGCAGATAGCTCTCTACTTCCCTATATTCTCTATTCTGGTAGACTATACATTGTTCCTTCAGGTGTAAGAGCTCTTTCCACAAAAAAGGCGAACTTGGCCAGAGGATCAAGAAAGCCCCCGGCGTGAGCCAGGGGCTTGAGGTTGATTGTCGATTAGAACTCGACTTTGAGGCCAGCGTATGCGGAGGGGCCATCATTGGAGTGGTATTTGGCACCGACGTTAATTCCGTTAGGAGCTTCGTAATCAGCACCTACGTTCCAGCTATTTTCGCCTTCGGTGTTATCCTTGTTAATGGTAGCACCAGCACTGAGTTCTAGACCCTGTAGCTGAGGTACCAAGTCCAAGGGTGATGTTACCTTAACTTTGTGCTCGATGGCTTGGTCTTTTGCATACTTGGCATCATATTCGCCCTTGATGTTGAGACCTGCGAGTTCTAGGTCCTTATCAGCAGAGAAAGTGACTTCCTCTTTGGGCTGATCATAGTTGGCTTCCATGTCAATACCGTACTGGGTAGTGGCTAGGCCCACATTGAAGCCCTTGTGATTGTCATAAGCAACGGGATCTCCGTCGTCCAGCTTAGCGTTCTTGCTGTTGAAGCTCTCGGAGTCACGGTAGCCGCCCTTAACGGTAACGTTGGGCATAAGCTCGGTTTCACCGGTCAGTTTGTAAGCAAAGTTGCTATTTTCATCTATAGCGGCCTCTGCCTTCACCTTGACACCGGAGATCTCGGTACCGGCGCTACCGGCAGCCTCGATGTTTTCACCATCGGTAACAATGGCTGCACCTAGGTCGATGTCTGCGTAAGCTGTGTCAACCGCGGCACCTGCTTGTGCTTGATCCCAAGCATAGAAGGCTCTGGCATTGACGGGACCAACTTCGATACCCTCAACTTTGATACCATTGCTATCACTGAGGTTGGCAACATAATCGTTGAAGTCTACATCGATGTCGCCAACTGTGGTGACCAGTTCGGGGCCGCCGTTCCAGAAAGCGCCGGTGGTCTCCATATAAGCCTTCTCGAGTGCGATGTTCAGTTCAGTACCATTTACATCGTCATGGCCATCAGTTAGTTCATCATCGTCATCCAGTCCGACTTTCTGCTCACCAAACTCCAGACCGACTCGGATTCTCTCACCGGCATTGACGTCCAGCTTCATGGACATGCCGTTGTCAGCTTCGATACCCCAGTCTTTCCAGGGCTCCTCAGTCTGCTTAGGCCCGAAGTTGAAGCGGGTTTCCAGCGAGCCACCGAGGTTGATATCGGCTGCTAGGGCCGGGGCCGCTAGAGCGAGTACTAATGCTGCTACAAGAGCTATAGCTAGTTTCTTCATCTGTTTATCCCCCTAAGTCTTACTTAGCGTTTTGGATTCTTACTGTGACTAGACTGTGTTCATTTCAACTACTTGCTATATGGGCTGCATCTTGTGGTGCGTCTTGGGGGTTCTTATGAGTATCCATGTTTCCTCACTAGTTCCCACCTGGCTGCATATGATGCTGCGTTTCTTACCATCTAGCCATTGCCAAACAGGGCACTTAGGGTTGTTTCACCTCCTTTCTCATTCCCTGCCTAACCAATTAGGCCAGATGATAAAACTTGATGACTTGTCCAGAGAGATACCTGCTGACTAATATAAGTCAGTGCTTCTGAAATACGGGACCAGGTCCATCACCGTACGTTGCAGATTTCTACTTCCTGTTTGCCTTTCCTGCCAGGTCAGGAGCTGTAAGTCTTTCCAGAGTTGCTACTTCCTACTGCTCCCAACTGGATTGGAGCTGACCCGAGGCTACCTCCCGAAAGCAAGGTGATAACTTATATTCGTCATTAGGTTCGTTAACCTTATTCGCTTTTGGATACGGTGATCCTGCCACCGATTGTGCATCACTTTCTGGCTGAAACAACAGAAAACGGCAGCTGACCGTGCAGCTACCGTTATGGTTCTCATGCATGTTCCCTCGAGATTCTTCGGCGACCTATATTTTTAGGACAAAGCGATTGATGGCTTCTGCCACACCACATTCTTCGTTGGAAGCAGTCACGTAATCGGCTCTGGAGCGCACTGCTGCCGGCGCATTGGCTACCGCTACACCGATACCGGCATATTCCAGCATCGGTATATCGTTGAAGCTGTCCCCAATGGCCATAACCTCCGCTGGGGCCAGACCATACAGCTCAGCTAGCTCCTGGAGCGCGGCACCTTTGGAAACTCCCAAGTTGGTGAATTCAACATACTGTGGTTTGGACCGAAATACCTCTAATCGCCCTTGGTAGCGCTTTTGCAGAGTCTCTCGCCATTTCTCCGCAAGCTCTGCCTTGCACACATAGAGCAGCTTCGTTGGTGGCTGATCCATGTAAGCCAAGAGATCACCGACAGGATAGGCCTCGGTTTTCGTAAACGAGGAATAGAACTCGGTATATTCGTTGATTTCAGCTACATACATGCGCCCGTTAAGGTAGACATTGACATGTAGATTCTCTGACTGGCCTAGGGAGACAATCTCTCTTGCCAGTTCCAGGGGTATTGGGTGATGAATAAGCGGGGAGCCGCTCTTAGGTGATTGAATCAATGCCCCATTGTAGCAAATCAGTGGCTCGGTAAGCCCCAATTCTTCAGCAAAGGGGGTGGTAGACTCCAACATACGGCCCGTAGCCAAAACCACCTTCACACCCTGGGCTCTAGCCGCAGCTATGGCCTGCTTGCAGGCATTGGGTATAACTAGTTGGTCGGTGATCAGAGTATCGTCTATGTCGATAGCGATGAGTCTAATTGACATATTGCCCCTCCTGGCGGTTTTCTATAAATGCACCACGGCTATGATATCCCATCATCTGGGAGATTGCAAGATCCTACAAGCACCTCTAAGAAAAGGATGCCGGATCCCAAGATACGATCTCGGCACCCGGCTCCCGTTCTTCGTGATACTTATATTTATGTGTTCTACGCCCGGGCCAGCCTACTGATCAGACTGCTGACCAATCCTAAGATTAAGGCTCCACCAATGGCTGACATCAAACCTGATACAGTAAAGCCCGGTACGAAAACTGCTGCCAAGATCAGCATAAGGCCATTCAGGACAAAGGTAAATAGCCCCAAAGTGAGGAGATTAAGCGGCAGCGTCAGGATCAGAAATACGGGTCGGACAAAGGCATTGACGATTCCCATGACTGCTGCTGCCAAGAGGGCTGTGAATACGCCTCTTACTTGAATACCAGGCAGTATCGTGGCAGTGACTAAAAGTGCTATGGCATTGATTAGCCAGCGAATCACCCAACTCCGACGGCGATAGGCGGCTGAATAGTACTCATTATACACTGGACACACTCATCTCCTTTCCGTTCCCAAACTATGTATGGCCACCCCCACGGGTGAGCCCTGACCGTAATACTTTAACACTTGCCTCATAGGCTGGCTTCCGGTGGGACTATGATCCAAGCCACGATATAGGCCACGACACCCGGCCAAATAGTGCAAACGGAAATGATAGTCCATAACAACCGTATAATCGTTGCATCAATACCAAAGTATTCAGCCAAACCACCACATACTCCTGCCAACATCCGGTTGTTTTGCGATCGGGTTAGCCTTCTCAATTTGCCCCTCCCCCCAACATCAGTCAACAGTCACTTCTACTAAAGTACCATCCTCATCTGTTACTTCGACTAGCTTGCCACGGGCCCCCTGCTGAACCGCTTTGGCTAAGTCCTCCCAGTTAATGGCATCACAGTCCTTCCAAAGATCACGGGGAATCCATCGGGATGCAACCCGCACCAGTCCCAACGGCAGATTCACATTGACTCGCTGTTTTCCGTCCTCTACCACCCGTACCCTGATGAAGTGATCGAATTGATCAGTAACGCGGACGTCAGGGCTAGATGGATCTATGGCTTCGAGAAGGGAATTTGCTTCTGCCACCGTGATCTTGTCATCCTTCAGCATCTGCAGTATCTGCAGGCGCTCTTCTCTCATTTCCTCACCCCCGGTAAATCTTTGGCTCCTTACCATCACGCCTTCTCAATACTGATCCCACCATTACTGGTGCGGGCATATATGCGGATTTTGGCATGGGCTGTCCCGTAGCCTTTAGTCTCAGCCTGAATGCGGTTAAAACCAAAGGAGTGCTCCTTGATGTGATACAACAGATCCTCTAAGCCTACCTTGATGGCACTGAAACTGTTACTCACATCAAGCCAGCAGGCGTTCTGCAAGGCCAGGGGTAGCTTGACCCGAATACCGCCATTGGAGGTATTAAGATCTAGGGTTTGCTCTTGTAACAAGTCACCTAGTCGGG
This sequence comes from Bacillota bacterium, assembly GCA_012799135.1. GTDB lineage: Bacteria > Bacillota > Limnochordia > DTU087 > DTU087 > JAAZLW01. Next base: position 17,254 of record JAAZLW010000111.1, on the reverse strand, counting down.
GATTTACCTCAATACTGCCATTGGAGGTGCGAGCCTCGAGGCGCTGAGCAAAGCCATCGACTCTGATCCGTCCATTAGATGTGCTGAGCATCAGTTCTCTTACACTCAGATCATCACATTCTACAGGGCCATTAGAGGTGCGAGCTGTTAGTCTCTCGCCACTTATGTTCTCAAGATTAACCCTGCCATTGGAAGTGACGATACTGCCAACCACATTCTTCAGAGATCTGGTCTTGACTTCCCCATTGGATGTGGAAAACGCCAGTTGATAGAGCTTATCTTGGGGAACTGATAGCCTAATATGCAGGGCCTCATTGGGACCCGCCTTACTGACTATTCGTAGCCTGCCACTACCTTCCTCCATTTCTACGATTTCCCCAGCCCTTTCCCGGGCAGCTTGCTCATCACTGCCCCGCACTTTTAGTTTCAGGGCCAGACGATAGTAATCCTCAGACCATCCCTCTACTTCAATGGAACCGTTGTCTGTGACCAGTTCTAACTGCACTGTCTCCTCTTGGAAGTATCCTTGCCTCTCCTCAGTGATAGTGGTGAAGTTTCCCACCCATTCCCCGATTACCGGAATGCTGGCAAGAAACTCGGGGAGATTGGCTAAGGCTGGCTTCACTTCCTTTTCGATACGCTCCTCGATAACCCGAGAAAGTTTGTCAGCTGCCTCTTCTACATTCTTGGCAAAGCGGTTGGCTTCATCCTCTAGTCTCCGAGCCAGCTCTGAATCCCCCGCATTTTCTGCCACATCTCTCAGTTTTTTCACCTTGGACCACTGACTTTCCCCGACCTTTTCTGTCGGTGATGTAGTGGATTGGAACTCCTTGCCAGCCTCATCGGCCAATTCAGCGGGCGACTCTGTCGATGATTCCGTCTCTAGGGCATCAATCAATGCCACAGCCTCTTGGGCTGTAATCTTGCCTTCTTCCACCATCTTTAGAATCAAGAATCTCTCTTCATTCATGTCGATCCCCCCTATTCCCACTCTTAGCGTTTGGTAGCATTATCTTGACCACGCAATTGGCGAATTGCTTCCTCGGCACCGATATCGCCCCGATCAAGAGCCTCAAGAATCTGACGCCTTTGCTCCGGTCCTAATTGCGATTCTTCCTTGTCATTAGCGCCTTGTACGGTATAGCCCAGCCTTTCCACAATCCCATCCAGGCGACTGCGAACCGTTGGGTAGGAAATACCAAGGATGCGCTCAACCTCCTTGATATTGCCTCTAGCAGCAATAAATACTTCAACAAACCACTGCTGTTCTTCGGTCAACCGACAGAACTTGCAGAGCTCAAAAGACCCGCTCAGCGATGTCTGGCAGCTCTGACAGTGAAGGCCTGTCACCCGCATCGGACTACCACATACTGGGCAAGCACCTAGTACCCGTCTGTCTACCATTTTCTCACCTCGACCTTCACGTTTATTGATATCCATATTAATATTATCAATGGATCACTTTAAATTATACGCAGAGTCGAAGCTGGAGTCAATAGTTAAGCCAGACAATTATTGCCACTATTGGAAGCAAAATAGGGGACCAATATGAGCCCCCCAATAAACAAATTATTGCCATCCGATTGGCCAGTATCATTCGGACCGTAGTTCTTGGTAAATACGCTCCGCTACTACCTCGGGCAAACCCGGCACAGCCTTCAGCTCTTCCAGAGAGGCCGCCCGCACTGCCCGTACCGAACCGAACTGATTAATTAACTGTCTCTTACGTTTAGGCCCCACTCCGGGAATCTCATCCAGGACAGATTTGGTCGTCCGCTGTGCCCGTAGTTGGCGATGATAGGTCAAAGCGAAGCGGTGAGCCTCATCCCGTAGATGTTGGAGCATGTAAAGCGCTAGAGAATCCCGAGGAAGTAGGAGCGGCTCTTTTCTATCCTCCAGATAGATTTCATCCAACCGCTCCGCTAGCCCCAGAACGAAGATATCGCCTAGCCCCAGCTCTTGCATGGCCTGTCGGGCCGCATTCAACTGCCCTTTGCCGCCATCGATCAGCACCAACTGGGGAACCTGGGCAAATCCTCCCTCCTCTCCAGCTTCCTTTTCCTTTAGTCCCCGGGCAAACCGCCGAAAAACCAACTCCCGCATCATCGCATAGTCATCTGGCGTATCTTTAGTGCGGATCCTAAATCGCCGATATGCTTGAGGCGCGGGTTCACCTTCTTGAAAAACGACCATAGAACCCACAGCTTCTGTACCCTGAATATTGGAAATATCAAAAGCCTCGATCCGGCGAGGAGGCTCGCTGAGGTCTAGATACGACTGCAACTCCTCCAGACCTTGTTCCCGACGGGCACGCTCTCTTTCCTGACGGGTAAGCCGCTCCTTGAGAACCAATTCGGCATTGGTCTCCACCATTTCCACCAGTCGTTTCTTCTCACCCCGCTGTGGTATGCGTAGATAGACCCGCGCGCCCTTTAGATCTGTCAACCACCGGGTAACCACTTCCTGCTCCAGCAATGCCTCTGGCAGCAGTAGCTCTTTGGGGATGAAAGACGCCGTCGTATAGTATTGCTCCACAAAGGCAGTGAGAATCTCCTGACCTTCTTCACCTGCGGGGGCTTCGAGGAAAAAATGTTCATTCCCGATGATCTTGCCACTGCGCACAAAGAATACCTGGACACAGGCTAAATCAGCAGCGCGGGCATAGCCCATGATGTCCTGATCCAAATTCTCCAAAGAGACGATCTTTTGCTTTTCGACTACCGCTGCAAGCGCCTGGATCTGGTCCCTAACTCGAGCCGCTTCTTCAAAACGCAACTCCTCGGCAGCCACCTGCATCCGCTGTTTGAGTCCATCCAGTAGCTTCTCATGGCGGCCCTCCAACACTAGCATTACTTCTTCTATCATGCCGCGATATTCTTCTTGGCTGATTTTTCGAGCACAAGGAGCATAGCAGCGCTTGATATGGTAATTGAGGCAAGGGCGATCACCGGTTCCATCTGGCCCAATCTGCCGCTTACAGGTCCTAATCGGAAAGAGCCTCTGCAGAAATCGTACAGTCTGGCGCACAGCTTGCACATTAGTATAGGGACCAAAATAGCGGGATCCATCTTTTTGCATTCGCCGCACAATTGCCACCCGTGGAAAAGGCTCCTGCAAAGTGACTTTCACATAGGGATAAGACTTGTCATCTTTCAGTCGAATATTATACCAAGGAGCATGCTCCTTGATCAGATTGCATTCGAGGATCAGAGCTTCTACTTCAGAGTCTGTGACGATATATTCAAAATCGGTAATATGATCCACTAAAGCCGCGACTTTGGGAGAGCTTTGCCGACCGGCCTGAAAGTAAGAGCGTACCCGATTCCGCAACGAGATAGCTTTGCCCACATAGATGATCTCATCACTATCATTTTTCATCAAATATACGCCCGGTTTGGCCGGCAGTAACTTGAGCTTCTCCTCTATGCGGCTGGGAACCGGGCCAGATGCAACGGTCACCATCATCTAGTTCCTCCACTACTCTCCATTGGACTGACTAGCCCTCACCCACATGATCCCGGGTGAGCAGGTGATGACACCCCTACTTAGGCATCATTGGCTGCGACCAGGATCGGACTCGGCCCTTGTCCACCCATCGCTTCCTTGGGCATACCTTCATCCCCGAGAGCACCGGGATAGGCAGTGAGTACCTTTTGCAGCCACCTGCCTGTATACGAAGCCGGATTGACAGCCACTTCCTCTGGAGTTCCACAGGCTATCACCCGACCTCCCCGATCGCCTCCCTCGGGACCTAAGTCGATCAGGTAATCAGCGGTTTTGATCACATCCAGATTGTGCTCAATCACCACTACGGTATCGCCGGCTTCTACCAATCGATGCAAGACAGCCAGCAACTTCTTGATATCATCCATATGCAACCCGGTGGTGGGCTCATCGAGGATATACAGAGTTCGGCCATTGCTCCGGCGACTAAGCTCTGTGGCCAGCTTCACCCGCTGTGCCTCTCCTCCTGAAAGTTGCGGTGCCGGCTGTCCCAAGGTGATATACCCCAACCCTACATCATTGAGGGTCTCTAATTTGCGACGGATCCGGGGGATATTCTTGAAAAACTCCAAGGCATCCTCCACCCGCATGGATAGAATATCGGCAATGTTCTTGCCCTTATACTTGATCTCCAACGTTTCTCGGTTGTAACGCTTCCCCTTGCACACCTCACAGGGTACATATACATCCGGTAAGAAGTGCATTTCAATCTTGATAATGCCATCACCCCGGCATGCTTCGCAGCGCCCGCCCTTGACATTGAAACTGAACCTACCGGGCTTGTAGCCCCGAGCCCGGGCTTCGGGGGTCTGGGAAAATATGTCCCGAATACCATCAAAGGCACCCGTGTAAGTGGCCGGATTGGATCTAGGTGTACGACCAATGGGTGATTGATCGATATTAATCACCTTGTCTAGGTTCTCAATCCCGAGAATGTCGGCATGCAAACCGGGTCTGGCAGTCGCTCTATGCAAACGGGCAGCCAACGCCCTATACAAAATGTCGTTCACCAGGGTGCTTTTGCCAGAACCCGATACCCCCGTCACTCCGATAAATATACCCAAGGGGAATCTGACATCGATGTTCTTCAGATTGTGCTCTTGGGCTCCCAAAACTTCCAGGTATTTGCCATTACACTGCCGGCGCTTTCCGGGGATGGGAATAAACTTCTTACCGGACAGATACTGGCCAGTGATAGAATCGGGACATCGCATCACATCCTGTAGCGTTCCGGCAACCACTACTTCCCCTCCATGGGTGCCGGCACCAGGCCCAATATCCACAATGTAGTCGGCTTCCCGCATTGTCGCTTCATCATGTTCTACTACGATCACTGTATTACCTAAATCCCGCAGCCCCTTCAGGGTCTCCAAGAGCCGCTGATTATCCCTCTGATGTAACCCAATACTGGGCTCATCCAGAATATACAAGACACCCATCAAGCTTGATCCGATCTGGGTAGCCAACCGTATGCGTTGAGCCTCACCTCCGGAGAGTGTACCAGCGGCGCGGTCCAGGGTCAAGTAGTCTAATCCAACGTTGACCAAGAAGCCTAAGCGGGCCCTGATCTCTTTCAGCACCTGGTGGGCAATCAGCTGCTCTCTCTCACTAAGGGTCAACCCATTGAAGAACTCCAGTGCCTCCCGGACAGCCAGAGCCGTGACGGCATGAATATTCTTGTCACCCACTGTTACAGCCAAGCTCTCGGGCCGCAATCGGGCACCTTGGCAATCTTGGCAGGGAATATAGCTCATGTACTGCTCTATCTCACCGCGAATATACTCCGATGTGGACTCCCGCAACCGCCGCTCCAGACTGGGAATTACCCCCTCAAAGCGGACACTGAAGGTGCGAGTACGACCGGCTCGGTTGGTATAGGGAAAGTTGACCTTCTCATCCCCCATCCCTCGGAGCAGGATCTCTCTTTGCTTGGCACTGAGTTCACCAATAGGCTTTTGGGAATCAATACTACACCGGGAACAGACTGCATCCAGTATGCCGATAATCCACTTACTACTAGTATTGGCCCAAGGGATAATGCCTCCATCGGCAATACTGCGGCTCTCATCGATTACCAGTCCGGGACTGATCTCCATTCTGGTACCAAGCCCATCACAGGTAGGGCAAGCACCATAGGGATTGTTAAAGGAAAACATCCTGGGGCTCAGCTCATCAAAGCTAATACCACATTCTATACAGGCAAACCGCTCACTGAGCAGCAGCTCGTGTCCGTCCAGGGTATCAATCAAGACTATCCCCTCTGTACGAGCTAAGGCAGTCTCAATGGAGTCGGTCAAGCGATTCTCGATACCGGGTCGTAGAATGATGCGGTCCACCACTATCTCGATATCATGTTTCTTGTTCTTCTCTAATTCAATGGGCTCTGAAACTTCCCGCAGTTCACCATCGACCCGCACCCTGACAAAACCGTCTCTGCGAATCTCCTCCAGGAGCTTCCTATATTCGCCTTTCCTGCCCCGCACTACCGGTGCCAGTACCTGCAGACGGGTACCTTCAGGCATAGCCATGACCTGGTCTACCATCTGTTGGACTGTCTGCTGAGCGATGGGCCGCCCACAATTGTGGCAATGGGGGTGCCCTATCCGGGCATACAACAGGCGCAGATAATCATAGATCTCCGTCACCGTACCCACCGTGGAACGGGGATTCTTACTGGTAGTTTTCTGATCGATAGAGATAGCCGGCGAAAGGCCTTCAATGAAGTCTACATCCGGCTTATCCATTTGCCCCAGAAACTGGCGGGCATAGGCAGATAGCGATTCCACATAACGCCTTTGCCCTTCGGCATAGATAGTATCAAAGGCTAGAGAGGACTTACCGGAACCACTTAGCCCGGTAAAAACCACGAGTCTATCCCTAGGGATGGTGACACTAATATTCTTCGAATTGTGCTGTCTGGCACCTTGGACAACTATATGCTCCCTACTCAAAGGGGTAACCTCCTTACACTCCCACCAATATCAGTTTCTGGGCTGTCAACCGGCAAATCCCACCAGCTCCTGGCGCAAGGCGGCGATCTCATCCCGCAGCTCCGCTGCCCGTTCAAACTCCAACTTCTCAGCAGCTTGATACATCTCTTCTTCCAAAGCACTGATATGGGCTGCCAGTTTCTCCGGAGCTAGCTGCGCAACCACCGCCTTCGTCTCAGCGACCTTGTATTCTGCCTGTGTTTCCGCAGCCCCCACCGCCTGTGTTAGGTCCTGAATTGCCTTGCGAATGGTGGTAGGAGTAATCCCGTGTTCCTCGTTATGGGCTATCTGTATCTTCCGTCGGCGATTGGTCTCATCAATGGCCCGTTGCATGGAATCGGTGATCCGATCAGCATACATAATCACCTTCCCGTGCACATTGCGGGCAGCCCGACCGATGGTCTGGATCAACGAAGTCTCGGAACGCAGAAAGCCCTCTTTATCGGCGTCCAAGATGGCTACCAGGGAGACCTCCGGTAGGTCCAAACCTTCCCGCAGGAGGTTGATACCCACCAAGACATCGAATTCTCCCAAACGCAAGCCGCGAATAATCTCAATTCTCTCCAGGGTCTCGATTTCAGAATGTAGATACTTGACCTTCAGCCCCATATCAATAAGATAGTCACTCAGATCTTCGGCCATCTTGATGGTCAAAGTCGTCACCAACACCCGCTCACCCCGGGCTACTACTTCTCGGATAGCGGCAATCAGATCATCAACCTGTCCTTTCACCGGCCGTACAACTACCTCTGGATCGATCAGGCCTGTGGGGCGAATAATCTGTTCCACAATTTGCCGGCTTCGCTGTCGCTCATACTGAGCCGGAGTCGCCGAAAGGTAGATGACCTGATTGATGCGTTGCTCAAATTCATCAAAGCGCAGAGGTCGGTTATCGAGAGCCGATGGGAGTCGAAACCCGTGTTCCACTAAGGTCTCCTTTCGGGACCGATCCCCGGCATACATGGCACCTATTTGGGGAATTGTCATATGGGATTCATCGATCACCATCAAATAGTCATTGGGAAAGTAATCCAGCAGAGTTGCAGGTGCCTCCCCTGGAGCCCGGCCGGCTAAGTGTCGGGAGTAATTTTCCACACCCTGACAATAGCCCACTTCCTGTAACATCTCCAGATCATAGCGCGTCCTCTGCTCTAGTCTCTGTGCTTCCAGCAGCTTTCCCTGAGAACGCAGATAAGCCAGATGCTCTACCAGTTCCTCTTCAATGGCCTGAATAGCCCGTTTCACCTTATCTTCTGAAGTGACGAAATGATTGGCTGGATAAACAGTGATGGCATCCCGTTCTCCCAGGATCTCACCGGTGATGGGATCGAGCTCCAGGATGCGATCCACCTCATCGCCAAACAGCTCGATCCGGAGTACATTCTCATTGTAGACGGGGATAATCTCGATAACGTCTCCCCTCACCCGAAACGTTCCCCTCGTGAAACCTACATCATTGCGGTGGTACTGAATCCCTACCAACCGTCGCAAAATCTTGTCTCGATCGCGAAAATCTCCATGTTGCAGCGACAAGGTCATGCCTACATAGTCTTCCGGTGATCCCAAACCATAGATGCATGACACACTGGCCACAATGATCACATCTCGCCTTTCAAAGAGGGCACTGGTAGCAGCATGTCGCAAACGGTCAATCTCATCATTGATCGAGGCATCTTTTTCTATATACGTATCAGTCTGAGGTACATAGGCCTCCGGCTGATAATAATCATAATAGCTGACAAAGTAGTGAACCGCATTTTCCGGGAAGAACTGGCGAAACTCACTACACAATTGGGCTGCCAGTGTTTTGTTATGAGCGATGACCAGAGTCGGTTTCTGCACCTCGGCAATTACCTGGGCTAACGTAAAGGTCTTACCGGTACCGGTGGCTCCTAGAAGTGTCTGGTCCCGCATACCTGCCTGCAACCCGGTCACCAGGGCCTCTATAGCTTGCGGCTGATCTCCCGCCGGAGCAAAATCCGATACAACTTGAAAAGGTCGCTCTTCTACCAATCCCATCTACACTCCCTCAAATCGCGCCCATATCTCCTGTCAATTAACCAAGATATGTCGGCCCACCACAGCTGTGGTCGAGCCATCCCTCGGTCGACAGTATATTATATCACATACCCTGGCCCACTATAGACCAAACCTACAGACACCAGGATACGAACATATATTCTTTCTCTGGACAATATTGAAATCCTGCTCACTGGCGAAAAGAAAAAAGAAAGATGAATACTACGGAGTAGAGACAACTTGCGATGCCGGTACGATCACAATTCCTTCCTCGCGGAAGCGGGGGATCATCTCCACTAAGGCTTGATAGGTCTGGGGGCGAACATGGCCGATCCCCAGTGCTTGTCCATCCTGTTTGGCCTTCCTGATCAAGCACTCTAATTGCCTTTTGACCCTTTCAACATCATCATAGTGATCTAGGAACGCTTGATTAGTGGCAGTGGCTATGCCCATCTCCGCTGCCAGCTCCCCGGCCACGGATGTAGGAGCTGTTCGACTATCCACGAAATACAAGCCCCGTTCCTTCACTACTTCCAGTACCACCTGCATTACCCGCTGATCAGAAGTGGCTTTGGATCCCATATGGTTATTGACCCCCGCCACCCGTCCGACTGCTTCCAAAGCTGCCTCGACCCGACTGCGGATCTCAGCCTCCGATAGATGGGTCCGGATACAGTCTTTGCCAAGCTCAATGTCGGGATTCTTGGGCTCCATGGGTAAATGCAAGATCACCTCATGGCCTCTTTGCCGTAAGAGTACCAACTGTTCCCGGGTTCTTGCTCTGCCGGGAAGTACCGCGGCAGTAAAAGGAAGGTCCAGATTGAGAAAGTCTTTGGCCATTTCCCAATCATAGCCCCAATCATCAATGATCAAGGCCAAGCGAGGCAAGAAACGGATGATCAACTGACCGCCGAAAAGAGGCAGTTGACCATGGGGATAGAGACAGCTTGGTAGAGGGGTCGTGCTAACAGATAACAGGTCGTTATCCAGCACCAATTCTCCTTTGGCCGGCTGCGGCGATTGCCCAAACCAATCGTCTTTGCCCAAGCATATCCTCTCAGGTAACTCTGACTGCAAAGGCCAACCTTCATTAGGCAGCTCACCAACCGATTTCTCAGGCTCAGATAAGCTATCATTACCTTCCTCAGGGCCCGGGGTGTTGATCTGAGACAAATGTGGCTCCCCTTCTGGGCCATTGCCCTGAGGATCTCCTGGATTAGCCCCTGTGGGGTCTTCGCCCGAGGCCGGTGTAGAAAGAGCCGTCGACACGGCTGATTGGGTCTGGTGCAATCGCGCCAGCTGCACTGCAAAAACAGTACCCACTAGCACAAGGATGATCACTATGGCAACTGCTAAATAGTCTCTATTCAACTGGGCGACCTTGCGCATTTCATCCACGGCCTGCGACCTCCGTATGGAATGCCTCAACGATGGCGGCGGCGCTTTAGCCACCGAGCCACGAAGCCTTCATTGCGTAGAATTAAAGCCCGTTTCTCATAAGGGTCTGGTACAAATACTACTCCCAGGGGCGGTATTTTCCCTTTGTAATGTACCAACCGATCCCCCTTGCCACTGATTGATCCTTTGACAGCAATGGTTGGATCAATTACCCAAGGGTTCATCACTTGCCTGACATTCTCCTGTGAAAATACTGGATAGTCATTGATCGCCACGATGATATCCCCGGGCACCAGGCCCATGGTCTGCCCTGGCGAACCGGGTTGCACCGCCAGCACCATCGCTCCCTGAGTTGATCGGAAAAGCGGAGGATTTACTTTCTCACTTTGTCGACCTAGGTAGATCACTAGTTCGTGACCTAAAGGGGCTCCCAAGGCCGCAACCCATCGCAAAGCCGGCACTGAAGCAGCCCCAATGGCTGTGCCCAGAAGTAATAGGCTATATGAGGCTAGATAAAGCGACGAAAGTCTTGCCTTCTCTTTGGGCAATCGAGACAAACAGATATCCCCATAGCCCAAGGCCGCCACCATGGGAAACAGAAGATACAAGAACCTTTCACCTTCCCCAGGCAACCGGTAAGGCTTGATCAGGGGCCACCAGTCAGGCATGGCGACAAGATCGGCACCCTCCAAGTCACCACTTACAGTCACCAACACCAGGGCGAGAATAGGTAAAGGCCAGAATTTCTGTAAACTCAGTCCCCCAACCACCTCTCCTCCGTCACTGCGCAGGTAAACAGGGCTAGGAGTAACGTGCCCATGCAAGCGAATCAGGGCAGCCTCCACCATGTGCAAAACCGCCACCAAAGCCATGGTTGCGGAAACATTCAGGGTTGGCCGGCCGAAAATCAGATAAATAATGGCTAGAATACCACCTGCATAAGAGAAGCAGAGAAAACGAGGATGAAAAAGCATCAAAAGCAGCGCTAAGGGCCATACATACCAGATGCCGGTCTCGGACAGAGGAATACCGACACCGATAAACACAGCACTAGCCAAAATGCCTCCTACCAAGCCATATAGCACAGCAGTAGCCGTCTCGACAACAGGGTTGGTGCAGGAGCTGCCCAGGATATGGGCTTCCAGTACGGATATGCGGCGGTATTGCCCATAGATCAACAATAGTACGATGACCATAACGGTGAGAAAATCCATATTAGCGAAGGTTTGGGGGATGGCACGACCGATCAAGCGTACGAGTTCCCAGATGGGCATTGGCGACCCCCTATCTCCAGAGCTTTTTTGAGCTTGGCTGACCTTGACCAATGGCGGTAGGCTTCAGTTACCGGGCAATAAACAGCAAAACCCGGATGCAGCTAGGACGCCAGTCCCATGATTGTACGTCTTGCCGCATTCCAGGTTTCATCCAGCTACTAACTGGCTTTTGGTAACGTGCGAGACTGGATCAGCTCCAGGGCAGCCTGTAGCTGAATGTCCTTGGAGACATCCACGCCATTGCCGCCTTCCACGTCAGAGGCATAGTACGGAGGCTCTTCACCCTCCGGCAGTTCCACCACCACATCCGGCTGAATGCCCACAGAATGGATGTCATTGCCTCCGGCCGTTTGATACCGGGCAGTTGTCAGTGACAGTGCTGAACCATCCCGCAGAGGGATCACTGTCTGAACCAAACCTTTGCCGAAAGTCTGAGCCCCAACTAAGGTAGCAATACCGGTATCCTTTAGGGCACCTGATACGATCTCTGAAGCACTGGCACTATACCCATCCACCAATACTACCATGGGATACCTGCGGCGGGCACCCTCCGCAAAAGCTTCGACTGTCTGTCTTGCACCATTACGCCCCACGACATGCAGTATTGGGCCTTCTGACACGAACTTGTTAGCGACATCTATGGCCGCGGTCAACAGCCCTCCGGGGTTTCCCCGCAAATCCAAAATCAGTGACTCCATACCTTGGTGCTCCAATGACCGCAGTGCTTGATCCAATTCTTGCGAGGACCGTTCACTAAAACTCGACAGCCGTATATAGCCAGTTCCATTATCAAATAGGACCTGTTTGGTGACACTGCGCACCTCTATGACTTCCCTAATGATGGGCACTTCCTGGAACTCACCATTCTTCTTTCGTATGCCTAACACTACCTTTGCTCCAGGCTCGCCCCGCATCAAGCTCACAGCCTCATCTTGAGACATGTTCTTGGTCGGTTTCCCATCGATAAACTCGATGACGTCACCGCCCCTCAAACCGGCATGAAAACCAGGTGTTTCCTCAATCGGTGCGACAATGGTCAGCTTCTCATCCCGAATCCCAACCACAATACCTATACCGCCATAGATACCAGTGGTATCTACCTGCATCTGCTTGTAGGCATATGGCTCCAGATAGCGGGTATATGGATCATCAAGGATCTTCAGCATGCCATTAACAGTACCATTGGCAATATAGCTCCTGAAAAGCTCGGTCATGCTGATTGGTTCTACATATTGAGTCTTTACCAGAGCCGCAACTTCCAGAACCGAGCGCAGGTCAGCGAATCTGCCCTCATTAGCTCCAGCCTTGCTTAGTATACTAGTAGAAACGCCCACTGCCAGCATCGCAATTACTATGAGCACTAAAAGGACCCTGCGCTGATTTCGCAATTCGCTCACCTGTCCTTCCCCCACATCTCCCTATCCTATATGCGAACCGGCACGGTACTATGCTCTCGTTACCAGCTGCCCAAGACAATATCCGTAGAAAGTTACTATTTCATTATAGCTTAGGAAGGGGGGGTAGTGCAAGTAAATGGCGGAGCCTCTTCCAGGGCCCTAACTAAGGGGGAGAGGCCGAGAGAGGCTAACCTTCATTCCATGCTGGACTGTTCTCGGCTTGCATAGGGCAACCGGTTATTGACTCCTTGGTTATTGGGATGGTCCAAAACTCTTGGATGGGCCCATTCCAGTCCGGATCTTCTGCTTCCGCGTAGTGACCATCGGTATAGCGGGCAATGATCTTCCTCCAAAACTGCTGAGCCGATAGATCCCGGCGCATCTCTGCAATCCGCCACCGCCCGGGAAACAGCTGAAACAATCTATGGGCAGCCGTCTGCCCCACCTGCTTCCCCCGATATCTACGCATAACAAAGAACTCTTCCATGGCAATATGGAAAGTTCCATCTTCGCTGCGCACCTGTCGAATCAGGGCAAATCCACCTAATCTGCCCCTTACCCGGATGAAGTAGGCATACCGCCCGGGTTCTGTCCAATAGTGATCGAGATACTCGTATTCGTATAGGCCACACTCGTTTACATCGGTTTCTTCATCTTCATATTCACTAAGATCATAGAGGAACAATTCTAGGAGATTCCGCAATGTCGATTTTCTCTCATAGGTTACCGGCTCCAGGGTAATATCCCGCCACAGATCCAAGAAACTGCTGGGATCAGACCCCTCCATAATTAAGCACCCTTCCAGATAACAGTAATCTTGCTTGTCTGCTCACCCAAAATATCTGCGATTTTCCGCTACATTATGCAGCCCATTACCTTCCTGTCAAATTGACTCATCCATCCTCTGTCCCATTCATTCATGTTCCTTCAAGCATATCCCAACTATCGCATTTTAGATAAAATACTGTATGATAGTGACCAGACTTCCCTATCCATACCTAGACTCCTTTATGTCAGCTACCACTTAGTACGTTTTTCCTGGTAGGCATAAGAGGGAGATTGCGGTAGATGTTGAATAATATCATAGTAAGTTACTCGAAGCCCAGTAAAAGCTAGCTCTAGAACATTCGAGGAGGAGTGATTAGATATGCTTGCACTAATTGGCGCTGTAGTTGTGATTTGGGTTGTAATAACATACCTCAATAGCCAATCTGTACTGTAGAACAGATAAAGTAGCCTGGAAATAGCCCTCACGGGCTATTTCCCTTAATGCGCCCGAGCTGCTCTTGCCATCTAGAACTTGACTGGAGAGAACCACCCATGAACCTTCGCCGCATTCGTGCCATTGTATATAAGGACTTCATCGAGGCCCTCAGGAACAAGACTATCCTTATTGCGATCTTTCTTCCCCTGGCTGCCTCCCTTTTTCTCGCTGTCATTGATAATCCAGAGCAACCTCAGTTCTTCCAGGTAGGTGTGGCCGGTGGCGGTAGTCATCAGTTAGCATTGTTCCTCTGTGCCGCTGCCCCCGATACTCTGGATGTAGCTCTTTATCAGGATATTGACAAAGGCAAGGAGGCAGTGGCCCAGGGGCAGATAGATGCTCTGATCGTAGCTACTGCAGAACGCAACTTCACGGCATATCTGGATGGCAGCAATCCTTTGACTTATTTGGCTCTGAAGGACATGATAGAAACCATGCTCTCAGCCTATATGGGCAGGCCCTCCGAGCCAATTGCAGATCTGGTGATCATGAACCAAGGCCAATCCAGTGCAGCACTTCTCCCCCTATGGCTAACCATCACGGCCGTCATGATCGGTGTCATGGTGCTCTCGGGCAGCTTTGCTGAAGAAAAGGAAAAGGGTACCTTGGATAATATCCGTATATCACCGGCCACCGATGGTGAGATATTACTCAGTAAAGGGATCTCAGGTACTCTTTTGGTAATGCTGATTTCCTTGATCATGTTGGTCCTTAACCGGGTGAAACTCAACGGACAGGCAGCAATAGTCTGTGCGATACTATTACTGCTAGGTGCGATCAGCTTTACTGCCATAGGCCTATTGATAGGGCTCTTCAGTAAGACACAGTCTGCCGCCCGGGCCATTAGTACTATCGTTTACTTTCCCTTGATCTTCCCGGCATTGGCAGCAGATATATCCCAAGCTACCCGGTATTTAGCTGCGTTCTTGCCGAGTTTCTATCTTTATCGTGGTCTGAAAGAAACTATGCAATATCAGGCTGCGCCCTCTGCCGTCAAATCGGATATATTGGGGCTCGCACTGTTTGCCATAATCCTGACCAGTGCTACCTTCTTGGGGTACAAGCGAGTTGTGCACCAGGATCGTTGATTCCCAAAGGAAAGTGGTGTTTATTCATGAACAGCTCTCCGGCCATCATGGTCAAGGATCTAGTCAAGAACTATGGTGAGATGGTAGCTCTAAAGGGCTTGAATTTCCAGGTGTATCCGGGGGAGGTTTTCGGATACTTAGGCCCCAACGGCGCCGGCAAGACCACTACCATTCGGATCCTAGCCGGATTGAGCCATCCTACTAAAGGTCACTGTACAGTCCTAGGCCAGAATACCACAGGCAATCCATCTCTCTATCATCATCTTGGGATTGTATTCGAGGAAAGTAACCTCTATGAAAGACTCTCAGGAGTTGAGAATCTGCGCTTTTTTGCAGCACTGCATGGGATTTCTCCTGCCCGGGTACAGACACTGCTCAAGGTATACGGCTTGGAGAAAGCTGCCAGAAGACCGGTCGGCACATATTCCAAAGGCATGAAGCGGCGCCTTTTGATCTGCCGGGCACTACTACATGACCCTGAAGTCCTGATCATGGATGAGCCGACCAGTGGCCTGGATCCGACCTCCGCCGGGGTGATTCATGCTGCTATAGATGATTACCGCAATCAAGGCAAGACCATATTTCTAAGCACCCATGACATGTCCGAAGCTGAAACCCTTTGTGACCGGGTTGCTTTTATCAATCAGGGGGAGATCGCTGCCCTTGACCGCCCCGGGACCCTTAAGCGACAGCACGGCCAGGCCACCCTAGTCATCCAACTAAGGCCAGATGAGCGGGAACTAGAGACACTAAAAAGGGCAATCCCCACAGCTCAGGTATCATGGGAAGATGATCTGGCCATGGTCAAATTGCCCCTGGAGGATCCGCATCTCGGTGCATACCTTGATCAACTGCACAACTATGGTACGCTCCTCACTATTCATTCCCAAGAAGCATCCTTAGGCCAAGTGTTCCGAGAGGTTACCGGCACAAGGCTACACTAGGGGGTGCTTGGTGCTCCCAACACCCCCGGGACCTCGCCGCTCAACAGATCTCTGTAAGCTAATACAAAGCCACCGCCGACTGAACGAGAAATCCTCCTTTGACCTAGGCTTTACGTTTCAACACACGCTTCACTGCCGCCACAATGTCCTTGGCAGTCAGCCCATAGAACTCCAAAAGCTGATCCGGTGTCCCAGATTGGCCAAAGGTATCCTTTACCCCTACTCTTTCCATAGGAACTGGGCATTGCTCACCCAAGATTTCCGAGACTGCAGAACCTAGCCCTCCAATGATGTTATGTTCTTCAGCTGTTACTATGGCCCCAGTCTCCTGGGCAGCCTTGACACAAGCATCGATATCTAAAGGCTTGATAGTGGCCATATCCAGTACCCGGACGTTTATGCCCTCAGCCTCCAATAATTTGGCTGCTTCCATAGCCTGAGAAACCATAATACCACAGGCAATAATGGTGGCCATATCCCCCTCTTTGAGCAGGGCCGCTTTGCCAATCTCAAACTCATGATTCTCATCGAACAGCACCGGCCAACCACCCCGGCCCATCCTCAGGTAAACCGGGCCGACATAGTCCGCGGCAACCCTCACCGCTGCCTTGGCTTCTACTGCATCAGCCGGAACAATGACGGTCATGCCCGGCACCGCTCGCATCAAAGCTATGTCTTCCAGCATCTGGTGCGATCCGCCATCTTCCCCGACAGTCACACCGGCATGGGTAGCAGCGATCTTCACATTCAGTTTCCCATAGGCAACCGAATTGCGGATCTGATCATAGGTCCTGCCAGTAGCGAAGACAGCAAAAGAACTAGCGAAGGGGATCTTGCCTGCTGCTGCTAGTCCCGCGGCAGTCCCAATTAGGTCTTGTTCGGCAATACCAATCTGGACAAAGCGCTCCGGAAACGTGCGGGCAAAGGCTGCCGTCTTAGTCGATTGGGATAGATCCGCATCCAATACCACTATCTGAGGGTTTTCCTTACCTAGCTCGACCAGAGCCTCTCCATATGCATCTCGTGTTGCTTTCTTTCCGGCCATTACTGTCACTCCTCTCCAACAGCCAGTTCTGCCAGGGCTACCTTAACCTGCTCCTGGGATGGAGCAGAACCATGCCAGCCCACCTGATTCTCCATGAAAGAAACGCCTTTTCCCTTCACGGTGTGAGCGATAATGGCCGTTGGTCGTCCTTTGGTGCCCCGGGCCAGTCGCAATGCTGAGACAATCTGGCCATAGTCGTGACCGTCAATGTCCAGGGCAGCCCAACCAAAGCTGCGGAAACGCTCAGCCAAATCCGTGATGCCCATGACGTCTCGGACATCACCATCGATCTGCAGCTTGTTGTTATCGACTATAGCTACTAGATTGTCTA
>JAAZLW010000110.1 GCA_012799135.1 Bacillota bacterium | reverse complement strand
CTTGCCGATCTTACCGTCACTGCAGACAGTCTTGCCAACTGGGTGCCTATCATTGCCCTGCCAAGCCATATGTATACTTTCCGCGACGGTGAGCATATTGAACGTTTTATGAATAGCAAAATCGCCGATAAGATCCGGCAGGATATTCTCAATCAAGCCGGATTGCGGGCAATTGCCTGGTTTGAAAGGGGTCCGCGCTACCTAACATCCAATCGTCCCATTAGTCATCCGCGTGATCTGCGGGGTTTCAAAATACGCGTGCCGGACGTTCCCATGTTCATCCGCGACTGGGAAGCAGCCGGTGCCAATCCAACTCCAATGGCGTTCGCCGAGGTCTTTACCGGATTACAGCAGGGCGTCATTGATGGACAAGAAAACCCCCTTGCACTGATCGAATCGGCCAAACTCTATGAAGTACAGAAATACGTCAACAGGACTGCCCACGTCCGGCAAGGAATATTCGTGGTGATCGGGGAGGCGAAATTCAAGACCCTATCCCCAGAGAACCAGACAGCAATCCTAGAAGCGGCCGAAGAAATGCAGCGATATGAACGAGAACTCTTCTTAGCCAAAGAACAAGAGCTGGAGGACTTCTTGAAGTCGAAAGGCATGATTTTTAACGACGATGTGGATATCGAGGCCTTTCAACAGGCTGTTGCTGATGTGGTTGCAAAGCACTTCCCCCAATTGGTCGAAGACTTTCTCGCGATTCAAGAGCTGTAGTGTCGGGTCCTAACACTCAAGGTTGGGGGGCCAACTTGGCCCCCCGCACAGAATGGAGTGATCACGCTGAACAAACTAGGAGCCCGAAAATGCGCATTACACATTTGTGAATTCATGATAGTTCTACTTGCCGCTCTGATGCTTGTCGTTGTCCTTTATCAGATCGTTGGACGTTATCTTCCTGTCCCGCTAGCTCCATGGACGGAAGAATTGGCAAGGTTTCTACTGGTTTGGATTGTGGCTTTTACGAGCGGACCAGCCTATCAGAAAGCCGCATATGTTGGCGTAGACCTGCTGGAAAGCTTGCTTCC
Source organism: Bacillota bacterium (assembly GCA_012799135.1). Taxonomy (GTDB): domain Bacteria; phylum Bacillota; class Limnochordia; order DTU087; family DTU087; genus JAAZLW01. The sequence goes on along the minus strand of JAAZLW010000110.1, from coordinate 818 downwards.
CCATACGGGCCGCAAGGTCTTGAAGCTCATCAACCACTTGATTGCTGCTATCTTCATTACGGTTTTTACCATCGTAGGCTATAGTCTGGCTCTAAGAACTCGCAACCAGATTTCGCCCGCACTAGGTGTAAACATGGGATTCATGCATTTGGCGTTGCCTCTAACAGGGGTAAATATGTTGTTTTTTCTCTTTGTTGATGCGCTAGCATGCCTAAAGAGCCTAATCACAGGTGAAGACATTGTCACCTCTACACCTGACGACCATCTGATACCCCTGTACTCTGAAGAGGAACTGATCCGTGACATAATAACTACCCAGAAATCTGTACAGCCTTAAAGGAGAGAGTCTTGATGGCAGTACTTTTTGGCACCCTAGTTCTGTTCATGGTTCTCGGTGCCCCCATCGTGTTTGCCGTAGGCACGAGCGTAATTTTCTGGCTGGTCTTTGTCGGCGAAATTCCCCTAATTATGGTCGCTCAGAGGATGTTTGCCGGAATAAACAACTGGACGTTTCTGGCGGTCCCCTTATTCATGTTGGCCGGCAACTTAATGAATGAGGCGGGGATTACCGATAAGCTAATTCGATTTGTCAATAGTTACTTAGGTCATATCAAAGGTGGCCTGTCGTTAGTCAATATCGCTGCCAGCATGGTATTCGCCGGTATATCGGGAACCGCTGTCGGGGACGCTTCAAGCCTAGGTGCAATCCTTATTCCGGCGATGACAAAAGAAGGTTATGAAGCGGACTTTTCTTGTGCGGTAACAGCATCCTCCTCGGTGATTGGTCCTGTTATTCCTCCTAGCCTATCTATGGTGGT
>JAAZLW010000109.1 GCA_012799135.1 Bacillota bacterium | reverse complement strand
GGCTCAATGAAAGTGGCATGCCGATTTAATAGACCTCTAACACTAACATTGGAGAGAATCCCTGACCCGATAATCGTTGACTCACTCAATTTCAAGGACCCCCTTGCCTAGGCATATAAGCGTGATACAATAAATACGTATGCATATATGTCGGCCAATAGATGGATGGGGAGAAGATGAAGGAGCAAACGACCACGCTTGATCATGCCTCGATGCAACGAGCCATGCGCATTAGCGTCATCGATGGCATGTTTGCTAATGCCAGTGAAAACATGATCGGGCCTTTTTTGGCTCTATTCGCCTTGGCACTAGGTGCCACTAAAGGCCAAATAGGTCTCTTAGCGGCCTTGCCGGCGTTTTTGAGCAATGCCCTTCAGATCCCATCGGCTCGATTGACTGAGCGTTTGGGCAATAGACAGAGGCTGGTCGTGATTACCTCGGGGGTTTCTCGGCTATTCTTCATCCCCATCGCATTGGTGCCCTTGCTCCTTGAAGGCGATGCTGCCATCTATACCTTCATCGCCCTTGTCACGATACGGGGACTGATCAATAGTATTGGGGTACCAGGTTGGACTTCTCTTATGGCGGATATCACCCCCCGGCACGCTAGGGGGAGCTACTTTGGCTTTCGTAACGTGATGTGCAACCTAGCTGCCTTAGTGGGAACACTGGTGGCGGGATGGCTGATCAAAAAATACGATTTCCCTTGGGGATATCAGGTGTCCTTCTATGTGGCGTTGGCGATGGGCCTTCTTGCCACATACTTTTTCTCTACCATTCCAGTCCATCCACTACCGAAGCGGCCCCAGGTCGGCCAGAGGTCTATGGGGTTAAAAGCTGGTTGGCAAGCTATCTCTAGGCATACAGCTTTTCGGAACTACTGCTTTACCTCGATTCTATGGAACTTTGGAGTAACCTTCTCCAGTCCCCTTTACTCAGTGTTTTATCGAGAGAACCTTGGTGGTGATCCAGGTTTTTGGGGAGTAGTTACAGCGGCAGGTTTGGTGGCGGGTATCTTTGGGCACCGCTACTGGGGACGGTTGGCTGATCGCTATGGGCAGAAGAATGTCATGTTGGCCGGCGGTGTTGGGGCAGCATCAGTGCCTTTCATGTGGTGGATTCTACCCCGCTGGGAATTGGCCGTGATCGCAGAGTTCATTAGTGGTTTCTGCTGGAGTGGATACAACCTAGCAGCCTTTAATCTGATTCTGGAAGTCACTCCAGATGAAAGCCGTACCACCTATATCGGTGTATATAACACGATAGCCGGATTGGCTAGCTCGGCGGGCCCCATGATGGGCGGTTATCTGGCAGATAGCTATGGACTATCGCTGGTGATCATCATTTCGGGGATACTTCGCTGGATCGGATACTTTGTCTTCAAGCATAATGTTCCAGCCTCTGTCGAGATTCAATTGCGATGGAGTGATCTGATCCCCTTTAGCCAAGAGATGCGACTCACGCACAAACTTCAGGAGTGGGTGAGAAAAGACTCTGATTCTATCAATTGATGACCCTATGCTGACAGTCTGTTTTGCACATATTGGACGGACAGGGCGATAGTCATTGCAATTTCGCCGCATTGTGGTTATAATACGTATTAACACGAAGGATAAATTAGCAACACTATGACGGAGACGAGTAGCTTACCTATCTACTGCAGAGAGCCGGCGCTTGGTGCAAGCCGGTGGGAAGGTGGAGCAAATCCCCTCCGGAGTGGGTCATAACAATAGCTCCTAAGCTAAGGGCAATCTACTAGAGCTATTCGAAAGGCCCCGGGTAAGCCCGTTATAGCAGAAGAGTGGGACCTTGATTGTCTGTTTCTTACAGGAGGCAAAGGTTAGGGTCCAATCTGGGTGGCAACGCGGGAAACCTCTCGTCCCTATCAAGCGGGCGAGGGGTTATTTATTTCTCTAGAAGGAAGTGAGATCATGCTTGATCTAAGATTAATTCGCACAAATCCGGATCTAGTAAGGGAGGCCATGGCGAAAAGGGGTGTAGAAGTCCCCCTAGATGAGCTTTTGGAGCTAGATGCAAGAAGGCGCAATCTCTTAACAGACCTAGAACAGAAAAAGGCCCAGCGCAATGCCGTATCAGAACAGATTGGGCATATGCGAAAAGCCAAACAAAATGCTGATCAACTCATAGCTGAGATGAAGGATCTGTCACAGGAAATCAAGCAGGGCGATGATACACTGCGGGAGCTAGATCAGAGGATCGAAGAGATCCTGCTGATTCTACCCAATATACCCCATAGTTCAGTGCATGTGGGTAAAGATGAGACTGAGAATATTGAAGTCCGTCGGTGGGGTACACCTCGGGATTTTTCCTTTGAGCCTAAAGCGCACTGGGATTTGGGCGTAGATCTAGATATCATTGATTTTGAGCGAGCCGGTAAAGTCACTGGAGCGCGATTTGCCTTCATGAAGGGTTTGGGGGCACGGCTAGAGCGAGCAGTTACGAGTTTTATGTTGGATCTGCATGTAAAGGAACATGGATACCTGGAAATCCTGCCACCTTATCTAGCCAATAGGCAGAGCATGCAAGGCACCGGTCAGCTGCCCAAATTCGCAGAGGACATGTTCAAGTGTGAAGGGGAGGACTACTATCTCATACCTACGGCTGAGGTACCTGTGACTAACTATTTCCGTGGAGAAATCCTGGATGCCAAGGATTTGCCCATTTACATGGTAGCTTTTTCCGCCTGTTTTAGATCCGAAGCCGGCTCTGCCGGTAGGGATACTCGGGGGCTGGTTAGGATGCATCAGTTCAATAAGGTTGAGCTGGTGAAATTTGTGCATCCCGACACCTCCTATGATGAGTTGGAAAAATTGGTGGCTGATGCAGAAGAAGTGCTACAAAGACTAGAGCTACCCTATAGAGTTCTTAAGATGTGTACCGGAGATGTAGGCTTTGCTGCGGCCAAGAAATATGATCCTGAGGTATGGATGCCTAGCTATGGGAGGTATGTGGAAATTTCATCCTGTAGCAACTTTGAAG
>JAAZLW010000012.1 GCA_012799135.1 Bacillota bacterium | reverse complement strand
TTGGTCTTCCGTTGAGTCTGAATCTGATCCGCCAAACCAACAGAGAAAGAATCCAGTCGCAAGGAAGGTAGTGATAGAGAGATACCACAATCGCCATATTGATGCAAGAGCTCCTGGATCAACTGTCGGATATCACCATAATCGCTGGTACTTAACGAGGACAAAGAGATCTCTTCATACCCGGTACTGGCTACCAGGGCTTTGGCCTGCCTAAGCAAGGTATCTCGCCTTCGTTCCCGCACCGGACGGTAAATCATCCCAGCCTGGCAAAAGCGACACCCTCGGGTGCAGCCCCGCATCACTTCCAGCATGATCCGGTCATGAACCACCTCGACATAGGGAACCACTAGACTCTTCGGATAGACGGCAGCATCCAAATCCTGTACCACCCGCTTTGTAATACGGGACGGAATGCCACTATGGTTTGGTGTCACTGCCTTGATTATGCCGGTCTCATCGTAGGTCACCTGATAAAACTTAGGGACATAAACCCCAGGAATCTCTGCTGCTTTTAGCAAGAATACTTCTCGGGTACCTCCGGCTTCTTTCCACTTCTGATAGACATCAACGAGATCCAGAATAGCTTCTTCCCCATCACCGATCACAAAAAGGTCAAAGAAAGGTACCAGTGGTTCTGGATTGAATACACCGGGCCCGCCGCCTACCACAAAGGGCTCGTTCTGCGAACGCTGTGCCGCCAATAACGAAATACCACCCAGATCCAGCATATTCACGATATTAGTATAACTGAGTTCGTACTGTAAAGTAAAACCGACCAAGTCAAACTCGTAAAGCCAATGCCTGGTCTCAAGACTAAAAAGAGGTAACCCATACTCCCGCAGCTTGGCTTCCATATCTACCCAAGGGGCGTATACCCTCTCTGCTAAGGTATCCTCCTGTTGGTTCAGCAGATAGTACAAAATCTTGTAGCCCAAATGCCCCATCCCGATGTCATAAATATCTGGAAAAGCCAAAGCAAATCTCACCAGGGTACTGTCCCAATCTTTGCGGATAATATTCCATTCATTCCCCGTATACCGACCGGGTTTTGCTACAGAGGGCAAGATCCTATCCAGGAGTCTCCCTTGGTTCATACAAGCCACTTCCTCTTCTTGGTGGAAGAGCCAGGGGTCTTTACTTAGTATGGCAAGAACCGGCTCCTCCCATGCTCTGCCAGGCTTTCCCACTTTTTCATTAGTCCAACTGGGGCCAACTCTCCTTAACCAACATGATAGCGGTACCGGACAATGGTCTGAAGGGGAGTATCGATACCTCTTTCAAAAAAGCTATTCACCACATCCATTTCGGTGGTGAAGCCCGCCAGGTTCCCCGCTTCATCTATAACCAAGATAATATGATACCGCTTCGGCACAAAATGCCTCACAATATCCTTCACCGGGACATCACCATATGCTACCAGCTGCTCGGTAGGCAAAACACCGCTTTCTTCCAACTCCTGCCTCTTCCGGGCCAAATATCGCACAAATACATAGCCCGCCATCCGCTGCTCCCGTCCGGCGGAGATGTAGATAAAGAAGGCTAGAATCGGTAGAGAAATATTGGTGTAACCAGAATAAAACCCCACCCCACCAGCCAATCCCATGCATACCGCCAGGATTTTACCCAGGGAGGCTGCCCGTTCGGCAGCACGGCGGTACCCCATTTTCAGGGCCAAGTAGCTCCGTAGTACCCGCCCTCCGTCTAGCGGTAGAGCCGGTACTAGGTTAAACAACCCAATCACCAGATTCGCTCTCAAGAAGTACTCATTCCACGGAGCCGGTATCACTCCGTAGGGGGCAACCGCCAAGGCCAGCAAACAAAGGAACCCGTTGGTCAGGGGACCTGCTAAGGCGATCATTGCCTCTGCAAAGGGATCGGGGTTCTGAAATCCCTCACTAGTGGCCACTCCCCCAAAAGGCAGCAGCTCGATGGAGGAAAAAGGCATACCATAGGCAAAAGCAACGATGGTATGGGCTAGTTCGTGCAAAAAGACTATACCGAAAAGGGCTAGGCCATGGGGAAGATACCCTGCTACACCCAGAAGCCCGAGCAATATAAGAAAAAACGGATTCAATACGATCCGTATGCCGGCTATCTGCCCGATCTGCATGTTTCTCCGCCACCGCCTATCGTCCCCAACCCGGATCGCCAGAGGCGATCTGCGTCAGAGTTGAGACCTCACGACTAGTATATTAGCGGTGGGGCATGCGGTATTACCGGCAGTTAACCCCTCCATCTTACTGAAACATAATCTTACGGCGCCGCATATAGACATTGAGAAGTAACCCGACCCCCGCCATGTTAGTCAATAGAGAACTGCCTCCATAGCTAATGAATGGCAGTGGAATCCCGGTTACCGGCATAATGCCTAAGGTCATGCCGATATTGATCACCAAATGAAACAGCAGCATGGAGACAACGCCGGCCGCCAGATTAGCTCCGAAATCGTCCTTGGCAAGAGTCATGATCTTCAGCCCCCGCCAAATCAGCAGCAAATATACGGCCAGTAAACCGAAGGCTCCTAGAAAACCTAGCTCTTCGCCCACCACAGAGAAAATGAAATCAGTATGGTGAGCAGGCAGGAAGTTCAGTTGAGCCTGGGTTCCCTGAAATAGGCCCTTACCAAAAAGGCCACCGGAGCCAATGGCGATCATGGACTGAATTACATTCCAACCGGCACCGGTTCTGTCCCTGTACGGATCGAAAAAAACCAAGATTCGACCCACTTGGTGAGGAGCAAGGATCGGAACAAGTCCCCGGATAGTCAGGAAGGCGGCAAAGCCAAACACTACTAAGCCTATCCCTGCGATGGCGCCTAAATGGCGGGGACAGGCACCGGCCATGAACAGCATTCCAAAAAGCACTCCGATAAACACCATAGCGGTACCAAAGTCCGGTTGTTTGAGAATCAATAGCATAGGGACACCTACATACAAGAAGGGAGAGATCAAGTCAGTTAACTGGTCCAAGTGCTCTTTTTTCTCTAAATGCTTGGCCAGGGTAATAACTACACCGATCTTGGCAAATTCGGCCGGCTGTATTCCCACCGGTCCTACGCGAAACCAACCCTGAGTACCGGCAATATTCCTGCCAAACACCAATACCATAGTCAGAACCAACAGTGTCCCAGCATAGATCACTCGATGATATTGCCCCAGAATATTATAGTCAAAGGAGCACATACCCACCATTACAATCAGGCCGGCCAGCATCCAGGCCCCCTGCTTCTTTACATACAGATAGGGATCACCTTGGGCAGCACCAACACTGGCTACGGTAGCACTACACAGAGTTATTAGCCCGAAAACTAGCAGGATACCAATCAGCAACAGCAGGGCAAAATCTATATTATGGATCCACTTTCTAAAGCCCATCGCCATCATCCGTATCCCTTAACCCGGCTTCACCGACCTTGATCCATCACCCGCTTCATCCGCTTCACAGGAATGTTGGCTACCAAAGCCACCGAGTTATCTGATTTATCGAGATTGACCTCTAAGCCTGTTTCTTCGATCTCCATGTATTTCGATATGACCTCCAAGAGATCTTCTTTCAGGGCCTCAAGCAGACTCGGGGAAACGTTCACCCGGTCGTGAACCAGTACCAACCGCAAGCGTTCTTTGGCAATCTGCTTGGATGAATCGGTATCACGGCTCCAAAAGTGCCTCAGAAAATCTATCATGCCAGGTTCCCCCCCTTAACTATGGCCCAGCAACGCCTTTTTCAATCGACCGAACCAACTCTCATCTTCAAGTGATAGGAATGGCACATCAATGCCTTCCAGCCGTCGGGCTATGTTGCTATAAGCTTGTCCGGCCCGACTTCTCCTATCCAGGACCACGGGTTCTCCCCGGTTAGTAGAGACGATAATATCTTCATCATCCGGGACTACACCCAAAAGGTCAATGGCCAAAATTTCGATGATATCTTCTATCCCCATCATATCGCCTTTTCTCACCATCTGGGGACGGATCCGATTCACAATTAGGCGGGGTTCATAGAGCTCCGCTGCCTCCAATAAACCGATAATCCGATCTGCATCCCTCACTGCCGCAACTTCAGGAGTTGTAACGATAATCGCCTCATCCGCACCGGCAATAGCATTCTTAAAACCCCGTTCGATACCGGCTGGACAATCAACCAAAATGTATTCCACTTCCTCCCGCAGTTCACTGCAAAGGTTGCGCATTTGCTCCGGCGACACTGCATCTTTTTCCTTAGTCTGAGCGGCTGGCAAAAGGAACAAATTCTCTGTTCTCTTGTCTTTGATCAGCGCCTGGCGTAAGCGACAACTACCCTCTACTACATCAGTCAGATCATAGACGATTCTATTTTCCAGACCCAATACAACATCGAGATTTCTCAGCCCGATATCGGCGTCAATCAGGCAGACCTTGCGCCCTAAAAGGGCCAATCCTACCCCGATATTGGCCGCTGTAGTGGTTTTGCCAACACCGCCTTTTCCACTAGTAACCACTATCACTCTTCCCGCCATCCCGACTACCTCCTTAATCCAACAATGACTCGGACCATTTAGTGGTAGGGCTAGCCTCTCCTACCCCTTGCCCGAGTCACCCCTAACCTAGGCGCCATCAAAGACCATAGCTATGGATCGTGATTAGGTTGTTTCGAATCATTGCCATCTCCGGCCCCTCTGGTTCCGGCACTTCTACATCATCCGGGGCTCTGGAGATAAACTGGGCAATCCGCAGCTGAGTGGGCAACAGCCGGAAAGCTACGACTATGGCATCTTCCTCCCCCATAGCGCCAGCATGGGCCACACCTCGCAATGCCCCTAGAACAATGATATCACCACCGGCGATCACCTCAGCTCCTGGATTCACATCTCCAAGAACTACTACACTACCGGTGTGATGCACCCGTTGGCCAGATCGCAATGTACGCCGAACGATGATCGCACTATCCCGGCTTGCCTGCTGAGAATCTTCCACCTCACTCTGTTGATCCATCGCGCTCTGCTCGGTTTCTTCTCTCAAGGCCATACCGAATTCTCCCATTATCTCTTCTAGTCGCTCTCTCTCTTCGGGGCGACACTCTCTTTGTGTTTGCTTCAGAACCACCGTTACCCCTTGCCAGAATTCCCTAGTCATAGATAATTTCTCGTATAGCTGTTCCAGGATATCATTGAACTCTGCCTGTGGATCCAACCATAGCACAAGTCCCTGTCTAGTACCTTTAAAGGCTACGTAATCACGAGCCACGCACCTTTCACCACCATTGATACCATACTCTGTTAAATTCGGCACGCTATTTCAGATTCCTTCCGACAATTCATAGACAAAGCCTTTGCCCATCACTGTATTCGTTCCAGATCGGGAACCGCTTCCCCTTCTGGCTCATACTGTTTACGGAAATATTCCTCCATGATCTGCCGGACAATGGGACCTGATGTAACCCCACCTCCACCCCCATGCTCCGCAAAGGCGACAACAACTATTTCGGGATTATCTGCCGGCGCAAACCCGCAAAACCAACTGTGGGCATCACCTTGGCCGGGGCCCAGTTGCACTGAGCCGGTCTTTCCCGCGATCTTCACCGGGTAGGGAAACCGGCGAAAGGCCGAGGCGCCTGTTCCGCTTTCTACCACCTGGACCATACCTTTGATCACTGTATTCCACGTATCTGCTGAGGCCTTGAGTGTCCGAGCTATCCGGGGCTCAGTGATCTCTACTACCTCCCCGGTAGGTCGCTGTACCCTTTCCACTACATAGGGCACGTAGATCGGCCCTCGATTGGCCAGACCCATGTAAAAAGCAGCCATCTGCAGTGGTGTTGCCAAGAGAAACCCTTGGCCTATGGCCATATCCATAGTCTCCATCGGGTACCATACCTGTTCCGAGCGAGGACGCCGGGAGAATCGCTGTCTCTTCCAATCCGGATCAGGTACAACCCCAGTTTCTTCTGAAGGATACATAGCCAATCCGGTTGGCGACCCAAATCCGGCTTTCCGAGTATGATCTGCCAAGGCTTCCACACCTAATCTTAGGCCCATCTCCCAAAAAAAGTCATTACAGGATTCTCTAAGTGCCCCCACAACAGTAATATTCCCATGGACAGGGAGAGGAGGGTTGTTCCTTAGTGTCCAGCAGCGCTTGATACCAAACGGACCAATATCATCGGCATAGAATACTTCTTGAGGCGTAGTCTTACCCTCTTCCAAGGCCGCAATAGCTGTTAGAGGCTTAAAAGCAGACCCCGGCGAATACAAGCCCTGTATAGCACGATTAAACAAGGGCCTTTCCTTGTCTCTGGAGAGTTCTACGTAGTAGGAACTCCGTTCGGCCGCATCTGATAGCCTATTAGGATCATACCCCGGCATACTGGCCAAAGCCAGAATCGCTCCGGTTCTCGGATCGAGAACAATCACCACACCGCTATGAGCATCAGTATACTTGCCGGCAGCTCGGACACTGGCCAAGTGTTCTGTTAGTACCTTCTCGGCCAATTCCTGTAGGTCACTATCCAAAGTCAAAACTAGATCCGAACCAGGCACCGCTGGAACTCTTTCCAGCACCTGTACCGGCCGATTCAGGGCAGTGACCTCTACCTGGCTGCCCCCGTCCTCGCCTCGTAACGTAGGTTCGTATAAGCGTTCCAAACCAGTCAGACCCACATAGTCAGATCCATAATAACTGCGATCAGACCAGGCAGACAAGAGCTCTGGACTAATGGGCGCCATATAACCCAGGACATGACTGGCCAACGGGCCCTGTGGGTAATCTCGTACTTCTTCCATTTCGACCATCACACCGGGCAACTCAAACCGCTGTTCCTCTAAGGCAACAACTGTCTGGGCCGGAATATCCTGCATTACCCGGATCGGTTCATAAGGATACCGAATCCCTTTGGCAATGGCGGCTTCCAGCTCCTCTCGGGTCAAACCCAAAAGCAAGCTAAGTCGCGTCAAAACGTGCTCCCGGGTTTCACCATCCAGGCTTCCCGGCATTAAGGAAACAGTGAAAGAAGCCCGATTGGTGGCTAGAGGGGAACCGTAACGGTCAAAAATCCGTCCTCTGGAGGCCACGGCTCGCACCCAGCGAATGCGATTCCCATCAGCCATGGCTGCGTATTTCTGACCTTGCGCCACCTGTAGATACCATAGGCGAGTGGATAACAAAAAAAAGACCAGCAGAACAAACCAGCCCAGGAGTTTGGCTCTTTCTACCCGTGTCTTGTTATCCATTTCCCCCTGAACCCCCCTGGCCGGGTATACGCTCTAAGACCCGCAAGCAGTAGTGGACGGGAAAGGCGAAGACAACATTGACCAGACCCACTGGCAGCACTATTGCCCAAAAACCATTAATCACCGGCAGGCCGCTACCAAAAGCGTTGGCCAGCAGTAGATAAACGCTTTGCTCCAGCCAAGTGCCTACCAAAACGGCCGATGGTGGAACCAGCAAATGATCACCGAAAACCTTATCGGCAACCCATCCACTCAATCCCCCAACCAGCATCTTGCTTACTGCTCCCGCCCCTAGTAGGCGGCCGGTAGAGTAATCCAACAGAAATCCTCCGATAAACCCCATCAGGGCAGCCGGTGCCGATCCGTAAGACAACCCGGCAAGGATCACGATAGCAGTGATAAGATCAGGCTTGACGCCTATCCATGGCCACAAAGAGCAAATCGTCGATTGCAGCATTACGGCTGCCATCATTGCCAGTATTACCGCTATTCTCCTCACCATCTTACCTCTCCCCGGCTATGCTTCCTACTGAATTCGCTTGGACTATCTCTTTCGAATTGCCTCCCTTAACTGCCCAGGTGTCCAAAGAGCAGTTCTCCCATCACACTCACCACTCGCCGCTACTTGAGCACAAATACTCGGCGCAGTCTGGCTAGATCAGCATGGGGCTGGATCACCGCAGTCAGCACCAGGCCATATTCACCTGAATCCATCTGAACTACAGTACCCACCGGCAAACCACTAGGGTAAATCCCACTCATAGATGAAGTGACGATCTGGTCCCCTATCTGAATATCTACTTCCTTAACTAGGGGCTTTAGCCGCAGATGATTCCATTGCCCACTGCCCTCCACTACCACCGGATCCCCGCTTCTTAGGACTGTGGCGCCAAAGGCGCTGCGATCATCAGTAATCAGCATTACTTCGGCCGTATGCTCAGTCGTGACATACACCCGCCCTACTACCCCGCCCGATGTCAACACTGGATCTCCAGGTCTCACCCCATCGCCCTCGCCCCGATCAATCACCATTTTGTCAAACCAATTGGAGGGCGAGCGTGCGATCACCTCGGCTCCTATCGGAGGCTGATTGCTGGAGTGAAAGAATCCCAACTCCTCCCGCAAGCTGGTATTCTCTTGCTCAAGCTGTTCCACCAGGGCCAGTCTTCGCTTCATCCATTCGATCTCTTGTCGCAGCTCGCTGTTTTCCCGTTCTAGGCGGCTATAATTGCGAATCACTCCCACCCAGTGATTGGCGAAACCAGTGAGACTACTGAAGGCTCCGTATAAAGGGGCTAACCCATCCCGTACTTTCCCCTCGAAGGGCGGAATCTCGGGACGACCATCTGCGGTTATATAGATAAGGCCGATCACAACAAAAGCGACAACAAGAGTGACCAATAGTGGCCACCGTGCCATTATCCCCCGCATCCCTTCTCATCCTTCACAAGCCGGCTACCCACAGAACTCATCTCATCCCACAACTAGCCTAGCTTTCTGGAATTAACCATCACTCGCTGTAACAGATTGAAATGCTCCAAAGCGGTGCCCGTCCCCTTAACCACAGCAGTTAGCGGATCATCTGACAGGTGAACCGGCATACCGGTCTCGTTGCTGAGCAAACGTGGCAATCCACATAGTAAAGAACCGCCTCCGGCCAAGATAATCCCCTTATCCATGATATCGGCTGCCAGCTCTGGGGGAGTCCGCTCCAAAGTCACTTTGACTGCTTCCACGATGGCCTGAACCGGCTCGGCCAGGGCGACATGGATCTCATCATCAGTAACACACACTGTCTTGGGTAGACCAGTTACCAGATCCCGACCTCGAATATCCGTGGACTTCTTCTGACGATCATTCTCAAGAAAGGCATTACCCACCTCATGTTTTACCCGTTCAGCGGTGCGCTCGCCAATCAAGAGATTATATGACCGCCGTACATGCTGAACTATTCCCTCATCGAGCTCGTCTCCCCCGACTCGGATGGAGCGATGGGAAACAATGCCTCCTAGGGAAATAATGGCTACCTCGGTAGTGCCACCCCCGATATCTACGATCATGCTGCCGGTGGGCTCTTGCACCGACAAGCCGGATCCCATAGCGGCAGCCATAGGTTCCTCTATCAATCTGGCATCCTTAGCACCCGCTGACAGAGTGGCATCAATTACCGCTCTTTTCTCTACCTCGGTTACTCCTGAAGGGACCGCAACTACCACCCGAGGGCGAAAAATTCCCCGACGGCGACTGGCTTTAGCTATAAAATGCCGCAACATCCGCTCTGTCACATCAAAATCGGCAATCACACCATCTTTCATCGGTCTTACCGCAATGATGTTGCCCGGAGTACGGCCCACCATTTCCCGGGCCTCAGCACCCACAGCCAGCACCCGATTGCTGTCTCTTTCGATGGCAACCACCGACGGTTCCTGTAAAACAATACCCTTGCCCTGGACATATACCAAAGTGTTGGCGGTGCCCAAATCAATTCCCATATCTTTCGACAAACCAAACATTGGCCCTCAACCTCCTGCTCAACCCAGCCCAAGTCGCCCTACAAAGAAGACCATTATCTTCTCCTGCTATGTGAAAAAACCCTCTTCCTTCATAGAAACAAACCGGTTATCGCCGATAATTATGTGGTCAAGTACGTCTATCCCCAAAATCTCGCCTGCCCGCTGCAAACGTTTCGTGACCTGAATATCCTCGGTACTAGGCGATGGATCACCACTGGGATGATTGTGTGCCACAATTAACGAGGCAGCACTGCGACGAATACATTCCTTGAAGATCTCCCGGGGGTGCACCATAGAAGAATTCAGAGTGCCCACAGATACGGTGGGGCTGGCAATCACCTGGTTCTTAGTATCGAGAATTATGAGTCGCATGACTTCCCGATCCAGATAGCGCAAATGCTCCATCATATAATCAGCGGCATCCTGTGGAAAACGCACCACAGTCGGGACCTTTACCGATGCTTGTACCCGCCTTCCCAGTTCGATGGCTGCCAGTATCTGTGCCGCCTTAGCCAAGCCGATGCCTTCCACCGCCTGCAGCTCTTCACAGCGGGCCTCTCGCAACTCCCGTAGAGAGCCGAAGTAGGCCAGTAGTTGATCTGCCAAAGCGAGGGCCGACCGGCGCCTTGTTCCCACCCTGAGAATAATGGCCAACAGCTCCCTATTGGATAGGGTCTCTGGTCCATGATGTAAAAGCTTCTCCCGAGGGCGCTCACTTACCGGCAAGTCACGGATGATAATACCCATCTTCATACCTCCTAACCACTCCAGGAGGCATGGCTGGTTTGGGCATGTCTACAAAAGTGAAATCCCGAAATCGCTCAAAGCTTGTCCTAGCTTAGGCAAGGGCAAGCCCACTACATTGAAGTAGCAACCCTCTATTCTTTCCACCAAAAGAGCGCCTTTACCTTGTATACCATAAGCTCCGGCCTTATCCAACGGCTCACCGGTACCCACATACTGCTCGATCTCCCGTTGCGATAGAGAGCGGAAAAACACCCGTGTGACCTCATGAAAAACTCTTTCCCGACCGTTTCCGCTGTCGAGCACCGCTACCCCGGTAACAACCTGATGCCCTGTCCCGGATAATCGGGACAACATCACCACCGCTTCACTCACACCCCGGGGCTTCCCCAGGATCTCCCCTGAGTCCAACAGCACTATGGTGTCCGCACCCACCACAATGCCTTCAGCCACTCGAGCCGCCACCCAGCTAGCTTTGGCATATGCAGCACCTTCTGCCAGCTCCACCGGTGTATGGCCCTCGACCGAATTCTCGTTGATACTAGCCGGAACTACCGAAAACTCTGCACCCAGGGATCGTAATAGTTCTTGTCTGCGGGGTGATTGGGAAGCTAGAACCAATTTGGGCATTTCGCCTACTTCACCTGCTCTCACTCTGAATACGAGGTATGACTGCTTATCCTCTTCGGAGTGCCACATGCTCCCAGATTCATTGGGCAGAATACAACTCGGGAGAGTAGACCACCTAGGAGGCATAAAACAGCCAGATAGCTATGATCAGCCCGATCGCAGTGGCCAAGTTCAAACGCAAGGTAAAACCAAAGTGGAACGTAATGATACTACCGATGTGGATATTGGTCGGCGAAATTCCCAAGGTAGCAGAGCGAGTAAAAATCGGCACATAATCCCGCAACGCCTCGCCTACAACTGTTCCTATTATGGCCCCAACCACGATAGTTAATAACAAGAGCATCAGCCGCGATTCCCGCTGTCGGGCCAACTGCAACGACCTCCCCCGCTTGCGTATAAGAATACCTGTATCTTTGTTAGTATTCAACCAGCCTTGGGTCAACTCCTGCGAGGGGAGTCAACTTCCATGCAAGAGGGTGCAAATCCCGAGACTCCGGTACTGCACCCTCCCATGTTAACATCTCCATACCAATATGTTGCCAGGGCAAAGGGCCCCCTATAGTGGGGCATTTAGACTACCGGTGCGATACCCCTCTAGGTCTGCCGTGATATACAGAAAGCCCAGTTTCCGGAAGTGAGTGACAATCTGGGAAGCATACTGCAAGAGCCGGGGTAGCTCTTGCCTCTCTACTTCGATCCTGGCCAGATCGCCATGATAGCGCACCCGGAGCTGACCGAACCCCAGCTCAGTCAGGTAAGCCTCTGCTCTCTCTAC
The DNA here is from genome assembly GCA_012799135.1 of Bacillota bacterium. Lineage (GTDB taxonomy): Bacteria > Bacillota > Limnochordia > DTU087 > DTU087 > JAAZLW01. The sequence continues at coordinate 5,202 of JAAZLW010000012.1, read as the reverse complement.
CACTGAGAGCCTCTCCAAGGTAATACTAACTCCATAGGGGATCCGAGAAGCCAGGCAAGCATAGGAGGGCTTGTCCCAAGTCGGTAATCCCAAGTTCCGGGATGCCTGTCTGATCTCAGCTTTAGTTAAACCTGCTTCCCACAAGGGACTTCTGATCCCCAATTCCTGTATGGCCTGCCTCCCAGGACGATAATCGGCTTCATCATCCTTGTTGGTCCCATCCACCACATAGCGCACATCACACTTGTGGGCCTCCTCCAAGAGCTTTTCAAATAGGGCCTTCTTACAATAATAGCATCGCTGGGGTGAATTAGCAGTAAACTCAAGGTTCTGCATGGCATCTATGTCCAGCACCAGGTGCCTTACCCCCACTTGATTGGCATAATCTATAGCTGCGTCTATCTCCCAGGTTGGATACATGGGAGCCCTGACAGTGACAGCTAATACCTTGTCTTTCAGCACTTGGTAAGCCACGCGTAACAGAAAGGTACTGTCTACACCTCCGGAAAACGCCACCAAGACGCTTTCCAGATCCCGAAGAATGTTTTCCAAACACTGCAGCTTGTCCTCCAGCACAATACACCACCTTGATCCTCGTCGGCATCATCGAACATCAAATAGCTCTGGTGTGCTCAAATATCTTTCACCGGTATCAGGGAAAATGACCAATACCCGCTGATCGGAATCGAGCTGGGCAGCTATCTGCAAAGCAGCACAACAGGCTGCCCCGGCAGAGATACCCACCAAGATCCCCTCTTGGCGGGCTAGATGGCGCACCATGCTGTAAGCCTCCTCATCAGCGACAGTAATGATCTGATCGATGATGGCCTTGTTCAGTACTGTGGGTACAAAGCCAGCACCGATGCCTTGCAGTCCATGGGGACCGGTTTTCCCCCGAGAGAGTAGAGGCGATCCCTGAGGCTCTACTGCTATCACCTGTAACTGGGGAAGCTGCTCTTTCAAGGTCTCTCCCACTCCTGTGAGCGTGCCCCCCGTTCCCACACCGGCTACAAACGCATCCAGTTGTCCATCCATCTGGTCCAGGATCTCTAGGGCAGTTGTCTTGCGATGGATCTCGGGATTAGCATTGTTTTCAAACTGCTGGGGCATGAAGAAATCAGGGTTTGCTTGTACCAGTTCCTCTGCCTTTTGGATAGCACCCCGCATCCCCTTCGAGCCCGAGGTGAGGATCAATTCCGCCCCATAGGCCTGGAGTAACAAGCGCCTCTCTAGGCTCATAGTCTCAGGCATAGTCAAGAGCAACCGATAACCCAGGGCAGCCGCCACCATGGCCAAGCCTACCCCCGTGTTACCACTGGTGGGCTCCACAATGGTACCCCCTGGCACGAGGTTTCCGGCCCGCTCAGCTGCTCTAACCATACTCAAGGCGATCCTGTCCTTGATACTACCACCGGGATTAAAACACTCCAGTTTGGCATAGACTTTGGCGCCTTCCGGCTCTGCTAACCGCTGCAAGGGCACTACCGGTGTTGCCCCAATGAGATCTAGAATATTGCTTACTTTGCCTTTCTGCACAGCCACGCAACCTCCCTGTCCCTCTCCTTCAACGCCCAGGGCCGAGGGGCAAGGCTATAGACCCCGCTTTCCCAGATATCTTTCTGCAGCCATGGCTGCTACCGCTCCATCAGCCACTGCCGTGACAATCTGCCTTAGGCCCTTACTTCGGATATCACCGGCGGCAAAGACGCCAGGCATTGATGTCAACGTATCCTCTCCCGCCTCCACATAGCCCCAGGCATCCAGCTGAACCAAACCCTTCAAGAATTCTGTATTGGGCCGCATCCCCACATAGATGAAGACTCCGGCAACCGGTAAGATGGTAACCCCATCGGTCTTCTTGTTCTTGACCCGGAGCTGCTTTACTGTCCCTTCTCCCTCTATGGCTTCTACCTCAGAGTCCCACAGAAACTCTATACGGGGGTCAGTAAAAGCTCTCTCCTGTAAGTGCTTGGTCGCCCGCAGCCGGTCACGGCGGTGGATAATCGTTACTTGATTGACTAAGCGGGTAAGGTACAGGCTCTCTTCTACCGCCGAGTCACCACCTCCTACTACGGCTACATCTTTCTCCCGGAAAAAGGCACCATCACAGGTGGCACAGTATGAGACTCCCTTTCCGGCAAACTCTGCCTCTCCCGGTACCTCCAGCTTCTTGGGAGTAGAGCCTGTGGCAAGGATAATCGTCCTGGCCAGAACTGTCTCCTTATCCGAGGTGGTCACCTGAAAGAGTTCACCTGCTCGCTGGATCTCGGTGACCTGGCCAAACTGGATCTCGACACCCCATTCTTTGGCCTGAGTTTCCATTTTTTGACTCAAATCCGGTCCATCAATGCGGGCAAAGCCTGGGTAGTTCTCAATGGTGGCGGTATTGAACATCTGGCCACCGGTACTCAGGCCTTCGAGCATGCATGTCTGCAAATGGGCTCTGCCCGTGTAGATCGCGGCACTCATCCCTGCCGGTCCGCCACCGATGATTGCTACATCATAGATTGCTTCACTCATAGCCCCTCGCCCTATTCAAAACAGGGCCTCTCACCTCTTTTCTAGGCATTTGGTCCTTAATTCAGCACCAAACGCTGCAACTCCTGGGGTTCTAATACCATTTTACCAGCTCAATGTCAGTATAATAATGGAGTAGTATATCCTGGTAGCTGTAACCGGCCATGGCCATCCTTTGGGCACCGTATTGGGACATGCCTACACCATGGCCATTGCCCCTAACCTCAAAGATAATGCCATCCCTAGTTGGTATCACAGAGAACCAGTTGGAACGCAGGCCCAACTTCTCCCGGATCTGGCGACCCGTAAAGCTTTGTCCCAATACTTCCACGTTCTTGACCCGGCCAGTGGGATAGAGCTGAGTTATGTGAAATAGGCGTGCCAGGTCAAGTGTCGGTAAGGCAACTTCTCCGGTTGTTACCCCGGCCCGATCAGGATTATGAGTTAACTGTCCATCTCCTGACTCCGGCGGCTCATAGACAACCGGCTCATCGGAAAGAGAGGACCCCTCGGCCTCCAAGATCGGGGTGACCTCTATCGGAATCTCCAGTCCCAGTTTGGTTGCTGCCTCCCGCCAAGATAGCTGCTTGGTCGTCCGGTAATAGGGTGATATCTCCTCCCCGGGACTCGGCACGCCCTGCAGGTATGGGACTTCGTTGAAGTAGTCCCCGGCAGCTTGGGTGAACCCACCACTGGTTGAATGATAGGCTGCGAAAATGGGCTCTCCCCGATAGGTGATAACTTCACCCCGAGTCGCTTCGACAGACTGGATGATACTTCGCCTTTTCTGGAAATAGGCATACCAACCCCAGCGCTCCCGCTGTGCCTCAGCTGACATCCAAGCCTGACCACTGCGGAAGTCTGACGACAGGTCTGCCTCCCGGCCGACTGAGTCTCTTTGCTCGTTTCTTTGCTCCCCTAAGCGGTACAGCGCATAGGTACGGGCAGCCACGGCCTGAGCTTTCAGGGCTTCACAGTGAAAGTCTGCCGGCATTTCCGCCGCCATTACTCCCGCCAGATACTCCTCTAGGTCCATTTCTACTACCTTACCAAGATCTTCCCGCAGAAGCCTGATAGTAAACTCAGTAGACTTCCTGGGCATGGACAACCAACGGCCCCAAACAACCAATGTCGGGAGCCCTACCAAAGCTAAGACAAAGAAGACTACGTACAGAATGGCTCCATGTAGACTACCACTCCCGTCCCCCCAACGAAGACGTGGCATATTCCTGACTCCCCCATTTTGCCGCATTTGCGATCCGTGATCGGATCACGTTCCCCATGTTATGTTATGACTCGGTCGGATATGCCATCAGTCGCTGAGGATCGATCAAGAGATACCCTAAGATGGCAGCGATCACTGTCAAAATGCCGACTCCATAAAACAACCCCACACGTTCAAACCCAATGGCGCCAAAGACCGGCGGACCGACTGCAACTCCAAAAAACCTTACTGTCCCGTATACTGACGTGACAACTCCTCGTTCATCTTGAGAAGCGGCGGCAGTGATCAGAGTATTGAGTGGTGGTAACACCATGCCAATGCCGATGCCGCCTGCGATTACAGCCACAGGGAAAACAAAGCGCATGTCTATACACAAAGGGACCACCGCCAATGCCGCCGCTGCCATGACTATTCCCAAAATCAAAGCCCCTTTCAGCAAATGGCGGCGCGTTTCTAGAAATACCCCCGTGCTATACGAGGTCAACGCCATCGCCGATACCGGAACCGCCAAGGCCAACCCTTTGAGTAATCCCTGCAGATGAAACCTTTGTTCGAGAATATCGGAAAGGTAGCTGAGAAAGCCAAACAGGACCGATAGAGCCAGAAACCCGATGACAAAAGCGATCAGCAATGATACACCTTTCTTTTCTACTATCTGGCCTAATGTGGTGAAGTACTGGCTCCATGATTTGCCTTCACCGCCGGGATTAGGTTCATGCAGCCCCAACCACACAGCTGCCGCCACGGGAAAGGCTAGAACACCATAGACGAAAAAGGGAGCATACCAGCTAACCAAGGCCACCAGAGAACCCAAGATGGGGCTCACCACCTTACCCAGACCGTTAGAGGCTTCCAGAAAACCCAGGTAGCGGGTGAGCTTCTCTCCGGTAATCAAGTCAGCGGTAAGAGCCATTGCCAGCTGATATGTACCTCCAGCACCTAAACCCTGCAAGATGCGCCCTACTAGAATAGCGGTAAAGGGTTCTTTCATGGTTATACTGGCAATGCCCGCTACCAATCCACCCAAACCATATAGTATAAGAGCAGGAGCGATAATGATCTTTCTGCCAATTCGATCAGAGAGTATACCAGAAAAGGGAATCAAAAGACCTGCCGGCAGCGAGAATGCTGTAACCAGCAGGCCCACCTTCACTTGATTTATACCTAACACTTGCTCAAACTGAGGAAACACCGGAATCAACATGGAGTTACCCAATACCATCACAAAGGGGACGGCACCCAGGATGGCCAACTCACTCCAGCCCAAACTTTGCCTTTTCACTACAATATCTTCCTTTCCTCCAGATGGATGACTCGAAGATATTGTGAGTCGAGGTCAGTGCAAACATACCTATTTGCTAATATCGTACCCGGCTCCACTGATAGCTCCCTTAATGGCTTCACTGTCTACCTGTTCGGCATTATACTTCACTTGGACCGTACCGGCTCGAACATCAACT
>JAAZLW010000108.1 GCA_012799135.1 Bacillota bacterium | reverse complement strand
TGATCTAGAAAAAACTGTAGAAGACTGCATTGATCTGATTGAAGCAGCCCAATCTAGCAACGGTTACATCAATACGAACTTTCCTGAGGCTTGTGCCCATGAACGTTGGACACGAGTAGATACTCTACATGAGTTGTTTGCTGCTGGTCACCTTATACAGGCAGGGATTGCTCATCGCAGGGTGCGGGGCAAAAGCAGGCTGTTTGAGATAGCAGTTCGTTTTGCTGACCATATCTATGAAGTGTTTGGCCCTGGAAAGAAGGAAGAGTATCCAGGCCATCCAGAGGTCTCCGCGGCTCTCGTAGAACTCTATAGGGAAACAGGAGATAGGCGTTACCTAGATACTGCGGTGTTCTTTACGGATCAGACGGGTGGCAAGACCATGACAGAAATCTTGGGTCATGCGGTTAAGGCATTGTTCTTCAATTGCGATATGGCTGATTGCTATGCCGAGACTGGCGATATCGCTTATAAAGATTCTTTGGAATCCTTGTGGCACAGCATGGTACGAACAAAAATGTACGTTACTGGTGGAGTTGGCGGTCGCCCCGCGGGAGAATCTGTTGGTAGAGAATGGGAGCTCCCTCATGAAACTGGCTATGCGGAGACCTGTGCGAATATTGCCAACGTGATGTGGAACTGGCGAATGCTAATTTTGAGTGGGGAGGCCCGGTTCGCCGATCTTATGGAGTTGGCACTATACAATAGTGTCATATCTGGAGTGTCTCTAAGTGGAACCGAGTATTTCTATGATAATCCACATCGTACGAGCGGTACAGGAGCTTTGCCGCCAGATCCTTGGGACTACGTCGAGTCACTTCGGTGTAGACAGATTCGGCAAGCCTGGTTTGATACCGCTTGTTGTCCCCCGAACTTGGCACGGCTGATTGCTTCTCTTCGCGGGTATTTCTACACAACTAGCAATGAGGGTATTTGGATGCATCTGTATGATTCTGGTGAGGTGAATTGGCAGTTGCCGGATGGAACGCCAGTACACTTGCACACAGTTACTAACTATCCTTGGGATGGACAAATAGAGATTGAGGTAGATGTCGCAGAAACAGCAGAGTTTTCCCTTTTCTTACGCATTCCTGGATGGTGTCAAGAAGCCCACTTAAGAGTAGGTGGTACTGACATCGTGGAAAAGGTTGAGGCTGGCAAGTACTTTGAGGTTCGACGTGTCTGGGACTCAGGTATCACTCGCGTGGAGCTGGAACTATCAATGTTGCCGGAGTTCATTACCGCAAATCCGATGCTTATGGAGGCGCGAGGTGCTGTCGCCATAAAGCGAGGTCCGATAGTGTATTGCCTAGAGAGTGTTGATAATCCTGGGTTTTCTGTGAGGAACGCGCAGATCATCACTGATGAATGCTTGCAGACAGAATATCATTCTGAGCTACTTGGTGGTGTCGTTCTGATTAAAGGGAACGGGCTAGCACCCGTAAGGGAATGGGGAGGATTGTATCGGGTTCGTTCCCAAGCATGGGAAGAACAATCGAGGTCAGTCTCTCTTATCGCTGTACCTTACTATACCTGGGCCAATCGAGGTATCAGCGAAATGACGATTTGGATACGTACAGACAGCAATTAGTGGTGTGGAAGACTCAGTGATTCTAAACGGTAGGCTAGTAGGCAATCACTGAATCAAGGTCTGTGGGCAGCCGGTGCAGGGGGGTGGGGGTGACGCTGAGTAAGCCCGCTGGCGTCCGAGCGTCCTCATAGCAAGCTTGCGTGGAATTGCCGGCAGAAATGAAGCGTGTCACTTAACCCCCTCTGCCTAAATGGGACGAGGATTATATGTGCTAACAGATGACCAGGGGAGGAAAGCAAATGATCGGAGCGCATTCACCAATCAAGGTGGGTCTTGCAACTTTTGCCCAGCCTACATTCGATGTGGCATGGGCAGAGGCGATAAGAGTTCAGACAAAAAGGATGCTTGAGCAACTTGAGGCAGAGGTGGTGGCATGGGATAAACCACTCATGTATGAAGCTGAGGCATATGAGTTCAGAGACCTGATTTGCAGAGCTGCAGTTGACATAGTGATTCTGCAGAGTGGCGGTTTCAGTTTTG
>JAAZLW010000107.1 GCA_012799135.1 Bacillota bacterium | reverse complement strand
TCTGCTGAGCCGATGGGTTGAAAGAAACCCTGTCGCTAACTAGCGAGAGGACAATCAGTAGGCCCGATTCTGAAAATGGCTGGATTGCCGTTACTTATTCAGAAGTCTGCCGAGGTGCCGCACGTGACTAGCAAAAACCGAGACACAGGCAAGGGAAGAGACAACTTCCCTAGATGCAGTAATACTGCCAAAAACCAGTAGAAAAAAGACGTTCACGAAAGAAGGAATTAGGTGGTAAAGCAAGAATGATAAGAATGATATTCGTAGTATGATAGTACGTTTTCTATCGCAACAGGTTAGTGAAGTGCTTCTGCGGCGGAGAAATATCAGTTAATCTTATGACTGGGGATGGAGCTGTTATTTATGCTGAAGCCGCTTAAGGATAGGAAGGTAGCAGACGCCGTAGTCGACTACATAATGGGGAAAATTGCATCCGGTGAACTCAAAGTCGGACAGCGGCTACCCCCTCAATCGGAGCTAGCGGCAGACTTGGGCGTAAGCCGAACGGCTCTTCGAGAAGCGATCCGAAGTCTTAGCTTAATGGGGTTATTGAAAGTGGTTCAAGGTCGAGGCACCTTTGTTACTCAGACGGTTCCTGGGTTGTTGATTGAACCTTTGTCCTACGTCTTTTCGATGGACCACATAATGATTCTGGAAGTTATCGAGGCTCGAGCGATCATAGAGGCCAAAACAGCCCAGCTATGCGCACTTCGGGCAACTGAAAAAGAATTACATAGTATTGAAACCCTTACGCGGGATATGATGTCGAAGATGGAAGAACTGGAGACTTTTAACAAACTCGATTTGGATCTTCACATGCAAGTGGCTAGGGGGAGCCATAACTCAGTTTTGGTTGCTGTCATAGAGGCAATCCAGGCCCCTCTCTCAGAACAGCTGGAACGGGTGCAAGGGCTGCCTGGGGCTGCTTCTAGGGCGGTGGAATACCATGTTCGGATTGTTGATGCTCTTACGAACCGTGAGCCGGAGGAAGCCGCAAAGACAATGCTTGACCATCTAGACGACGTCAAGAGGGCGGTAATTTTGAGTGTTACTGAGTCATGATCTGATTCAAATACCACTTGAATTATCTGGTTAGACGTTTTCTAAACGGGAGGTGGTGATGCCTCGGATTGGCTTGACACTGCTTTATTGGTTCGTTGCTGTTAAGGGAGACCTGGAAGACGGTACTGATGAGAAAGGGGTATCAAGCATGAAACGAATGGGTTTAGTATCGATTGCTGTAATGTTGGTTATGGCAATATCGGTGGGTATTCTACATGCAGCAGAGCCCATCAAGATTGGGCTTCTTGAGAGCCGTTCGGGGACCTTTGCACTTCACGCCGGCCCCAAGTACATGGCAGCTCAATTGGCGGTTAAGGAAATCAATGACGCTGGCGGGGTCTTAGGTCGCAAACTGGAACTGATTGCGCCAGACCCTCAATCCGACAACAGACGTTTTCAAGAGTTGGCAAGGCGTCTAATTCTCAGAGACGAGGTTGATGTTCTGTTCGGAGGTTTCTCGAGTGCAGCTAGGGAGGCTATCAGACCCATTATCGATGAATATGAGATGCTATATTTCTACAACAACCAGTACGAAGGCGGTGTAGCAGACAAGTACACCTTCTGTACTGGTCCTGTTCCAGAACAGCAAATAGAACCTGTCATCCAATACTGTATTGAGGAATTCGGTCCTAGGATGTACATCCTTGCGGCTGACTACAATTTCGGCCAGTTGAGTGCCAAATGGACTCATGTCTTTGCGGAGAAGCATGGTGGCGAAGTCATAGGAGAAGAGTTCATTCCGCTAGAGGTAACACAATTTGCTTCTTCCATCGAGCGGATTCAAGAAGCTGATCCTGATTTCCTGGTCATGTATATTACTGGGGATCCTCACGCATCATTCTATCCGCAGGCAGTTGCAGCTGGGCTGAATATTCCGTTTGCTACCAGTATTAACGTTGCTCAGGGCTACGAGCACAAACGCTTCAATCCTCCCGCACTTGCAGGTATGCACATTGGTGTTCACTACGTAGAGGAACTGCCCACGCCTGCCAATGAAGCTTTCGTAAAACGATTCCGTGAGATGTTCCCAGATGTAGCCTATATCGGAGAGCAGACAGAGAATACCTATATCGGTGTCTATCTATATGCCAAAGCCGTGGAACTAGCAGGCACAACCGATATTCCCAAAGTCATCGAGGCTTTGGAGTCGGGTATTTCTTTCGACGCTCCGGAAGGAAGAGTCTATCTAGATCCAAAGACACACCATTTAGTCAGGGACATTCGGATAGTTGTTGTGGATGAGAACCACGACCTGCATTTCCCCAAGACGTATGAGCAGCTTTGGCCAGATTGGCTGAGCAAGGACATGGGTGTAGATTTGACCAAAAAGGCTGAGTTTGTCCAATATGAACCCTAAGACAGGATAGCATGGTTTTGGGTTAACTTATCAGGAGGATAGCCATCTTGGTAGCCGAGAATTAATTCTCAGGCTACCAAGACTCCTTAAGACTGGGGGAGGCCGACGTGCAACTTCTTGGCGATCTATTTGGAGCAGTATATCTATATCTTGACAGTATGGCGTTCTTATTCTTATCAGCAGTAGGGCTGATCATTATCCTTGGAATGATGGGCATTACCAACATGGCCCACGGTGAGTTCATGATGCTTGGTGCGTACATATCCGTGCTGGCGACCCGGGCCGGGTTACCCTTCCCTGCATCAGTCTTATTTGCAGCCCTAATGGTAGGGTGTTTTGGCATGGTATTGGAAAGGCTTGTAATTCGAAGGTTCTACGGTAATCTCTTACAGAGCCTGGTGGCTACCTGGGGCGTAAGTCTAATTATCAGCCAGGGCATGCTAGTCGCCATGGGTCCATCATTGCAGACCATACCGATGCCCCTAGGGGGCATTACCGTGGGAGGCAAAGCCTATGCAGCCTATCGGCTATTACTAGCAGTAATAGCGATTGGGCTTCTTATCATAATGTGGTATGTTTTCCACCGAACTAAATTTGGAATGCGTGCGAGAGGAGCCATGCAGAATGCAGAAATTGCTGAAGCTATGGGCATTAACACCTCTCGGATGTATCTAGTCACCTTTGGTATTGGATCTGCCTTGGCGGGATTTGCTGGGGCATTGTACGCACCAACCACAGTATTGGCACCATTATACGGTGCATCCTTCCTAGCGCCGGCCTTTGTCACGGTAGTTGTGAGCGGAGGAGCTAACGTTATCCAGGGAGCTTTGCTCACTACCATTTTCTTAGGTGTCATCGAAGGTACATCCTCGCGTTTGTACGGGACTTTTGTTGGAAGAATGGCTCTGTTGGCGGCAACTATGGTCATTCTACGTGTCCTTCCCACGGGGATTTCTGGTTACCTTGAGGCGAAAGGGGAGAGAGCACGATGAATAGGGTAAGCCGTTTCGGTGAGTTCTTGCATACGATTAATGGACCCTTCAGCATTGGACGAAGTCGAATGTTCTGGGTCTGCTTGCTCTTGGCAGCGGGCTACTTGTACGCCTTTCCTCATTTCGCATCAAGGTATGATGTGATTAACCTCACGTACTTTATGTCGTGGACCTTTGTGGCGATGGGTCTAAGCCTTATCTGGGGATGTGGAAATATCCTCAGCTTTGGCCAGATGGCTTTTGTGGGTATAGGTGGTTATATCTACGGTATCATAGCTATCAACACCATTGATGCCATGGGTAATACGCTTCTTGCTTTTCTCGGTGGCATGATAGTACCGTTTTTAGTAGCAGCTCTACTAGGGTATTTTGTATTCTACGGTAGAGTGAGTGGAGTCTATGTTTCAATCATGACATTAGTCTTCACATTAGTGCTGGAGACTTTTATGGGCCAGACTGCTGGGGACAAATGGCGAATTGGCAAAGCGCTGCTCGGGGGTTATAACGGCATGACTAACATCCCGTCTATCACCTTCGGCAATATGGCACTAAAGGGCGCTTCGCTGTACTATTTTGTGCTAAGCTTGTTAATTGTGACATATCTGCTGCTGAGGTATCTTGTTAACTCCAAATACGGTGTTGGGTTAGTGGCAACGGGGTCTAACCCTGATCGCACAGAGGTGCTAGGATACAACATTCGACTGGTCCAGTTACTAGCATTTGCTATAGCAGGCGGTTTGGCCGGTCTAACCGGTGTGCTTTATGTAGCTTGGGGGCATTACATTACTCCGTCGACAATGGGCCTTACTAATGCCGCACTGCCGGTTATATGGGTAGCGGTTGGAGGTCGCAAGAGCATCTTGGCAGCAGTTATATCCGCTGTAGTCCTTCAGTACTTCACCCAATTCCTAGCGGTTACTGGTAGTGAATTTGCCCTTATTTTGTTGGGAACCATGCTGCTGGTAGTAGTCCTATACATGCCGGACGGGGTGATACCTACGTTGGCTAGTTGGGCAAGAAGACTGGGGACTAGAGGACGCCGGGAGGCTGCCGCTAACTCACAGTCTAGAGGGGGTGTCAACGTATGAATGCTGTTAGAACGATTAGTCCTAGTTTCGTTTCACCAACAAACGGACAGCCCTTACTGCGACTTGTAGAGATAACCAAGCGGTTTGGCGGTTTGACGGCGGTTAATAAAGTGAACTTGGACATCTATCAGGGGGATTTACACTTTCTGATCGGTCCAAATGGTGCCGGAAAGAGTACACTTTTCAAGACGATTGTTGGTTATCACAAGCCAGAGTCTGGGCGGGTGATCTATAAGGGCACTGATATTTCTTACGTGGAACCATTTCTCCGGGCGAGGATGGGCTTGTCCATAAAATTCCAGACGCCTAGCGTCTATCCTGATCTCACCGTTAGCCAGAACATGGTCGTAGCTTTGAATCGCCATCGATTTGGAGTAGTCAGCTTTGAACAAGAAATCCTTGATAGGCTTCATGCTGTGGGCCTGCATGGGATCGAGAATATGCCAGCGGGGAGAATATCGCATGGTCAAAGACAATGGCTGGAAATTGCGCTCGCGTTGGCAGTAGATCCCGAGATCCTTCTCTTGGATGAACCCAATGCAGGGATGACTCCGGATGAGACTGCCCGAACGGCTAGTATCATTCGGGAGCTCAATGATGAGGGAATGACGATTATTGTGATTGCTCACGACATGGAGTTTGTTCGAGCTTTGGAACCCAAGATCACTGTTCTACACTTAGGAAAGGTGTTTACGCAGGGCCAATTATCTGAGATCGAACGTAACGAAGAAGTCCAGCAGATATATCTTGGCAAGAAGTAGGGGGGTGGAACAGTGTTACGTTTGAAGGAGCTCACGTCGGGATATGGTTCGGTGCCTATAGTGAGGGATCTCAATCTTGAGATCAATGAAGGTGAAATTACCGTAATCTTGGGCCGAAATGGGGTCGGCAAGACAACACTTATGAAGACGATCATAGGGGTGTTGCCTGTTATCAAGGGTTTAATTGCTTTTAGGGAGAAGGATGTAACCACATTGAGCGCCAGTAGTAGAGCCCGTTTCGGTATGGGGTACGTTCCTCAGGGACGAGGAATCTTCCCGCGCCTGACTGTAGAGGAAAACCTCATGATGGGTCATTTCATTAATATAGAATCTAGTCGCGAACGTCTTTACGAAAAAGTCTACTCCATGTTTCCTCGCTTGGATGAAAGGCGTCGACAAAAAGGGGGCACCCTCTCTGGCGGAGAGCAGCAGATGTTGGCAATTGGTAGGGCGATCGTTGGCAATCCAGATATGCTAATCCTCGATGAACCATCTGAAGGTGTTCAGCCTAGTATCGTTCAGGAGTTGGTCCCTTTACTGACGGGGCTAAATCATGATCTTGGGCTTACAATTTTAGTAGTAGAGCAGAATCTGGACTTTGCCATGTCGCTTGCTAACCGCTGTTACATCATGGATCGGGGAACCATCGTGGCGGAACTTGACAAGTCTGAGATGACAGACTCGGAAAGGATCAGGCGCTATCTGGCGATATAGACATCAGCGTGATTGGAGGGAATGTGTTGTTACACGAACTGACCAAGGAACTACAACGTGAGTATTCATATGCCATAGGTCCGTACAGAGATCCTGTAATGAGGGTTGAACCCGGTGACACGGTGGCGGTCGATACCATCGATGCCTTCGAAGGAAAAATCACAGACGAGAGTGTAAAGCCAAGCTCAATAGCTACACTTCCATTTGTAAACCCTTTGTGTGGACCTATCTGGATTGAGGGAGCGGAGCCTGGTGACACAGTATCTGTTCAGGTCCTGTCAATTCAGCCGGTAGGGCCTCAACCGCGGGGTGTAACTTGCCTGCAGAAGTATTTCGGATTGCTTAGTCCGACAGCCTCGTCATTATCAGAACCGTTCCCCGAGGTGGTCCGCAAGGTTGATGTCACCCCCGAGGGAGTCTTCTGGGATGAAGACATCGTCTTCCCTTATGAACCCTTTGTTGGGACCATAGGCACAGCCCCTAGATTGGAGACTGTCAATTCTCTGACACCGAATAACCATGGGGGCAATATGGATTTGCCGGACATAGCCCCAGGCAGTACGGTCTATCTTCCTGTGCGAACTGAAGGCGGCTTTCTGTACATAGGTGATGTACACGCATGCCAGGGGGATGGTGAGTTATGTGGTGTTGCCATAGAGATATCGGCCCGTGTAGAGATCAAGGTGGAGCTAATCAAGGGTTGGTCGCTAGACTGGCCCCGACTAGAGGATGAAAACCGTATCATGAGTATCGGTAGCAGTAAGCCTCTGGAGGACGCAGTGAGAATAGCCTACAATGACCTAATTCACTGGATGGTAAATTGCTATGGTTTTGACAAATGGGATGCTTATTTCATCCTAAGTCAAGCAGGTCGAGTCCGAATCGCAAATGTCGTTGACCCCCTATACACTGCGGGAGCATGGATAGAAAAACGATATTTAAAGGGCGGAAAGTAAGTCTAGTGATAAGGAGGATCTCCATGTATAACCTCGCACTTGCTCAGATCTGTCCGAGGACAGCAGACGTTAAAGGCAACCTGGATAAGATGGAGCATTATGTGGTAGAGGCTGGGAAGGAAAATGCCAAACTCGTAGTTTTCCCTGAGATGGCGCTGACGGGATATGGCTGTAGTGACCGCTTCTTCGAGGTGGCCGAGAACATACCAGGGCCTTCTACAGAGCGCCTGGCGCGCCTGGCGAAAGACACGGGTGCCTACATAATATGGGGAATGCCGGAAATGGGTGTTCCCGGCGTGCTATATAATTCCTGTGCCTTGGTTGGACCCGACGGTTATGTGGGCAAATGGCGCAAGCATACACTGCCGGGCCATGCGACTGATAGCGGGGGTCCTGGTAGCTTTCCTGACACCAGGTTCTTCCGTGCCGGGAGCGAAAGCCCAGTTTTTGATACCAAGATTGGCCGTATAGGGATGATGGTTTGCTATGACACATTCTTCCCAGAGATCTCCAGGCTTCTGACCCTTAAAGGGGCGGATCTTCTGGTGTTTGTCGCTGGTTCACCAGCTTTTGAACGAGAGATATTCGAACCCATAGTGAGGGTTCGGGCTATAGAGAACACGGTATGGACGGCCTTTTGCAATCTAGCGGGAGTGGAGAACAACATTGCTTATTGGGGTGGTAGTTTCGCGGTTGGCCCAGGCAACGTGGAGGCAAAACTACCCGGCCAACCTATCCTGGGGAAAGCCCCATACGATGTTGAAGCTCTTACCTTTGCTGAGATAGACTATTCCCTGACAAGCAAGATGAGGCCGTTTTTCCCAGTGATAAGAGACCTTCCTGACCGTCTGTATGAGGACTTAGGCCAGGCGGCGAGGATTTTAGGATAGTTAGCAGCTTTGGTGAGAAAAAGGGGGTGGTGTCGGGGATCCTGGAAGACTGATCTTTTGCAGGAACTCCGGTTTCCCTAAATTATCCACCCGTATTTCGCTAAGTTGGAGAAAATCCCCGTGCGCTCTGAGCCGTGATTGGGTATCCGGGGTTTTCCGCATCCCAGAGACTATGCCTTATTGTGCTGTCTCCTGACTTACCTGCAGAGCAAGAACTGGCTATTACCGGAATGCTGAAAAGGCAGATGAGCAGATGATGCGATAGTTGCTGACCACGATACAGCGGTTGACCAGACTACAACCGTTGAGCAGGCCATGGCCGGTGACGAGGATGTGGCTGCTCAGCGAGGCATGGCCGCTAAGGGAGGACAAAGACTGTTGGCTCGCCTTGGCGGGAAGAACCCTGGTATGGAACAGCTAGACAGCGACAAGTTGGATGCAGGCAGATTGGATGCCGACGAATTAACTAGCTTGGCTCTGTGGTGATGGAGCAGTATGGGCTTTTGCTGCGCCAGTGCAACCATGACCGGGGAGAGATCACCGTTCGCCTGAACCAGGTCTACTACCAAGAGCAACCGATGCCGCTAGAGTACAGTTGTAGTCAAGAAGTGGTGTTGGAGTTGACTGACCTGCCTGCTCTACCCCCTGATGAGGCTAGTACCATAGCTTGGCAGTAAATGCGGCAGAAGGCTAGGCGGGTGCAACTCTGCCTGGGTTATTTCGGTAAGCGGGTCAGTCCCTATTTCGTCGTCAGTCGAACTGAGCGGGATATCGAACTGCAGCAAAGTGTGCTCAACGATCGGGATCGGGAGCTTTATGAGGAAATTATTACGCACAGCGTGGGCCGGATCATTCGGGTTCGGATTAATCCCGCTGAGCAGTGGGCCAAGAAAATCGATCAGCTGATGGCCGAACGAGATACTTTTAGTGGGTTGACGTTTTCTTTGCGGTGGCGGTCCCGGCCAGCCGACTATGAAGAAGAACTAGACACTAAGGATCTAGTCGATCTTCTACGCTCTGATCCGCGTCTGCTCAAGGAAGAGGATATGGAGCGGGTGACCAACCATTTCCGCTGCCGGATCCAAAGGGCAAAAGTTATGCTGGAGGATCGGGGTATGGGCTACACTCTCCAGTAGGCCACTTCGGTCCAGCCCCAAACGTAAAACTGTAGCTTCTTTTGTCAGCCCTTTGTCACGATACTCACGGATTTTCACGATAGTCCCCGCTTTTGTCAAGTTTGCTCGCTCCTTGAAGACTTTTTGGTGTTGCTTACCAATTGACTTCGAGAGAGCGAGCACTTCTTCAGTTGGCCATTTGTGGGGATTTTTCGTGGCCATTTAGGGGGTGCGGACGAAATCCTGGACTTAGCAGTCAGGAGGGTAGTCCATGTATTCATATGAGGAACGCATGAAGGCGGAAAACTTTACATCAAATATGATTTTTGCGCCGCGGATACTGTTCGTGAACTGGGATACCCAGATCGTAAGATGCTGGTGCGATGGTATAAGGAATACCAGGAAGCAGGTGGCTTGCATAGGCAGTATTCGAAGGAGCGTAGATACACACCCGAACAAATGCAGGCTGCCGTGGATTATTATCTTAACCATGGACGCAGTATCAGCCCAGTGGGACGAGTATCTGAAAGCCCGTCACTGCGATAGAGAACAGCATTTTCTGGAGCGAGTCGCCGCTAGTAGTTGCAGCGAGGTTTGTTGCGGAAGCTGAGGTAAACAGCTACGGCGGCCCCTTCTAGGTTACGTGCTGTTTGATTGGCGTATCAATTTGCTTATCTACGCCCTTGTTGAAATATCCCTCCTGCGAAATCCTATTAATCCAAGCTCTGTTAGTAAAGCAGCAAAGCATAGGAGCCAGAAGAGGGGGAGCAATGGTAAGCTGGTAATGTCAAGTGTATAATGGGCATAAGAAAAGGGCGAAAGGCACATCCATGACCAATCAACTACCTTCGCTTCCCAGGCAAGTTCTAGGATAGCGGAGAACACCCACACGGCCCATCCCATTGCTGTCACCTGCGGCAAGAGGCCGTACAAACAGGCTGTGACACTCAGCAGTACCCATACCGTGGGAATGTTTGCAGCACTCATACCCAAAATTTGCCAAAAACCATTGCCCAGATCGTTTGTTGCAAGTCCATAGACTGCTCCGCCAACGATGCCCATCAATAAGAGTAGTACAGCGGAACTCATAGCACTTATCGCTACGTAGCTGCTCATCCAGGGGATCCTGCTGACCTGTTTATCTAGAAGCACCTCCGCTCTACCCTCAATCTCCTCTTTTTTCAGATGTAAGATAGTGGTCATCGCATAGACAGCCACAAACATCGCCATCAGATAGATGCTGACACTGATGAAGACAAAACCGAGGCCGACCTCATCAGTCCAACTGGTACCGCCCAGGCCTGACAGCCAATTACTCATGCCTCCAGAGGCAGATAAGCCGGGAGAGATGGCTGCAAACGCAGTGATGTACAGAATTATTCCTCCCGAGCAGCTGATAAAATTCCCCCTGCGAAGTCTCCAAGCTAAAGCCAAAGGACTGGAAAAGTGGGGAGCTGCTTCGGAACGCCCGGCACCGGTCGGGAAAATGCCCGCTGCCAAATCCCTGCGAGCAGACAGCACATAGGCAATCATGGCAGGTGTGGCAGTGAAAACAGCGCAATAGAGCAGCGCCCAACTTTGGTTAGAGGCAAAAGGCTGTGTTAGCCGTTGCCAGGCCATAGGAGTTATCCAGTTAAAGAAGGAGTAACCACCCAGAAAGTTATTTAGAATTGCCATTACCAATCCTAGACCGAGAGCAGCGATGCCTAGGCCTCGGGCACTTCGGCTAGTTTCACGCAGCTGAGCACCCAAGGCGCCAATCCCTCCGAAAAACCAGCCGTTAGCCGCCATTGTTGCGCCGAAGATCAGAGAGCCCTCTGCTTCACCTCCAAGAACCATGATACTGCAGACGATGAGCAGGCCAGCTGCGATGTTGGCAAGAAGTGTCAGAATCAGTGCGGCAGTTAAACTGGCGTATCGACCCACTACATAGGCACGGATCAACTCGGTGCGGCCAGTTTCCTCGTCAACTCTGGTATGCCGGATGACGGTAAGTAAGCTTCCGATTCCTAAGACAAGGGCGAACTGCGATACTCCTCGCCAGACAACAGCTCCTGGCAGGTCAAAAGTCATGACTGGGCCAAGCAGCGCTGAGATTAGTGCATCCTGATTGAACTCGGTCAAGACGCTCTCTAACTCTTGACCGGCCATTGCGGCGAAAGTTCCCGCAGTGACAAATACCAGAACGACAGGAGACAGTACCCAGATGGGTAACAAGAGCCTATCTCGCCGGGCGAACAACTGCAGAAGTATTCCGGTACCGATAAAATCGCGAGTCGTCATGTTCAAACCCTCCTCGTTAACGAACGTCGCCGTAATGGCGAATGAACAGCTCTTCCAAGCTGGGCGGTTCCACGGTCAAGGATTTGATGCCCGCCCCTAGCAGCGCCTTCATTGCCTCTGATATGGCATGAGAGTCCACCGAGAAGCGGTACTTAAACCCGTCTTGTGAAACATCATGGACTCCTGGCAGGTGTTCTAGTCCGCTGGCACTTTTTTCTGCTTCAACTTTAACAGTAACGCGCGTGAGATGTCTCAGCCGGCTCAAGGTACCAGATTCTACTATTTGCCCTTGCCGTATAATGCTCACTCGGTCGCATAGTGTCTCTACCTCTGAGAGGATGTGGCTTGACAGAAGTAAAGTTCTGCCGGCCTTTTTCACCCTTGCTACATATTCCTGAAACATCGTCTCCATCAGAGGGTTAAGTCCTGAGGTGGGCTCATCCAAGAGATACAGTTCTGCATCACAGGAAAAGGCAGCCACCAAAGCTACTTTTTGCCGATTTCCTTTCGAGTAAGTTTTGCATTTCTTGGTTGGATCAAGCTGAAAACGATCCAAGAGCTGTTTCTTCCGGTGAGTGTTCAGTCCGCCATGTAGCCGGCCGAAGAGGTCAATTACTTCACCGCCAGTCAGATCTGGCCATAGAGTCACGTTCACCGGGAACATAGGCCAGTCGGCGGTGAAGTCGCACAGCATCCCGCCAGGGGTCCCCGCCGAGCAGTGAAACATCTCCCGCTGTTTTGCGCAAAATACCGAGCAGGATACGAATGGTTGAGGTGAGGGGATATGAATGGGTATGAACGCAGAACAGAGCAAAAGAAAAGTAGAGTCCGGGCTGCAGCTCTCGAGCTAATCCGTGTATACGGGACAGATAAGACTAGCATCAAAGAGATCGCCAACAAGGCAGGTGTCTCACCGGCGAGCATTTACAATTATTTCGGAAGTAAGCAGGGCCTGATGAAGGACGCAATTATCTGGTCTCTTGAGGAGCGCTGGAAAGCCAATGAGGATCTGTGGAACTCAGATCTACCTTTCCCCGAATTGGTGCAGCGAGCGTTATCAACTAAGGATAGTTTTATTGACCAGGTTGATGTGGAGTATCTCGCTGACCCAGAGATCAAGCAGCTGATAGATGACTATTACCGTAGGAGATATCCCCGCGCTGTAACCGAGTTTCTGGATAAGGGCCGCAGGGAAGGCTTTATCCGGGAGAGTATCTCTGTCGAAGCGGCGACGTTTTACTTAAGGATGTGTCAAGAGGCCCTGCTACGGTCCGAGTTGCTGAAAGACGAGAACAAGAGTCTGTTGAAGGAATTATTCAATCTGATGCTGTACGGGCTTGCGGGCAAACCGATAGATGAATAATCAGCAGATCATTTTGGGTAGATGGTTTCATAAATTAGCTTGGCGGTCTGCTGGGGGGAGAGGTGCGTGGTGTCGATCTTTTTGGTATCCATTTCCAAGTAGTTTCTCTGCCTAGCGAGGCTGCGGTCGATAATATCGGCTTTCCGCACTCCGTTGGCAATATCTCCGGATAATCGATCTATTAGGGCTGCTGCGGAGCAGATCAAGGAGAACCTGAACACTTGAGTGGCAGAGATATCTAGCCTTGTAAGCAAGTCATCTATGATCACCTGTTGGTGCATTACCCAGCAAAAGAGGATATTTTCAAACTCGCTGCACCGCAAAAAGTTATTCAACAAGTGGCAGATATTGTTTTGGACCATAGCTTTTGTCTCGCTAGTCACGATGAAGGGAGACATATCCCAGCACCAGTCACCATCGAGAAAAACACAGCGAGGTAGCAGCTTCTGCAGCTGCCGACTAGTGGCCGTCTTGCCAACACCCATAGTCCCGTTGATCAAGATCAGGTTTTTCAAGGAAAACACCCTATCTTTGCCAAAGTAGACAACTGTATTGTACAACACTGACCGGTCTTTAGGCTAGTTCTCGTTGACGAATCTGCCTTTACAGGTAGCCAGGGCGTCGACTAGGCCAATTTCATTGAACCATTAGTCGGGGAGGGCAGTGGAAATAGGGTGACGAGGCAGGCCAAGTAATGCATTGGCTGCACGGGATGTTCTTGGTAACATGAAAGAACAGTAAAAGGAGCGGCCATTGTTAATTCAATGGACAAGAAACTGTTACATGAGCTTAAGACAAAACCGGTGGCGCCAGTGGAGGAGGGGCCTCTATTTTCGTAGCATGCCAACATGATTAGGATAAACATCCGAAAGACGGTGGTACAGGCAAACAACCAGAATTGGACATAATCATCCTTATCTGACGCCGACGCTTGACCATCCATGTTGTTTAGCCTAGATACGTTATCCCGAGGGATGATTAATCTCCGGGTGCGAAGAACGCTAACTAATACAAGGAGGATTGCTGAAGCACATGGAACTTCAGGGAAAGGTAACAGATAGTCTATTTGAACCTCACATGCAGAAGCGAGAGAGGTTGCTACAAGGCATCACACGGTTGCTGGAATCAGATGATCGAATTGCGGCTGCCTGGCTACTAGGATCGTTAGGGAGAGGCGAAGGAGACTACTTGAGCGACATTGATATTTTCGTAGTGGTCCTCGATGCTTACTTTGACGCGGTTGCCGCTCCCAAGGATAGCTTTATGGGGACAGCTGGCTCAGTGCTTTTGAAGCAGAGTGTACCAGAAGTGGCACCGCCAGGCGGGGCGTTTTTCCACATGGTATATGACAGTTCTACCGGTCCCATCATCGTAGACTGTTACTTGCAAGAGAGCTCTGTGGCTATCATTCCATCTCAAACGACAGTGTTGTTCGATCATCCCAACCTTCCTCATACAGAGGAACAGTTGAGCTGGCCCCTGCAACCGGGTTTGGAACTAACAGAGCTAGAGTTGGACCAGAGAGACTTGAATATGTGTGTGTACTCCATTCCGCATTGCATCAAGTATTACGTACGCAATCCGTGGCTGGAGGATACTCCCGACACAGATAGGATAGGGAGGCTGTGCTCGCGGTTTGGTGTTGCCTCTCCTAGTTTTAATCTGGAGTCATTTGAGAGGCCAGAAGTCAAGCTGAAGTATATTCGTGATTTCGTAGACTGCCTAGACAGCTTGCTTCCACATGCCAGAGCCCGTGGTGTCGACGTCCCCAAAGAGACAATACCTTCTATCCGCCGTTTCCTCGCTGTATTTGAGGCATTTGTAGACGCGCAATAGGATCTCCTTTGGGCAAGCACCCGGAAATGGATGTCCTGGGATAGGTACTACAATACAAGACGTTTACACAGTTGGTAAACCCGATCGCACGCGAAAAAACAAGGCAAGGCCAACCATCCAGCCTCGCCTTAGTCATCGATTTTACTCAGTTAATTCATCATGTGCGGGCAATATGTGTGAGAGTCCGTAAGCATCTTGTGCATAGTCTCATCTGCTTATACTGCCCGTTAATGTTAATCATCACGCATTTTTTCTGAATATTGGGTTTATGGACGCGCTTGCTCCGAGCAAGTACATACTGTCCCAACCCCCTTCGAGCAACGTGATTGGCACTGTGTGAACCCTTCCCGCACATTTCACATTTCCGCGCCATGGAATTACCCCCCGATTATAGAGTCTTGGTCAAGCAATTACCATGATCGCGGTGGTATACGATTTGATTCCTCCTTATGTGCCGACTAAACGAAACAATACTCTATAAGAACCAATACTTGGGGGATAATTCATCTGCGTTCATTTAATGCAAGAAGAAACGGTTTGTCAATCACCAACCATATCAATGCCCTTACCTAGAGTAATCTTGGAGACGGCGTCTTGTCGTTCATCATGGAATTAGCATTGAAGTTGTTAGGGTGGCGTCTTCGTCACTGCCGGTGGTTGCTGAATAACCCAGGAGGAATAAGCAGGGCCGGAAAGTCAGTCTTTCAATCAAGAAGGCCCGACGATATACCAGATGCTGACAGACCGACACGGACGTGACCACGAGCTAGCATAGTCTCCGTCGATACTATGCATCTCCAAATTGTCTATGACTTGGCGGCGACTTGTGTCCGTCAAGGCGGGGTAAGCAGGCTGGCCAGCCGGGTAGGCTTGGTGCCCCGCCCGGGAAAATGATTGAAGACCTATAGCTTGGTTGCACCTAACGTTAGCCCAGAAACAAAGTATTTCTGCAGCCTAATAAAGATGGCAATCACTGGTGCTGCGGCCAAAGTGGCCCCTGCCATAACAAGCCCGTATTCGGCTTGGTATAGATACACGAAGTTGTTTAGAGCAACTGGCATGGTCAGCAGCCTATCTGTACTTAGAACGATAAGTGGCCACAAAAAACTGTTCCACGAATTCATGAATGTGACTATCGTCAAGGATCCTAGTGCTGGTTTGGATAAGGGCAAAGCTATCTGAGCGAAAATCCTGAATTCCGAACAACCGTCCACACGAGCAGCATCAATAACAGCAGAAGGTATAGTGACCATATATTGCCTCATTAGGAATGTACCAAGGGGGCTAGCGACAAAGGGGATAATGAGAGCGCGATAGTTGTCAACCCAGCCGAACCTAACCATGAGTATATATAGAGGGACTACAATCGCCTGAAACGGAAGCATCATTGATCCCAGAAGGATGTAAAAGAGCATTCTCTTGCCTTTGAATTCGTACTTGGAGAAGGCAAAGCCTCCTAGAGCACTCAGTAGGAGTGTCGCCAGGGTCGTAACTATTGCTACTACAGTGCTATTAAATAGATTCCGCCCAAAGCTCACCCGCAATGCGGTAAAGAGCCGTATATAATTGGTGACGATTGGAACCTGTGGCCAGAGCGTAGGCGGATAGCTGAAAATTTCACTGGTATCCTTAAAGCTGTTTGATATCATCCACAAGAAGGGAGTCATTGTCAGCACTATACCGATTGATAGTATTAGATACACTAGTACCTTACGTTCTCTTGTCATTCCCAGTCCTCCCATACTCGTAACCACCGCATTTGCAGAAATGAAAGTCCAAAAATAATGATAAACACTACAAGGCTCATTGCTGCGGCGCGTCCAAACTCGAGCTGCTGAAATCCGGTTCTGTAAATAACTTGAACCAGTGAGATGCTGGCAAACGATGGGCCACCATCAGTCATGATGTATGGCTCAGTAAATATCTGATAGGAACCGATTAGGCTCGTGGTAACGGTGAAAATTATGGTTGGTTTAAGTAGCGGCAACGTGATATGCCAAAAGACCTGCCAGCGAGTGGCACCGTCAACGGTCGCAGCTTCCAAGAAATCCTTGGGGATGCCTGCGAGTCCGGCCAAATAGTAGACCATGTTATAGCCGGCCCATCTCCATAGAATTAGTATCAAAATTGCTGGTTTCACCAGGGATGTCGAGTTGACCCAGGGTACGGGTCGCTCTATCAGGTTCACTCGTCTTAACACGTAATTGAGTAGGCCATAGTCTTCGTTATAGATCAGCAGGAAGACGATGGATACAACTATGACCGGAGTAACACTTGGTAAGAAAAAACCGGACTTGAAAAAGGTTTGGTATCGGAGCTCTGGGCTGTTCATCATTATTGCCAAAGCCAAAGCTACAGGTAGAACAACCAATATTGTGCCAAAAGCATAGAAGCTTGAGTTTGCAACTGCTCTTCGGAATGCTACATCGGTCAGTAAGCGAGTGAAATTCGCCAGCCCGACGTAACGAAATGGGCCGACACCCATCCACTCAGTAAAGCACAACCGGAAATTGAAGACAATTGGATATGCCATGAAGACAAAGAATGACAAGAAGAACGGAGCTATAAAAATATACGGCGCTGCTTTTTCTTGTAATCTCCACAATTGCTGCTTTTTCACGGGAACGGTCCCCCCACTAGAGGTGTGACTGAATAACGAGCCAATCATGTGTACGGCCTGTCTGCGACACCGTGGGCGACACAGACTAGTCATCTGCATGGTGGCGCTGAAATATGGTAAGAACTCATGCATCGTGGAGGAGAGGGAAGGATTACCTTCCCTCAGCCATTATCTCACCTAACGGGTACGTGAGACTACCCAATCTAGGAATTCCTTGGGCTCCATTTTGCCGGAGTAAGCTTCATTGATCCTGTCGTTAACGGCAGTGATGAGGGCAGTCCAGTCTCTACCGATGGTGAACGGTGGCACCTCTGCTGCGAGCTCGGCATACATCTGACCAGTCCTTTGATTGCCAAAATACGGATCCTCGTACTCGAGTACGGCTGGGTCAAAGATAGCGTCTTTGAAGGACGGCAAGTAGTGAACCGAAAGCCACCGCTTGATTTGGTTTTCGTAGCTTCCATAGGAGTACTTCAAGTACGCCCAAGCCAGGTCCGGGTATTCGCACTGGTTTGTGATGCACATACCCGTACCGCCTTGACTGCCGGCCCGAGCGTGGCTTGGATCACCCACTGGCATTGGTTGGGCTCTCCATCTGCCAGATAGCTCAGGATAGTATATCTTCATAATATAGTCGGGATGCCAAGTGGCTCCGGTTAGAGATACGATCTCTCCCGTTTTCCACGGGGCGTGGCCAGCCACATCGCCCGCAGAAGATTGAGTTACTTTGGCGATTCCGTGTTCTTGGACTAAATCAACCATGAACTGTAGGGTTTCTATACCTTTCTCATTGTTGACGATGGGGTTCCCTTGTTCATCGAAGTATCCACCCCCACGAGGCAGCAAGAGGTGCCAAAACTGATCCATGGTGTTATCTCCGAAGCCGATCATGTACCTTCCTGTTGAGCGGACCTTCTTGCCAGCTTCGATAAAATCATCCCAAGTCTCAATAGGTGCGTGAATACCGAGCTCATCAAAGACATCTTGGCGATAGTAATACACTACCACCGGACAGTCACTGGGCAACCCATATACCTCTCCGTCTGGCCCGGTATAGGCTACCATGCGGTCTTCTATATACTTTTCGTATAGTCCCTCTTCACGTACGGGTAACGGCATCATGTGCTGATAGGGACCCTTCCAGAACTTGCCCCACTGCGAAATCTCTATGCCGGATATGTCGGGCGCGCCGCGACCACTGACTAGGCTGACGACTAGCTTGTCCCATGGATCAGGGAGTTGGGTAATTGTCCAACTAAAGTTGATCTCAGGATAGAGTTTTTCGAATTCCTGCGCTGTAATGGTAAAAAAGCGCACGTAGAGCGGGTCATGGAACCACATTTCGATGTGTATGTTTTTCCCATGATACTCCGAGAAATCTGGTTTATCACCTAGATCTGCCGGCCATGTAGGGCTTTCGTCGACAAACTGTGCGATAATCTCCTTTTCTCCTGCCATTACCGAACCCACTGGGCAACAGAGAATAGCGGTTATGATACAGGTAATGGCAAACATGCTCAATAGCCTTTTTCTCACTGTATCTCATTCCTTTCTTCTCAGGCCTGGCTGTAGCCGTTCGTTCGAAACCTTAGGACACGCCTTTCGTTAACCACCTCCCTACACTTTGGGCTGAGTACCAAATGACCAGGATACCTAAACTAGCTCAAGCACTGCCACGTCGAAGGGGTCAAGCAGGAGCTCGTCATTGTAGCGTTGGTCAGTCAGTATATCTCTGGCTGCGGTAGGTATGCTAACAGTTGCTCGTTCCGAATTGTGGTTAAGAACGAAAAGGACAGGCTTTTCGTTGTAGCGTCTCTCGATAATTTCTACACCGGTTGGGGTACCAAGCGGTGCCTGCAGTCCTTGGGTACGAAGAATCCATTTGGATAGTTCGCGAATGGCAACATCATTTAAACTGGTTCCTACGTAGATAACGCTACCATTACCGTGTTTATTTAGCGTAATGGCCGGCGTCCCGTTGAAGAAGTTGCCGTGGTAGCGAGCTAGAGCCTCCGCAGATTCGAGGTTCAGTATATCACACCAAACTGATGCGGTTCCTCGGTAGCTTGTCAGCTCCGGATGGACAAATTCAACTTCTGCGAGTTGGGCTGGAGCATTTGGCGACTCGAACCTGCCCGTAGATGTGTAATCGGCGATTGACGCGCCTACGAGGCCAGCCAGGTGAGCCGGGAGTGTCTCCTCATGGACGACGTTTTCCCAATCTTTCACCCCGGAGCGGAAGGAAAGCAGCAGGGTTCCGCCAGCTGCCACAAATTTTTCTAGGCGCTGAACAATATCGTCATTAGTCAAGTATAGACTGGGGGCAACGATTACTTTGTACTTGTCGTATTCCGCTTCGGGGGTTATCACGTCTATGTTAACGTTGAGGCTGTGGAGGGCACGATAATAGCTCTTGAGCTCTTGGTCGTAATCAAGGTCGGCACTGGTGGGCTGAGCCTCAAAGGCCCAAAGTACATCGTACGACCTCATTACCGCAACTTGCGCCGGGTAAGCAGAGCACATTAAATGCTTGAGCTTAGCCATATCTTGGGCTGCCCGCTTGATTTCAGCGTAGCGGTGCCCAGGTTTGCCGTCGTGGGGAAGAATGCCATGCCAGTATTGTTCAGCTCCCCAGCGGCAGGTACGCCACCGGAAGTACACAATACTGTCGGCTCCATGGGCAATAGACTGCAATGTCCACAGGCGTAGTTCTCCGGGGCTTGGGGCAGTACCCATAACGTTTTGCCCAGCCGGTCCACTCTGCTGCTCCATTACCCAGAAAGGACGGTTCTTCAATGAACGGGTCAAATCGTGGGCCATGGCGACCGCAGCGGGGTCTAGGTGTTGGGAAAACCGCGGATAATTGTCCCAAGCGACGAAATCTAGTGGTTCACCCAGCTTCCGGTAGTCTATGCTGGGGAAAAGGCCCATCAGGTTATGGGTGACGAACTTACCCGGGGAAACGTTCCGGAGAATCTCAACCTGGAGGTTTTGGTACTTGATCCAGGCATCGGAGATGAAGCGGTAATAGTCAAGCTCGAGGCTGGGATTGGCCGGAGCTTCATTAGGCCACGGTAACGGAATCTGCTCCCATGCGCTGTAGGTTTGGCTCCAGAAAGCGGTGCCCCAGCTCTCATTGAGCCTGGACAGTGTACGATATTTTGCCTCTAACCACTGCTGAAACGCCCGGTGGCAACTATTGCAGTAACAACGGCCTCGTGTTCTACTCCCGCCAAACTCATTGTCAACCTGGTATCCAATCACGTTTTCGTTACTAGCATAGTGTTCCGCTAGCTTCCTCACTATCTTGCGTGTGTAGCTGTGGTAGACTTCGATCGTCGGGCAGTAGTGCCGCCTGCTCCCAAAGCTGGCTCGACGCCCTTCTCGGTTTACTAAGTAGATTTCGGGATGCTTGTGCATCAGCCAAGCCGGGGGAGTAGCTGTGGGTGTTCCCAAAACCGTCTTGATGCCGTGCTCTGCTAGAATTTGGATTGCTTCGTCTAGCCACGAAAAGTCGAAACTGCCCTCCTCTGGCTCCATTCGGTCCCAGGCAAACTCCGCCATGCGGACAAGATTTAGTCCGGCTGCTTGCATCAGCCTGGCGTCTTCTCGCCAGCGTTCCCTTGGCCAGTGCTCAGGGTAATAATCTGAACCGATGTACATGGAAAATTCTCCTTTCATTATGGTGCTCTGTGGTTTCTTACCGAATCTCGGATCTCTAGTACCCCTTCGATTTCTCTACGCACGCGTCTCTTTAGCGGGAGGCCCCTTTTCAGTTGCCTCATCCGACCAAGCAGTATCTTGGCAGCGAGTTCACCAAGGTCATAATAGGGAATACGAACAGTGGTGAGCTCGGGCTGAGATAGCTCAGCTACGGAATCGTCAAACCCGACTATGCTTAGCTCATTGGGGACGTCGATTTTGGCAGCTAGCGCTTGTTTGAGAGCACCAATTGCTAGCAGGTCGCTGAAGGCAAATATCGCACTAGGTACATGCCCAGAGTCGATAAAGCGCTGTAGCCCGCTTCTTCCGCTAGCTTGAGTCCAGCCGTGTTCCATGTGAACTAGATTTTCATCAACGGCTAGTCCCAGCTCTTTGTGAGCACGAAGATAACCCCCAAGCCTGCGCTGAGCAGTAAGGCTATCGGTCACACCAATTGCCCCCACGGGGAAGTGGCCGCTTTCTATCAAGTACCGAACAGCTATATAAGCACTCATCTCATCATTGACGAGGACAGCATCAGCAGAAGTCAAGTCCGTTGGGGCACAGGTAATGACAACAGGTATGTTGTCCTTCAGAAAAGCGTCGATGGCTTGGCGAGTGGCGCTGGAGTGATCAGCACTAATGATCAAACCATCAATTCTCAGCTCACCGAGAATACCGACGTAATCAGACAATCGCTTACAGTCGAAGTCTGTGTTGCAGAGAATGACACTGTACTCGTTAGCTGACATTACGTCCTCAATGCCTCGCAATACGTGTGAAAACAATGGGTTACTCACTGTTGGCACGATATAGGCCACTAGATGACTGCTCTTACCCCGCAATACTCTGGCAAAGCGATTCGGAGTATAGTCAAGTTCGCGAGCAGCCTCTAGCACCCTTTTTCTCACTGATTCGCTGACTGATTCACGACGGTTGAATACTGCCGATACAGTGGCGATTGACACTCCTGCTCTAGATGCCACTTCACGAATACCCAAGATGTACTCTCCTCTTCAGTTGACTTAGCTGCAGCCGTTAGCCAGGTAGTATTCTTCGCGTGGCATTACTAAAACGATTTATATAACGTTTCAAATCTACCGATTGATGCATTCGACACCGTAAAACAGAATCCTTCCCAGTTGACTATATTTCAAAGAGATAACGACAAAAGACGGAGTGATCATAGGGATTTAGTGAAGGCGACAAAGGCCGTATGATACTGACAATTGGTCGAAGAAGACGCAAATTTACGCTGCTAAGAATGGGGCTCTAGTGATCAGACGCCGGATAGATAAGAAGGTCCAGTCTGCTCTATCCCATCGGCCCGAGGAGTGAGGATATGAAAGTCAAGTTTTGGCGTGGTAATTCTGAGTTTACCCAGAAGGATTTGCGTTAACTAGCCCAATGGCTGCGCGAATTGTTGGAATATCGTGCGGATGAAGACTGTTTGTTTACCCCCACCGACTGACGGCTTCTAGCCAAGCATTAGCGATGAGACCGTGGCCGGCCAAGGTAGGATGAACACCGTCGGCTGCCCAGAAGGCAGGTTCGGCTTGAGTACAGGCCGCAGCGAAGATTCCGTCTAAAGGCACCAAGAGAGCCGAATACTCGGCTGCCAGTTGGCGGACTACTTCAATACGGGGATTAAGATCTACCCGCCAATTCAACCGATCTGGCGGGAAACCTAGGACAAAAGGTTCACAAAGAATCAAACGAGCCTGGGTGTGTTCTGCCGCTTGATCCAAAAATCTGCGGTAAGTTGCCTCAAACTCCGCAATCGGTGAAGTGATACCACTATCAAAACGCCGCCAAGTGTCGTTGATACCGACCAAAATGCTAAGCCAATTCGGCCTTAGCTGCAGGCAGTCAGTCTCCCAGCGGCTAGCTAAGTCATACACCCGATCGCCGCTAACGCCCCGGTTGAGGATACTCAGCTGTAGATGGGGGAAATGGCTCCCAAGATACGCGGCGATGAGGGCAGGATACCCGCTACCCAAAGAGTAATGATCGCTGCGGTCGCGGTCGCAGTCAGTCACACTATCCCCCTGAAAAAGTATCGTATCTCCTTCCAGGAAAGGCATGTTTAGCATGGTTCTCACGGTTCACAACCTCCTTGCTCCCATCTTTACTTAAACTCCAGTTTATATCCACAATAGTCCTTGAACTCTTGCTGCAATACATCCACCTCTGCGTTATCCTCAGGCAGCCTAGCTACCTTAATGGCCCAGGTACCTGTCTTTGGATAGAAGCTAGCAGAGGGTGCGGGTTCCCAATCCCTAGGAATAAGTCTTTGCAAATAGTCGGCTATAGCGTGTTGGTTTGGGTTGGGTGATATCGCTAGAGGCCAGCCCAGTCCATTAGCTAGATCCTGTAGCTCAGCCCCATAGCTGTGACCAATAACGGGGCTGAGAAAGGAGACTTCGATATAGTCCCTACCGGTAGGCCCATGGTGCTTCTTGCCTACCT
This sequence comes from Bacillota bacterium, assembly GCA_012799135.1. GTDB lineage: Bacteria > Bacillota > Limnochordia > DTU087 > DTU087 > JAAZLW01. The sequence goes on along the minus strand of JAAZLW010000107.1, from coordinate 3,379 downwards.
TTGTGATTTCTACCCCTAGCTCGGCAAACCGCTCCCTGATGTAACTATAGGCGGCATTGATCTCGCTAGGTTCGGCAAAGTCTTGATTCTTTGGCATATACATCTCGTCACCAGCTAACCGTTGGGGAAGAGGATCTGGCTTAGCATGCTCTACCGTGCTTGTCGAGCGTGTTATGTCTTCGTTGGTCTGGGTAGAGGAGATGACGACACCTTCGCCCAAATTTAGGATGAGGCTCATACCCGTCTCCGCCGCAAACCTATCTAAAGCCTCTCTGTATTCCGGCATGGCAAAGGCCCAGGCTCTTTTCTCCTCTGGTACTACTAGCCTTAATTCTACCGTTCTTTCTTGGAGGCGAATAGAAGGACCTTTCTGCACTCTAGCCTCCGGGGGTAACACCTCTAAGGCGAGTCTGCGCAAGGCTTCCTGGTTAGGGTTGTCATTTAGCTGTACTTGCCAACCTGTAATCCGAGCCAGTTCGCTTATGGGCTCTTGGAACCGCTCTTTCGCCACCTCAGGGAAATTGAAATAGAGCAGCAAAGTATGGGTAGCAACATCTGCTCCCTTTCTGTAAAGACCAGTAGACGGTGGCAAGAGACGATCTGCTGAGGCTAAAGCTTGATTCATCTCCAGCGGCCCACCATCTAGCTTCTCTCCAGCAGCCTGGGCAAGCTCTAGCTCTCCTTCTAGCATCTCTTGAGCAAGATCCCTATCTCTTAGTCGACAGACAACCTCTCCTTCAGCACCCAGATCGAGCTCAAATATCTCTGGATACTCAGCTACAGACCAAGCCAAAGCGAGTAATTCGCTACTAAAAGCAGCACTAGCATTCTCTTGAGAGTCTACACCACCAAGGTGACTGGCTTCGTCAGCCAACACAATCTCCCCGGGCCACTCGCCATCCACTCTTGTCAACAGCAAGCGCAGCATCTTCTCTAAAGAAAACAGTCTTTTGAGGGGAATCACTTGTCTAGTAAGCAGATGTAGTCTCGCTTTTTCCCGACCGTGATCCCAGGGAAGGGCTGTATCCCACTGACCAATAATTCCTACCAGGCTTTCAGGCAGATGCGTTGTGTCAGCTGTTCCCACCTTGAGCGCTTCCAAACTATACTCTTCCACGGCAAAGCAAAGGGCGGGTACTACAGCGTCTTCGTCTTTGACCAAGATCAGTTTGCCTGGTAGGATCTCTCCTAGGCGGGCCATCAACTCTTGCCGTTGCTTTTCTTGTTTGACTACGGCAGCTGACCGAGCTCGATAAAGATAAGGTCGCTTCCAATCGGGAGCAAAATAGGGGTTGCGCTGATCCAACACTACACTTAACGCTGCAATCAGCTCTTCGGATGCCTCCTGGCCTTGCCAGATAAGAGCTAACTCAGCAGGGGTAAATACCTTGCTGCTAATTCTACCCTTAGCTTCGCTGGCGACCTTCTGCCAAATGGCCGGGAGGATATCACTGGCTTTCTCGGGAGAGAATTCCCCGAGATCGGCTTTGGCTAGGACGGAGCTGGGTAGGTTCTGGGCGGGTATCATCCCGCCAGCAGACCAATCCAAGGCCTCCCCGTTAGCCGGCTGCCTTGTGTCTAGGTCACCGAGCCTGGTACTGAGGCTCTCCCTAGCCTCATACTCACCGTGAACTAAGACCGCAATTTGAGGTGCTAAAGCCCGGGTGAAGGCAGCAATTTCCGCCGCATCAGCATGGGCAGAAAGGCCGTACTTCGCTATTTCACAGATGACTTCGACGCTCTTGCCTTCATAGGAAAAGTAACCGCCACCTTTTTCGGCGAGCTCTAGGATCTTTCGCCCTGGGCTTTCTTCATCTTGGTAACCTGTAAGCAAAATAGCATTGCGGGGATCGGAAGCCATATGAAAGGCGTAATATTGAGACGGGCCGCCGGCTAACATGCCAGAACTAGAAACGATGATACAGGGGCCCCTCTTAAGGATCTTTTCCCTGTCCGCTCCTCGCGCTACAGGTTGGATATTAGCCTTTCTCCAAAATAGGGAAGTCCCATCTTGTTCTACCCGCTTGCGCAGATGAGGCATCAGGTATTCAGGGAAGCTGGCATATACTCTGCAAATAGACCTAACCAGCCCATCGACCCAGATAGGCACTTTAGGCAAGAGTCCTTGGGCTTGATAGTGATCTAGGCAAAGCAGCACTTCTTGGGAGCGGCCTAAAGCGAAGGCTGGTATGAGGACACTGCCTCCCCTTCCAATAGTGGCGGCGATAGCTTCAATGAGGCGCCTCTCCTCGGCGGCCCGATTGGAATGTAGCCGATTGCCGTAAGTAGATTCAGTGATCAGAACGTCAGGCTTTGTTCTAGGTAAGACCATGCCGGCTACGGTGCGCTGATCTGTTACGGAGAAATCTCCGCTGACGAGCAAGTTACTCTCCTGGCCCTGAATTTCCACCAAGGCCGCCCCTAGTATGTGACCTGCGGGATGGAAACTCAACTTAGTTCGGGAGGGCAATTCTATCGTCCCCTGGCCAAAATGTACAGGCTGAATCCGAGCAAACATGCTGCCTACTGTAGCCGGATCATAGAGGGGAATTTCCGCTTCTTGTTCTGCCTTGACTGCCATTATCCGTAAGGCATCTGCCAATAAAACCTGCATGAGTTCAACCGTAGGGGCAGTAGCATAAATCGGTGTGCGGGGAAACGCCTGATGCACCAAGGGCAATGCGCCGATGTGATCCATATGGGCATGGGTAACTAAGATGGCATCGAGATGCCCAACGTCAGAGATTCTGGCTAGATCCGGCAGGGCATCTCCCGGCAGCCCAGTAGCTGCCTCGCTCCCCATACGGATACCGGCATCAATCAAGATATTAGTGCCATCACTTTGATATAACGTGCAGCTTGCTCCGACCTCACTACTCCCACCGAGAAACTCAATCCTCAAGAACCGTACCTCCCGACTAATCCATACATCGTCCCAAAGGGCCCCACAAAGTGCCTTTGTCATCATTATACCATAGAGAAGTTGGAGTCTGGTTGTGGAGGTTGGGGCAGACAACAATTCGTGCATAGCCGGGTAGGGGGCGGCGCCAACGGAGTCTCTTTACTGTGGCAGGGTTAAGCCTGGCCCGGTGAAACCAAATGAAAGCGATCGTAGATATGTCGGGTAATCCACCACCGGGACTTGGAGGCAGTACCATGCACAAGGATTCTTATCAATGTTGTTGAACCCGATCAAATGGGAAGCTGAGATGTAGGTCTCAATGGCTATTGGGGCTGGACATCGGTGAAGAGTTTGGATCGACTAATCTTCGGCTTCTAGATAACATCTTGGAGATGACTAAGTTTGCCTTTGGCCTGCCTGATAACTGGATAAATGAGGAGATCAAGGAACCATTGCAGCAGCTGCTTAAGGAAGATA
>JAAZLW010000106.1 GCA_012799135.1 Bacillota bacterium | reverse complement strand
GTTGTGATTGGTGGGCCGAACCGGGCGGGGAAGACCTCCTTTATGCAGGTCCTCCGGTATCTCGGCTATGGATTCCCTAAGGGATTGGACATGCCTCCCGCAACCCACGAATACCATGTGGAAGCTACCGTGACCTTGGAAGGGAAGGTGTGGGAGCTTCTGATAAACGGCTACGGCAAGCCTCGGGTGGTGGATGCAGAGGGGGATTCCATTTCCGCGAGTTTGCTTTTCGGAGAACTGGACATGTTCACATACCATCAACTGTTTACCATTAGCCTTGATGAGTTACGGCTCTTGCCGGAAGGAGTATCCAAGGAAGACCAAGTCAGACTGCAGTCAGTGCTTTTGGGTGCCGGTCTCGCCAATGTGGCCCGACTGCCTCAGTTGAAGGATGAGCTAGAGGCGATGGCTCATACAATTGGTGGCACGCGCGGCGATATCAAGGTGTATATGTTCAAACCTTATCATGCACTGATCCGACAGGGAGTTGACCAGCGGGATGCCGCTCTGGAGCTTGTTGATGGGTATCGAGCCAAGACTGAGAAACTAACAAATATCAATGCCACTATAGAAGAGGTCAAGGCGCAATTGGAGGATGCCGGGCAGCAGGTAGTTAGGCTGGAGATACTGCTGCACAACTATAATGACTATCAGAGATGGTCTGCACTAAATCATGAGCTGTCTGATCCTTTAGCTGATGATCTCTTGCAGCATTACCCCGAGGGGCTGTGGGAGCAGGCCAAGACTCTTAAGGGAACCTATGAGGCGGCTTTGACTGGTTATCGGGGTAAACTGGTCATGTTGGAGCAGCAGGCGGATGGTAAGGAAGTGGGGGATTGGCAGCGGGCATTGCTGAGTCGAGCTACTGATATTGACTTGGCCCTGAAGAACCTATCAGGGATGTCTGCCCGCATTGAATCCTATGAGCGGAGACTTTTGGCACATCAAACGGAACAGCGCCGGGTTCAGGAAGAGATGGATTCGCTAGAACCTTCTTGGCAAGGGAGCTTTGAGAAGCTCGATCAAATCGTGGAAGAGGTAGACCCGGATCGACTGGTTCAAACAGTTGTCGATTATGAGCTGTTGGGCCAGGCAGTAGGCATCTATGAGCGGCTACAGCGGATCAACATTCTGGACTATCGGGAGCAGCTTCGCATATATGGCCTGGGGGCCGCTCTGGTCTTGGTGATGGGGATAGTTCTTGGTATTTGGCAGCCCGTGGCTGGGATAGGCCTGGTGGTTATTGGAGCCGTGGGGCTGGGGCTCTACCTCATCTACCGCAATGCGATAACTGAAGGCGCCAGAGTGGAAAGGCGTGGTCTGGTAGGGCAGCTGACAGACATTTTCGCAAGAATCGGCTTGAGCTTCGATGAAGAGGATCTGGCAGGATACGATCTGAGGTTACAGGCAGAGCTCGAGAAGACAGAAATAGAGCTGGAGTCCTATAGAGTCAGTTTGGGTCTGCCAAAGACAGCTGCACTAGAGCGATATGGGGCGAGATTAAGAGAGGTCAAAGCTCTCCATGAGAGGGTGCGGACTTTGCGCAGACAGAGTCAGGAACTCGAAGAAGATCTGGAACGCCTGTATCCGGACTTGGAGAGTCTACATGCTATGATCTTGGATCTAGGGTATCAGGCCGGGGAGCCGCAACCAACGACGGGATCTCTAAATCGCCTGGCTGTATGCATAGAGGAGATCTCGCGGCATCTAGAGTTGGCAAAAGACGTGGAGGCCGCCCAGCTGGTGGTGACCGGTATTGAGCAGGAGATTACTGAGCTGGTCAGTGACGAATCCAGTCTCAGTGAGATCGCTGCTTCGAAAGAGGAGGACCTAGCCAGTCAGCTGCAGGAACTTATCCGGGCCGGTGAGAAACGAGCGTATTACCGGAAGGCGGTGGAGGAAAGGGCGACTTTAACCCAACGTATGCAGCACTCCTTGGGACGTAGAGAAGTGATCGCTTTGCAGTCGGCTCTTAAGGATGTGGCGATTTCCAGAGAAACCCATGCAGAAGAGATGCCAGGTGCTGATGCTTACATGCAGGTACTGAGTCTGCTATACAGCGAGTATCTGTCTCGAAGTGATCTGGAAGAGGCACTGGAGCTGGTGGAAGCAGCTGTCACAGCCATGCAGGCTGAGCTTCGGCGGTTAGAAGAAGAGCGGGACGATCTGAGCCGAGAGATAAGGACGTTGGATACAGACCAAACCTTGGCAGAAGCGCAAAGGACTATAGATCGGGCAAGAAGTCAGCTGGAGCCTCTTGCCCTCAAGTACGGTGTGCATAAGGTAGCAGCCTTGCTGCTCGAGACTCTGCATAAACAGTTTCTGGACAAGGTCAAAGATACGCTGCTGATCCGGGCAAGTGAGCTTTTACGCACCATGACAGATGGCGAGTACCAGGAGATATCACCTCTAGATGAGCTTACCGAGGCAGGCTTTCAGGTGACACTTGATGATGGAGAGACGCTGCTGCCTAAGGCCCTAAGCCGTGGTACCATAGAACAGCTATTTCTGGCGGTTCGGTTGGGCAGAATTCAGGAGATTGAGCCGGCTTTGCCGGTAATTCTCGATGATAGTCTGGTTAATTTCGATACACGTCACGCATTTCAAGCGGTACGGGCACTTATGGGGATTTCCCAAAGAAACCAGGTCTTTATCCTCACCTGCCATCCTGAGCTAGTGGGGATCATCGGCCAGCTGCAGAGCAGTGGCCCAGTCCAGTATTGGGAGCTGGATCAGGGGGTATTTTCCCGGACCAGTGGACCTGAGTTGGTGAAATTCCTAGGGGTGGGCTAGAGGCTAACATGCTGGCTGAGGAATCACCCAAAGTATGGAAATACATCAGTTGCAGAAACACGTGAAATTGCATATAATAAGCTCAGCCGCTTCATGAGATCAGGCGATGGGCAGACGGGAAGG
>JAAZLW010000105.1 GCA_012799135.1 Bacillota bacterium | reverse complement strand
TGGCTGTTAAGGAAGCTCTCGCCCTTTTTGGGGAAGCAGATTATTGTCTGGGAATGCGATTACACTCATTGATCTTTGCTGCTGTGCAGGAGGTGCCTATGCTGGGGATAGCATATGATCCAAAGGTTGAAGAATTCCTCCGGCAACTGGGTTTGGAAGAGCTGGCTATCCCTTTGCCGAATGCCACCGGCCAACCCTTGGATGGGGAGCTTTTAACTAGGTATCTGGAGTTATTGGAGAAAGAAGGAGATAGATTGACTGCTCAGGCCAGAGAAAAGCTGGAGGAGATGGCGGTAAGGCTGGGGAGGGCCACCCAGCATATGGGGGAGCTGATGAGGGGCTCCTCGATGCTCTATTGAGGGACAAATCAGGTACTCGCAAGATGAAGCAGCGCAGAGAGGAGGCAGCGAAATCCCGAAGGCCTTTTGCATCAGAAGGAACTGACGGGTATTTTCGTGACCAACCAGTGGAACTTCATATACCTACCGTGGATATTCTGGGGATACCGATCCATCAACTGGATCGAGAGAAGCTGCTTTGGCGCCTAAGAGAACGCCAAGAGGCGGGTCTGAGCACATGGCTGGTGACTGCCAATGCGGAGCTGATTGTGAGAGCAGGAGATAATCCGACTCTGGCCCGAGCGCTCCGGGGAGCAGATCTATTGGTAGCCGATGGGTCTGGTGTTATATGGGCGGCGCGTACCCTGGGGACTCCCTTGCCAGAAAGAATTCCCGGTGTAGAGATAGCAGAAGATCTGATCAAGTGGGCGGCTAGTGAGGGGCTGAAAGTCTACTTCTTGGGTGCAGAACCGGGAGTGGCGAAGACGGCTGTCGCCCAGCTGCGGACGAAGTATCCTGGCCTGACAGTAGTCGGCTATCATCATGGTTATTTCAGCAAGGATGAAGAGCAGGGGATCATCGAGGAAATCAGTAATCTACGGCCGGATATTCTCTTGGTGGCTTTGGGTGCTCCCCGCCAGGAGCTTTGGCTGGCAGAGCATACTTCTCATCTGGGTGTGTCTTTGGCTGTAGGGGTAGGCGGCAGTCTCGATGTTTGGGCAGGACGGGCAAAACGGGCACCGGCTTGGATGGGTAACCGGGGACTGGAGTGGCTCTATCGACTGATTACCCAACCATGGCGAGCCAAAAGGATGCTGGCCTTGCCAGTGTTTGTCTATAGGGTGATGAAAACCAAAGGCAGATAGCGGGGGAGGCAGATGCGGCAATGTCTCGGTGGCAAAGGGTAGTATACGAGTATTGCATGGTTACTCTGGGTGTGGTGCTTACCGCTTTGGGATACAATTGGTTCTTGATACCCAATAAGATCGCTGCTGGTGGTGCGAGTGGGATTGCCACAGTGATGCATTATCTTTGGGGCTTTCCAGTGGGCTTCACTATGCTGGCTCTCAATATTCCGCTGTTTATTGCCGTAACCTATATCCTAGGACCTAGGTTCGGACTGAAGAGCGTCTATGGGGCAGTACTCTTGGGTGTGTTGACCGATGTCTTCGGGGCATTTACTAGCCCTATCACCAGTGATCCTCTGCTGGCGGCCATATATGGTGGTAGCTTAGGGGGGATAGGGATAGGCTTAACCATGAGGTATCGAGGATCGACCGGTGGTACTGATTTGGCGGCACTTTTGATTAACCATTTTACTCAGATGCGTGTTGGGCAGGCTCTATTGATGGTCGATGCGGGTATTATCCTAATGGCAGGGCTCGTCTTCGGCCCGGAACTGGCTTTATACGCGTTTCTTAGTCTTTTTATCTCATCTAAGGCCATCGACTTAGTTCAGGAAGGGACCGGTTACAATAAAGCGGCCTATATCATCTCCCAGAAGCCAGAGGAGATTGCTGATGCAATCATGACTAAACTGGAGCGGGGAGTCACCGGTTTACAGGGAGTCGGAATGTTCACCAGGAGTGATCGACAGGTTCTATTCGTGATTGTCAGTCGGCAGGAGATCGCCCTGATCAAGGATATGGTACGAGATATAGACCCTAAGGCATTTCTAGTGATCAGCGATGTGCGCGAGGTGTTAGGTGAGGGCTTTAGGGGTATGTGAAAACGCTATGTGGCAGGAAAAGCATGTCCCTTAGCTGAATACAAAGAGGAGCAAGAAGTTAAGGAGTGATAAGAGTTGGCCAGCTGTGAGCAGAAATTGTTGAATACACTGGCGGGACAGGCTGGAGTTCTGAGAAAGCATGTCATCAAAATGTTGGGAGAAGCCGGTTCCGGTCATCCTGGCGGTTCTCTCTCGGCAGCAGATATTATGACTGTGCTTTACTGGCATGAGATGAACATAGACCCAACGCGGCCAGACTGGCCGGATCGGGATCGTTTCGTTCTATCTAAAGGTCATGCGGCACCGATTCTCTATGCCTGCTTGGCGGAGAAGGGCTATTTCTCCGTAGATGAGCTTAAGACCTTGAGAAAACTAGGAAGCAACCTTCAAGGTCATCCCGATAGCAGCAAAACCCCGGGGGTAGAGGTTCCTACCGGTTCTTTGGGGCAGGGCCTATCCATGGGTAATGGTATGGCTTTGGCAGCTAAGATGGATGGTCGGGACTATCGGGTATATGTCCTTTTGGGTGATGGCGAAGTGGAAGAAGGCATGGTATGGGAGGCGGCTATGACTAGCGCCCATTACGAATTAGACAATCTAGTAGCTATAGTCGATAACAACAAGCTGCAGATCGATGGTGATGTCCGAGACGTCATGGGCATCACGGATTTGGCTGAGCGTTTCCGCAGCTTTGGTTGGGCTGCCCTGGACATTGA
>JAAZLW010000104.1 GCA_012799135.1 Bacillota bacterium | reverse complement strand
GGATGTTGACTGAGCAATATAATAGCTATCGGGCCAGGGTCAATCACCCTGATCTTAACAAGAGGCAAGAAGCCGAGCGGATGCTCGTGGTTATTGCTAAAGCCCGGCAGAGCTTGTGATAATCAGCCGAAGTGGAGGCGTACAATTGTGAAAGCAGTGGGTATAGATTTGGGGACTACTTTTTCGTGTCTAGCTACTCTAAATGACTACGGTAAGCCTGAGATTGTACCTAATAAGGAAGGCGAGCGTATCACGCCTTCGGTGATCATGTTTGATAGTCACGATCAGGTTACGGTGGGTACAATCGCCAAGAATAGCGCTGTAGCTGAACCGGAGAATGTGGTTGAATTTGTGAAAAGACAGATGGGAAGCCCTGCTTATGTTTTCACCCGGGGAGATAGCGAGTTTCACCCCGAGGACCTTTCTGCTATGATTGTAAAGAAATTAAAGACAGATGCTGAGACTCTGCTGGGGACGGAACTGCCTGGTGCCGTAATCACAGTTCCAGCCTATTTTGACGATGCCCGTAGACAAGCCACTATCGATGCAGGAAAAATCGCCGACATCAACGTGCTGGCCATAGTGAACGAACCTACTGCTGCTGCCCTTGCTTATGGACTAGATAAACCGGAAATCAACCAGAGAATAATGGTCTACGACCTTGGTGGGGGTACCTTTGACGTAACCATTCTAGAGGTTGACAGAGGGAAGGTCAAAGTCGTTGCGACTGATGGAGACCATATGCTAGGCGGCAAAGACTTCGATGATCGCATCATCATGTACTGTGCAGAAGAATTTAGGAAAGAACAAGGCATCGATCTTCTCGATGATATGGAAGCATTACAGGATCTTAGGCAGCGGGCAGAGGCGGCAAAGAAGGCTCTTTCTTCTCGGGAATCTTGTAAAATAGCTATAAGCGCCCAGGGAAAGCGGCAGATCGTAGAGCTTTCCAGGGAACAATTTGAAGAGATGACAACCGATCTCTTAGGCCGTTCCGAGCTACTGCTTGATGCTGTTCTGCAGGCGGCCGAGTTGACATGGAATGACATAGATCAGGTGCTCTTGGTGGGTGGAATGACCAGAATGCCGGCGGTGCAGAACCTAGTGAGGAAAGCCTCAGGCAAGGAGCCGACTCTTAGTATTAATCCTGATGAAGCGATAGCTCATGGGGCTGCCATCTATGCCGGAGTAATCCTTGCCGGTATGGGAGATCCTGATATCATCTTGACAGATACCGGTCGGAAATTGAGAGATACCACGATCGAAGATGTGACATCTCACAGTTATGGAATACTATTGGTGGAGTCCAAGACGGGACAGGATATCAACGAGATAATGATTGTCAAGAATACTCCTATACCTGCAAAGCGGAAGGAGACTTATTACGTCCATGATGATGGGCAGAGCATTGTAGAAATGGTGGTACTGCAAGGAGAAGATAGAGATCCTGCCAATTGTACTGAGATAGGCAAGGCTGTTCTTAACCTAGGTGGGCCTAAGCCCCGCAATTACCCCATCGACGTAGTCTATGAATATGATTCCAACATGATAATGCATGCTACAGTCTCCGATCCACAGACCAATGTATCGCAATCCCTGCAAGTAACACAGCCGGGAAGGCTCTCGAATACGGAAGTTGAGGAGAAGCGTGGAGCCATGCAGGATGTAGAGGTAGTCTAGTGAATGTCTATGCAGCCTATAATGAATATTTGCGCCCCATGACCAAGCGGGTGGAGCAAGCACTTATGGATATCCCAGATCTTGAGCCAGAGCTTAGGGAGCCGTACATTGTGGCTGTTAGTGGTGGGATGAGGTTCCGTCCTGCGCTTATGTACCTTGCCTTTAAAATGTGTGGGGGACTAAACGGGGAAGCTTGGCTATCTGCCGCTGTCAGCATGGAGCTTTTGCATAAGGCATCTTTGATTCATGATGATCTTGTGGATGGTGACCCGCTCAGGAGAGGGAGGCCCTCGTTCCACTGTGTCCACGGTAGCGATCGTGCTATCATCATGGGTGATTTGCTCGTTGCCTTAGCCTACAAGGCCATGAATGAGTTTGGGGATTACGTGTCTGTGGAGGTTTATCGGGAAGTCAATAAGCGTTTTACCAGGGCCCATTACGCCATGTGCTGTGGGGAGCTATTGGAGCTAATGCCTTGTGAGGGTATCCCAGATACTGAATATGCAAGGAAAGTGCTGGACGGCAAGACTGCTTCACTGATGGAGCAAGCCCTGGCCATAGGTGCGGTGCTTGGTGGAGGGGATAACCCTGAGGTTGACGCCCTAGGGGAGTATGGTAAGTGCATAGGGCTTGTTTTCCAGACGGTAAATGATATCAATAACCTCACGGGATCTGATTCCTATGTAAAGGGCATACATTTGAGTGACCTTAGAGCTGGACGCTTAGGCTTTCCCATGATCGGTCTAGGAATGCATATCGGACAAAGACGGCTAGAGCAGCTTTGTGCCAAGGCGTCCTTAGGCGGAGAAGCAACGGCCCATGTGCAGAATGAGCTCCGGGCACTTATAAGTGGGGGCCCGGTACGCCAGTGGCTTGACGATATTCTCGGGAATCTGGCAGATCAGGCCTACAACGCGTTGTCACCGTTTTCGCCTAGCCAGGAAAAGGAGATTCTTCAGCTTATCGGGCGGGAGATGTTCGCATCATGGTTCTGGAAACCCACATTCAATGACCGAGTGATAGGGAATGAAGCCCTTATCCCCTAACCGATAATGCCCAGGGTGTTTATGTCCATCTCGGCTATTGTGATGGTGGCATACCCTTTTTCCAACTGGACACCATCCAACTTGATAGAACTGATGATTCCCTTTGACAATTCAATCATATCGAGGCTTACGACTCCGCGACCAAGGTAGGCAATACCCTTGGGGAGTTCCCATGATAAGGGAATAGCTGGTCCTTCCAGCGGTGGAGCCGAGATGTGTAGCGAAATGGTTTGGCCCGAGGCCTGTATAACAGAAATGTGCAGAGTCGGATAAAGAGGGATTGATTCAATGATGGACATCTGAATGAGAAGTTGCCCAGGCTCAAAGTAAACCCGACGTATTCGCACGTATTGGGGCATGTCAATATTCTTAAGAATACCCTCAAGTTCGTCGCTGTCCATGGTGAGTTCTAGAGATTCTATCCTCACACCCAATCACCGTCCTTGCCCTTGTTTCGCTTTGCTCTCGGTGAGCATCGAGGAGCTTTGATATGCGCAGCATTAGAGACGCCTGCAGAATGTTTTCGATTATGGAACGGTATCGTAGGATTTCCAGCTCCTTAAGAGCATAGTCAATTTCAGCTTGACATCTTTTGAAGAGATACTCTAATCCCTCCAGGGCTTGATCGGTCAGGGTGCAAGATCCTGACTTTGTCAAAGAGCTGGCAACCAGCCCGTTAAATCGTTGCCGGGAGATGTCACTCTCCAGATCCTCCAGACAGTCGGCAGTATAGATCATCTTTCCCAGGGCATTACCAATGCGCCTCAGTGGTAGAGCGTTATCAGGAAGTCCACAAAGCAAAGCGGTGTATTCAAAAACATTGGCAAGGCCTTCACCACTTGTATGGGTCAGCTCATCAAAGGATACACTAAAAGGTCGCTCCTTGGCGGTTTGCTCCAGCTCATCCTGATGCTCTTGTATTTTTGTGAGCGAAGATGTGTCAAAGGAGTTGTCGGCAAGTAACTCTTGGGCACGAATGAATGTGCCGTTGGCGAGAAACCGGGCCGGCCTGGCTAAGCGAGAGCCGTCTCTAGCAGAATCTTTGCTTTTCAAGTCCACCATGAGGACTGTGAAAGCGGTGCTAAGCGGCATGAAGAGTTGATGACTATCGACTATGCAGTACCTCCTGTATGAACCCAGGGGGCAGAAGATCCGTGCTAATGCTGGGGGTTCGGGCCACTGAGCGGACATGAGGAGAAGTAATAGTGTTGAGTCATAGTTGGTGCAGGACCGCCAAGGAAGGCCGAATTGCTGTGAAAGGGCAAAACAGAGTCCACAGTAGTGAGCCCGGT
>JAAZLW010000103.1 GCA_012799135.1 Bacillota bacterium | reverse complement strand
TGCTATTCTCTGTCCCTCATCAAGCACTCTGCGCATTAGCTCACTCTCATATTTCCCCAAATGAAGCTTGAGTATGGCATGTCCACTTACGCGCTCCTCCTCAGGGGGAGGTGTCATATAGTCTCCGTAAATTCTTCTCAGCAATAAATCCCATTGTGCAGGCGCATTAAAGACCTCTCCTTCGAACATAAGTGGAACTCCGTTACCGTAGACTTCATTCGGAACAACCTCTTTTCTCCACTCATAGCCACTGCTAAAGCACGTTGTTAGCTCCCCTCCTTTTCCGTTTGTCATTGTATGCAGATGATCCAACGAATGCCCAAGAAATCCGTCAGAAAGCATACTGGTGAACGGCCTAATAATTAGTTTTGCAAGTTGTCTTAATCTGGCCTTCGCACCGCTGACAGACTCAATTTCAGGTTTAACGACCTTTATGGTTTTTAGCATCCTCAAAACTCTAATGGCCAATCCTCTAAGGTGAACCAATGGACCGTTGCTCTTGGAAATATTATCAAGGGGGAAAATATCAACGAAAACCCCATGATGCATATCTATACCTCGAAAGCTCGCCTCTAAGTAACAAGTTCCAGATACCCTCACCTTGGTGATATACCGAGGATAGTTTCTATCGTTCTCCCATGTCTGCACAAAAAACTCTTCGCCTAACTCTGTTGGTGCGATTTCCCGAAACCTATCATAATCATCACGGTACATAGCTATATCAATGTCATCGTCCCATGGAATGAATCCTCCGTGTCTGACAGCTCCAAGGAGAGTCCCAGCTACGATGTAATACCTTATGTCATTTTCTAGGCATACATCACGCACTTTCTTGAGTATTGATAGTTGCAGCAACTGAAGCGCTCGCAGTTGAACTGACTTAGAATCTTTCTGCACATAACTTCATCCTTATCTTTGCAACTAGCCTTGATCGAGATCCCCTACGCTGAGAGCCACAAACACGCAACTGGCTATGCCACTATATCAGGATTGTATTCGCCCCTGTCACTAATGTCATCCAAAGTGTTTCACCAACTCGAGGAATTTCAGAGCGACATTTCCTTGGTCTTAATACAGCGTCCAGCCCAACCCACTTGTAAAAAATTCCTTATTACGTAGAGGCAGTTAGAATTAAACCAAGCTAACACATAGTAACATGCAACACATACTTCCCAACCCCCTAAGAAACGAAGCTCTCCTCAAGTACATAAACACTAATGCTCAGGCTCGCGGCAATTCTTTAACAATTAGACATTCCCACACCGATAGCCTATCCCTTACTCTCTTAGTATGAATTCCGGTAACTCATTATAGATGCTTCATGATGCCCAATAAGTACTAGATTTGTTAATGTACGTTAGGACCTAGCAATCGACCTCGGCATTTGGACTGGTCGGGGATTACGCATACCTAGCCCATTGAGGAATCCTGTATCAGCCTTTCTGGTTTCTTATGAACAATGCCCTCATCATCTCTAAGATACACCCAGTCCGTGACTGGTATCGCCCAGTCTCCGTATCTATATCTTAAGTACTTATCTGCATTGGCAGGAATCCAGACCAGCAGGTTGTCGTCAAACACCCTCTCCTTTAATAGGTCTACTGGAATCCACCAAGTCCACATTTGATAGATCCGTGTCCAGGGATAGCAAGCCATATCAAACCCCGGCCGAAAATCTCTCAAACGTCTAAGAAAAGCATGTAACAACATCCGAGCATTCTGGATCGGCGCCCACCATCGTTGCTTTAACGCAGCCATAATCCGCTGTCGTCCAACTACGCCACGCGGAACCAAAGCTGGACTCCATGCATGCCCCATGGCCACTTGGTAGATGGTTATATCGATTTTTCTCAGTGACTCATCACGCGGCACTAGCTTGAGCTTGTAGAGCCTACCACGGTATTTGGTCGCCCTAATTCTGCAGTTCGACTCACGAAAGAATTGTGTCAGACCGCTCAATTTCGCTATATCGTGTTCCCAAACACCAATATCAATATCACGATCGTGTTCAAGCAACTTGCCTTCTCGTACCAATCCCAATAAAGTCCCACTATCAGCCCAATAAGCAATACCCGCTCCATCCAATAGCTCCACTATCCAGCGAAGTTGCTCATCCATCCATAATCCCTCACTCATCTAAGCCCTACGCTTGAATAATACCTCCTAAATCCACCAGATCGTCATAATCCGCCTGGTGCATATTATTGTCAGATCTGCCTCGCGTGAACATGTCTGGCACCAAATCCTCCAGCTGTTCCACAGTTCGTATATACTCCCTTAGCATCTTACTCACACCAAGACCCTGAAATAGCTCTTGAAGAGATATGTTTAGTGCTTCGACTGTGGTAAATCCTAGAGTCAACGCTAGTTCCTCTAACCTTCCATCATCAGCCTTTGCGTTGAAACAAAGAATTGATGGAAGTGTGAAGCTACACGCCAAACCATGTGGCATACCATAGTGCATGGTGAGCGGGTAAGATATGGAGTGTGCTAATGCTGTTCTTGTTTGGCTTATAGCAAGACCTGCAAGAGTACTCGCCCAGAGCATTCTTGATCGAAGGCCAATATCATCCAGAGCATCCGGAAGACTCTTCAGTGTCGGCAATCCAATTCTCAATGCCTCGGTCGCAAGCAAAATCGTGAGACTATTAGCATTGCGATTCCAGACTGACTCGAAAGCATGTGAGATAGTATCCAAACCAGTCACTATCGTTACTTCACGTGGCAAACTAAGTGTTAGTTCTGGATCAAGTAGCGCTATGTGTGGAAAAACCTGCGATCCCGTCAGTGAGTATTTTCTCATACTTACTGAATCCCACACTGTAGCAAATGGAGTGACCTCACTGCCCGTTCCCGCTGTTGTCGGAACAGCTACGACTGGAATCCCAACACCATCCAGCTCTAAAGCATCGTTCTCAAGATGACTACGAAGCGAAAATGTCTCTAGATCCCTCGATAGCATGACGCTCATAGCCTTGGCAGTGTCGATGACACTACCCCCACCAAGAGCAACTATCATATCGATGCTTAGATGCTGAAGCATCCGGGCTGTTCTCTCCAGGTTGTCCAACTCGGGATTTGGTCCAATAGTATCAACAACCTCTATCAGAGCCGGACCGATTAGTTTTTTCACCCGCTCAACCACACCCCGCCTGCTGAATCCAGGAGTTGT
This sequence comes from Bacillota bacterium, assembly GCA_012799135.1. Lineage (GTDB taxonomy): Bacteria > Bacillota > Limnochordia > DTU087 > DTU087 > JAAZLW01. Next base: position 3,826 of record JAAZLW010000103.1, on the reverse strand, counting down.
CAGTAGAATAACATGGTACCCTTTGGTGATTTCCCTAATCTCTTCGAGACAGCCAACCCCAAACCTTATCCGAACCGGATTGTGGAAATCGAATCCTCTAGTTTTATGCTGATCGAAGTTCATCATTTTGCTAGTTCCTTTGTAAAGTTATCTTTGATTTCAATCGGAGTGAGTGTCGGCCTCCCAAGATCTTTCCGAGCTCCTCTTCTAACCCGTATCTCAAGAAGGCATGGCCCTGTAGCCTCACGCGTATTTCGAATTGCATTGCGAGCTTCCTCACATGTTACAGCTCTTGAAGCCAGCTTATATCCCATTGAAAGCGCTAGGTTCACATAGTCCACATTCGGGCTGGCAGTAGGTTGTCCACCTACAGAGTCATGTGCCTCATTATTGATAAGAATATGCTTGAAATTCTTGGGTGCCAGCTGCCCGATAATAGCAAGGCCACCAGTATGCATAAGAACGGAACCATCACCATCTATGCAAAAAACCTGCTTATCCGACTTAGCCAATGCTACGCCAAGTGCTATCTGGCTACTATGACCCATAGAGCCAACAGTCAAAAAATCAGAATCATGACTTTGACCTTTCTTATCACGTAGCTCAAAAAGCTCTCTTGATGCCATACCTGTCGTTGATACTACCAAGTCTCCATCAACCAGCCCGTCTACGACTATTCCAATAGCATCTTCCCTTGTCAACGGGTTTTTCTGTTTGCTTTGAGCTTTGAGTTGGTGTCGTTCAAAGGTGCCTTTCCTCACTACAATCGCCACAGGTCCTTGTCGTGCTTTCATTTCATAGCAGGCTGTGTTAACCACGTCTTGCCAGTTAGCCATATTACCATCCAAGACATAATGCGGTATCTCCATTGCATCAAGCAGTTTGAGCGTAATGCGTCCCTGCTTCACATGCTGAGGCTCATCCCTATGCCCCGGTTCCCCTCGCCAGCCGATCATAAGAAGCATGGGAATGCTATAAACATCTGTATCAGCCAACGATAACAATGGATTCACCGCATTGCCTAGACCTGAGTTCTGCATGTAAACAAGGGCATACTCACCGGTTGCCAAATAGTGACCTGCTGCGAGAGCAATAGCTCCGCCTTCATTGGCAGCAACTACGTGCTCTCCCTTTTTGGCGTTTTCCGTCACGTACGCGCAGAAGCTCTTTAACAGTGAGTCAGGTACCCCTGTGAAGAACGAGATATTCGCAAGCTTCAGTTGCCCAAATAACTCCTCCGGCGCTATCATTTAGAAGCCCCCTGGAATCAAGCGAATGATGTCATCTACTGGCATCAGATCACCATCCACATCACTTGATCGACCATGCTTTAGAATCAACTGAGCTGTTTGAACCATGGCCGGAAAGGCGCTTCGAAGAAGATGATTAGCATAAATGACCATGTTTACTCCGGCATCGGCAAGCTCATCTTCCGTAATCTGGTTGTAGCTGGTCGGTACGGCCACCAGTGGAACCTTTAGATCCAATGCTCGATATTCACGGCAGAATTTTATAACCTCACTAGGATTCTTGCTAGCACTATGGATCATGATACCATCGGCACCTGCATCTATATACGCTTTGGCCCGATTCAATGCGTCTGGCACACCACTTCCCAGGACTAGGCTCTCTATACGAGCGATGATCATAAAGTCATTGGTCAACTGAGCTTTTTTGCCAGCACTAATCTTATGAGCAAAAGCTTCAATGCTGTCTTGAGTCTGCGGAACAGAGTTGCCAAACAGAGAGTTCCTCTTAAGGCCTACTTTATCCTCAATGATTACGGCGGATATTCCCATACGCTCCAACGTTTTAACGGTGAACACAAAATGCTCGGGTTTTCCACCAGTATCACCATCGAATACTATCGGTTTTGTTGTAACCTCCAAAACGTCGTTCAATGTGTGCATCCTCGAAGTCAAATCAACTGCCTCGATATCAGGCTTTCCTTTTGCCGTTGAGTCTGTAAGGCTACTAGCCCACATCCCATCAAACTCTTTTTTTACGCCGTTTACTTCCACATGAGTATCTTCTACTATTAAGCCAGTCAGACCATTATGAACCTCAAGCAGGCGGACTATCTTTTTCGCATTAAGAAGTCGTCGTAGTTTCCTTAACCGAATATCTGGAGTCGTTCCAATCTCCTTAAGAGCCTTATTAAGCTGAGTTGACGAGATTCCTTTGGTATACTCAACCTCAACCAACTCCCCATCCCATTCAGCTAAGACCTCAATTACCCTTTCTCGAACGGAGCGCTGCACCCCACTACGCCAATCATCCCCATGAACTACGTAGTCTGGTTTCAGGGCACGTAAGTTTGGTACATAGTCCAAAGTCGTTTGGGGAACAACGCGACTAACACCCTTTATGCTCTCGATCACCATACGCCGTTGTTCAAAGTTCATATATGGCAATCGCTTGTAGCTCGCTACTGCTTCATCTGTAAGCAACCCAACGGTTACCTCCCCAAGCTCAGCCGCCCGTTTGATGACATTCAGATGGCCGGGGTGAACCAAATCCGCACTCATGCCGACATAGACTATTTTTGAACCTTTGTCGCTCACCATCATTTCCTCCTCTGTTAGTCCCTTTTGGCTAGATCGCCTTCTGGCGTAGTCTTCAACCTCATGATTACGAGCCGCCGACCTCACACGGAAGCACCAGGCGAACAACTAGTAGGGGCTCCGCATATGGTGAAGATAAAGCAAGGCCTGTGGTGGGGTCAATATCGGCATTCTGGATCGTAAGCTTACAGAACGAACTAATGCATCAGATGTTCTCTTCATTCTCTCATCATAGAACACCGTTCTCTAGACCCTATGGCAAGAGACGCCTATGGTTCAAGCTCTCTGATTCTCCTTGCTGGTACACCTACATACAAACCATTGGGATCACAATCCCTATTCACGACTGCGCCTGCTCCTATTACGCATCCATCTCCTATTACTATACCTGGCAAGATGACTGCACCCGCCCCGATCCAGCAGCCCTTTCCCACCTCAATTGGTTTCCTTACAAGCTCACCGGCTCTACGTTGACTATCTCCTATTTCATGAGTTGACGTAGTGAATAGGACACGCATCGCCACCCAAGTGTGGTCCCCTATACAGATGCTCGATGAAGGATTATGGAAGCAACAACTATGATTGACAAAAACTTTCTCCCCTATTACGACGTTTCTGCTGACAAAAACGCACTTGGGCCCGATACTTACACCCCCCCGATTTTCATCCCATATAGTCTGTAGAGACGAAGCCTTAGCCAGTTAGGTGTCAACCACGATGCTGCCACCATATCGACCACGCTTGCTTTCAAGAAGGCTCTCAGGCCCCTCTTCAAATCCATTGTTGTTATTCGTCCTTCCTAGAATGAGAGGTGGCTCCCCTATACCTCTTGCTAGAGGCTTTCTAGTGGGCTGTTTAATGCCTTGCTATCGCAATTGCCAGGTCTACCTTGCAAGCTGAAGAACCCTAATAATTACATAGCTTCTTTGCTATACCTGGGCGATAGCCTTCCTCGCCGGTCTACCCTTCGAATCTCTATTAGGTGTACCCATCCTAAAAAACTCTCGCTCTCCTTATTATCCCTAATGCCACCTCCAACTCCGGCACCCTGAGCACCCACAGGCCGAAAATATACACCACAGCCCCTTCCACCACCGCCACCAAAACTCTCCCTAGCTCCGCTAAAGTCCCCGGCCTAGGCAGCATACCCTCTATATACGGATAACTCCACCACACCACCACACCCATGATAACCGCTGCAATCAGTACCCTAGCCACCGAGCTAGCTAACCTACCTATAGCTAGTGGTGCCTCGGCCTTTC
>JAAZLW010000102.1 GCA_012799135.1 Bacillota bacterium | reverse complement strand
AGCCCCTTGACTTATTACCACAAGTCTTTTCATATTGTAATCTGACAAGGTTTTTTCGTTCTTGGTTCTTCATTTTGTCCTATATGTCGGTTCCACTCACCCCCTATACTCTTCCCAAACACGTCCGTCCTCTCTGATGTTTATGCTATATTTACCATCTTGGGAAACGACATAAGCTTGAAACAAACTAGTAGTCGCTTCCAGATGGGGAGTAATTGTCCACTTGCCTTTACCTTTCAATAACTCAAAATCGGAGCAGAAATGCCCATGTTCCCATTTGTAATTGCGCTGCCGGTAAAACAATCGCCGTAGTTCCCACTTGGCCTGCTCATCTGGATGCAGAATGAACTGAGTGGACCCATCAGCGAATAGCAGATACCCCCAAAGCTCAGGGTAATGCATGTTTACAATCCCCATGGGGGACCAAGTCCAGTTACATTCAGGCAAGGGTTTGCCTGTCTTAGGGCCAATAGCTTTCTCATAGCGCCCATCGACTACTTTCAACTGCCAGTTAACCCTCAAGAAGTTGAGGCGCCAAACATCGCCGACCGAAGGAGGGCGGCCATCTCGAGCACATTCCTTGAGAGCCGATAACGGCATGGCTACTTCCAGACTCCAACCCCGGTTATCAGCATAAGGGTTGTTTACCTCTCCTTTTACATGCACAGCCGTCTGTATGCCCCGCATGTCCCACGCATTAATGCGGCAACCACCATCTCGATAAGGTCTGGGTAACAGCAAATCCCAAATCGTGTTCAGTGCATTTATCTCTAGCTCATAGTAGTTCTGTGTATCTCCATCTGGGTCAATAAAAATCTCAAAATCGTTTTCGAAATAAAGCTCCGAATCACGTTCGGTAAGAGTCGCCCAGATCTGGTCCTCTTCAAGCTCCGCACCTATATACAAGTAATTATCATCCCACAACATCTTGAAGCGTGTCCTTTTGGTCGGTTTGGGTTTGTGCTCACCCTCTATATCTACGAAATCTTCACTCCAAGGCGCTACTTCCCAAAAGAGCTTATCCAAGCGCCCATCAATCTTGAAGGGGTGCTGCGCTCGCTGACAAACATAGTGTTTAGGATCGAAATCAATATCCGGCTCTCTCACACCCGGCAGAGGTGTGCCCCACGGATGTGGTTCTGGGGGTAGCTCCATTTTACGTACTCTTGTCAACCTGATCACTCCTGTGATTCATCTTGGGCTTATTCTAGAGGTAACTTATGAACCTCAATAAAACGATCTAGCAATCTCTTCGCCTTATTTACCGAATCAACAAGGGGGTTATTGGCCAGGGCCAGCAAGGCCTTGCTGTAGTCACTGTGAACCGCTGCCTCCACTGTCAACTCTTCGTAAGCTTTGACGTGTTGGATGAGACCCCGTATCTCCGGCTCGAGCCGCCCTACTGCAAGGGGGTGTGCACCTCTGCTATCCACAGACGCATTAACCTCGATGACCGCTTCTGGCGGAAGATCCACTATAGCACCATTATTTTGGACATTAACAATATGATGTTTCTCAGCATTACCGACAATAGATCTAATTAACGAAACTGCAGCTGTAGAGTAATGTGCTCCTCCTCGCTTACTAAGCTCCTCTGGTTTATCTGCCAGATGGCTGTCCTCGTATTTTTCCAGTAATGCCGCCTCAATTTCCATTACTTGCTGTGCCCGGGTCTTCTCTCTAGCTTTAAGGTCTCTTAGCATCTCATCGGTCAGATAGAAATACCTGAGATAGCTGTTGGGGACCATGCCCAAAGCACCTAGGAACTCCTTAGGTAAAGACAACTCCGGTATGTTAGCAGCTTGATACTGCTCACTGCTCAGAACCTGAGCACTGACATCCTGCCCATTTACCCAGATCTTTCGCACCCAGGCCAAATGGTTTAGCCCAACATATTCGAGATCGACGGCCTCATGATCCACTTGAAACTGCTGTGCAATTCTCGTTTGGATACCTATAGGAATGTTACATAGACCAATACCTCGCACTCCGCCGTACTTCAGGATGGCTTCCGTAATAATCCCCGAAGGATTAGTGAAGTTAATCAACCAGGCATTAGGAGCCAGCTCCCGCATATCCTTACAGATATCCAACATTACCGGAATGGTGCGGAGGGCTTTGGCAAAGCCTGCAGGCCCCGTGGTCTCTTGACCTATGAGATTCTCTTCAAGGCAGAGTATTGTATCTGTATGGCGAGCCTGTTGCCCTCCCACCCGCAGTTGGGTAAGCACAAAATCAGCTCCGGCTACAGCCTCTCTCCTCGATTCGGTTAGTTCAACACGGAACGAGTTTCCCGCTTTCGCCACCATACGCCCAACCAGCCCGCCCACAACTCTAAGGCGTTCACTGTTGATATCCATTAAGTACAGTGATTTAAGGCCAAGTTCGCTCCCATGCGCGATTAGTCCCTCAACTAGCTCGGGCGTATAGGTACTTCCACTACCGATGACTGCGATCTTCATTCACACCGCTTCCTTTCATTCCCCTTGAGCACAGCATAAGGTTTACGTTTCGGGCCTTCCGGGAAAGCTCTCCTCCAACCTCGCCTTGTACTCTTCATCCACAATAATATCGGCCAATTCTGCAGCCGCGTAGATTGCACCAAATACCGGTTCACAATGCAGAATGGAGGGTTGGACTTGTGGGAATTCTTCCCGCATCGTAGCCACGAAAGTATCATACATGAGAGAATAGGTGGCTTTTTGAAACACACTGCCTATGGCTATCACCTTTATCGGAGAGTCCTGGCGATTACCGTGGCTCACACCAAAAAGCTGTCGAATAGCGGCATTCGCTGAAATACCCAGATCCTGCCCTACATCAATCAAGATCTGTTGTGCCGCATGATCACCTTCGAAAGCCGCTTCAAAGAGAATGGGAGTCACCTCACCTAGGTGGAGATCCTTTCCCTCATATTGCCAATCGACCAGATCGAGTAGGTGGGAGACACCATAGTGCCGACAAAGCTTTGGATAAAGGGAGGTCTTTATGCCCCGTCCTTCAAAACCCCGCATCGCGGCTCTTATCGCCAGAGTCCCAAGAAAAATCCCCCCAGCATAGTCACCGAAAAGGTAACCCATGCCCCCCACTTGTATCCGATCGCCCCGATCATTGAAGCCGATGACATTTGTGCCAGAACCACAAATAACGCCTACCCCTACTCCGTCGCCTGTTCCCGCCCAAATTCCGATGGAAGCATCGTTTTCGAAGTCCCATTTGTCAACGGGCAATAGAGGCTTCAATACGCTCCTCACAATGCGGAAATCCTGATCCCGATCTGCACCAGCTATCCCACAGTAGGCTGCTGTGATATCGTCTATCCCGACCCCGGCACTCCTCAGAGCTATTTCGATACTCGCTTGTATCTCCTCACGTGCCCGCTTTACTCCGATTCCTTGGAAATTACCCGTGCCTCCCAGACCTACGCCAAGACAGTTCCCTCCCGCATCCGCTACAATTGATAGGGTTTTGGAACCGCCGGCATCTACACCCAGAAACAGCAATGCTTCCACCCCTCCCAGTCACAGGAGAAGTAGCATTTGTGCTTCCCCCGTGAACCCCAACTAATCCCGGACTGTGACAATCATCTCTACCTCAACGGCTTGATTGTCCGGCAGGTTACTCGTGCCAATGGCCGAACGGGCATGGCGGCCTTTCTCCCCAAAGACCTGGATCATCAAATCACTGAAACCATGCATTACCGCTGGCTGCTGGTGGAAATCGGGGTCACTGTTGACAAACCCCAGAACCTTGACTATTTCATCGATACGATCTAGAGCTCCCAAGTATTCCTTCAGTCGGGCCAGGCAATTGAGTCCACACAGTTTGGCTGCTTCGTACCCCTCCTCCAAACTGACCTCAGCCCCCACCCTACCGATGTAAACAGGTTCACCGTTTTGCTCCGGTCCATGACCTCCGACAAATAGCAGCTTACCCACCTGCTTCACCGGTAAGAGCTTCCCCGCGGGTGGTTGCACAGGCAATTCTAGATCTAGCTCCTGAAGTCGCTTCTCTATTTTGCTCATCGTAAGCCCTCTCTTTCTCATGTTAAGTCTCGTGGATTAAGAGTGTTTTCGCTTTTGCCCCAAGGGACATCTCAGAACCAGTCCTCTGATCCCTCAGTCTAGCAGCCCGTTCCCGAGCCCAAGTGATATTCTCTTCCAAGTGTTCTCTCATAGCTGCTCTTGCTTCATGCCCAGCACCGGCTTCTATTGCATCGAATATCCTTTGATGCACCTCAATAGTGGCCCCAGTATATGGCTCAGGGAAATCATCAATGATCTCATCCCGATACCTCATGGTCAGGTTCATCAACAGCCGTAGCAGCTTTGGATAAATGATGTTACCACTGGCCACAGCAATTTCGATATGAAACATCAAATCGGGCTTGAGTGATTTGGGACCAACCCCACCGGCTGCGATCAGTCTCTGTAATTGGTGTTCAATCGCCTCCAGCTGCGTAGGATTGGCTTGCTTGGCGGCTAATAGTGCCGTCTCGCCTTCGATGAGAAAGCGCACTTCCGTAATGTGCAGCAACTCCTCAGGATTGATCTCAATCACTTGCAGCCGGACAGAATTAATAGTAAAGAGCTCATCAACAGATATCTTACTCACGAAACTCCCATCACCATGTCGAGTCTCAATCACTCCCATGGCTTGCAGTTCCTTTAGCCCCTCCCGTAGTGCTGTCCGACTAACCTGTAGCTGCTCACATAGCTCACGTTCAGTGGGTAGTCGATCGCCCGATTTTGAGCCGGTTACATGTAAGAGGTCCAGTATTCTATCGGCGACCAGATTCGAAAGTGAATTGCGTTTAATCGGTTCTAAGGAATTCTTCATACTCTGCTGCCTCCACTCATGCGGGACTCAAGGCCCGCCCTGCCAAACAGCCGGTCAGTTGGAAATCTTTGATTGCCAATTGACCATTGACCAATACATCCCGGACACCCAAGGCCAAACGCTTAGGTTCACCGAAAGCCGCACAGTCTCTTGTCTCCATAGGATCGAATACCACTACATCTGCTGCCTTACCCAAGGCCAACACTCCCCGATCCCGCAATCCAAAGCGCCGGGCCGGCAACTCGGTCATCCGATGGATCAAAGTTTCTAGTTCTGGATAGCCATATTCTCTAGCCAGCCTTAGAAACCGCGGAAAGCAGCCATAGGCCCTGGGGTGGGGACTCTCACCAGTAGGGATTGAGTCACTACCCACCATGTAGTACGGCAGAGAGATCAATTGAAGCAGATCACGCGTGATCTGCTCTTCTACCTCGGGATCCGGGGTAGGTGGCCCTTTCATTCCCACTCTTAACCTGGAATGCAGCATTAGCAATAGAAGTGCATCAAGCCAGTGGGTTCCCAATCGCTCACCTATTTCCCGAAAGGTGTGACCGACAGCCCATTGGTAGTCCCTACTTGCTACATGGGTACAGGTCTCCTCCGGTGATGGCGGGAAGGGAGAGCCGGCTATCTCGCCTCGAATGCGCTGCCGAGTTACAGGATCACTTAGCCTCTGAAGGGTGTACTCAACTCCACCCTCTTGTGCCCATGGGGGCAAATACATTACAGCATACCCGCTACCGAAGGAATATGGATAAGTCTCCAGGGTAATATCCAACCCCCCTGCCATTGCCTCTCTAATCGGGCCCAATAAATGACCGACACAACCTGCGGTTGCCGGAGAAGTGCGAAAGTGTGAGAAGTGTACTGGCACACCTGTCTGACGCCCTATTTCTAAGGCTTCCTCTACACCCGCCCGATGATAATCCGCCTGTGGCTCTCGAAAGACTGTGCGGAGGTGTGTTACATAGGGCCTGCCATATTCGGCAGCGACTCGGCCCAGTTCGATTAGCTCCTCTGTATTCGACCATGCGCCGGGGTAATAGCTCAAGCCTGTGGAGAAGGCGGCTGCACCTTCTTCAAACCCCTGACGCAAGAGAGCTTTCGCTCGCTCAAGTGGCTCTCCAACTAACGGACGATCCCTCATGCCCAGAACCTCCAAACGTAAAGTACCGTGGGGAATGAGGTAAATCGTATTAATCGCAACAGTGCCATCAAAGCGGCTGCGGTATTCGGCCACACTCGACCAATCCCAGTTAATATCCGGGTTCCCATTTAGACCGGCCAAATATGCCCGATACAGTTGCAGATTATTGTTGGAAAGTGGTGCATATGAAAGGCCATCTTGGCCAAGTATCTCCGTGGTAATACCTTGCCTAAGCCCCCTTTCATGTTGAGGCTCAGCAAGCAACATGACTTCTGAATGAGAATGAGTATCGATGAAGCCAGGCGCTACCACCATTCCATCTGCATCGATAACTTCCTGGGCATGGCCTTCTAGGTGAGGACCCATTGCCACGATGCGGTCTGCTTTTATTCCTAGATCACACTGGTGGCCTTGAGAGCCAGTTCCATCGACCAAAAGCCCTCCCCGGATGATTATGTCAAAATCCACGTTAATCACCTAACCATGTTCTGTAGATGTCCGCTACTCGATCGAGACGGGTCGGACCCCGAGAACCTGCCTCGGCCTTCACTGAGGATTGATTAGCCAACTGATGATACGCCTCTTCCAATCTAGAGCAGATCAACTGGGCGTCATCTTCGGATAGAAAGAAGGGCTCAATATGGAAATACCCCAATCGCACATCATAATCATGGGTCTTAATCGAAGGAATCCCTTGCTCTAACTGCTGTGTAAGCTGCCAAGCGGTGAATGGAACGCTCTCGCCATCTACATCCACCCGTAACCAGCAGGCGGCAGGCGAATCCAGGGGCGATACTGAGGCTACTCTCAATCCTTTTAGATGCGATAGACGATCCACCATCATCTCAATGAGTCTTCGTTGGTGTGGGTGCCTTCCTGCCCAACCGTCTCGCTTTAGTACTTCAAGAGCAGCAATTACTCCGATTACGCTTTCCTTGCCAGCCTTCATCATCCGCCCTATGCCCATTTCCTGCATGTAACAAGCTTGGATTAGCTCTTTCCGCCCGGCCAGGATTCCACTGGTCGGTCCACAAATCCACTTATGACCACTAGCGATAACAATATCGGCTCCTAAGGCGACAATCTCCCGTAGGCCCCGACCATCAGCCGCATCAACAATCACCGGCACATCCTTGGAATGACAAACTTCAATGAAGGTCTCCAGGTCAATTAGACCCGCCTCAGAAGATCTGGGAGTAATTACATATAAAGCACAAGCAGTTTGCTCCATTAAGGAGGCCTCCAATTGGAAGACCCCGCAGTCTGCGGCCTCACCTACCTCAATCAGAGTCGCACCCGTGATCCTAACCACTTGATACATCGGGGCATCCCCTGCGGAGATTACGTGGCCTTTTTCAATCACAACCTCATCTTTGAGTCCCTCCACCCGTGGCAATTCCTTAATACGATGTGGATCCCGACCAGTTATACAGGCGGCCACCGCCACCGAGAGACCCGCAGCTGTACAAGCAGTTACACAACCGGCTTCTGCTCCTGTAAATGAAGCGATCTCTTGACTTGCGCGCTTCTGAAGCTCGGCCATAGCAAAGGAAAGCCCCAAGGAGTCTGCCACTACTTCGCGTATGTAAGGGCCCACTTGCGCAGCCCCTAGTAAGGTGGCCGAACTCCTTGCGTTTATCACAGGGGTAAGACCGTATTTTTCATAGATAGCTTTCATCCTTCATTAGCCCCTCTCTTTTCCACGGTACTAACCCGACCGGCCTGGTAGCGGTCATCCATCTGCATCAGAGCTTGAGTGATAGTGACATGTCATAGGGTAGATGGTCTGGTTGTACCCGCTCCGTTGTATGGTGGTATGATGTCCTTATGATCGTAATTCGCACCTATTGCTCCAATTCTAGGCGATACTCAAGATTCCTTCTTCGGCAGAACAATCTTTGAGATGCACAATGCTCAAGGACTTCTAAGATCAGAACCTGCAGATAAAGAATGGGCAGACAACGACCTCATTTTACATAGTCGTGTCTGCCCGAGATGCTCGCTCATTCGATGGTAAGCCCTAGACGCACTAGGGCCTCGCCCATTCTGGCT